>JAUSII010000114.1 GCA_030648035.1 Deltaproteobacteria bacterium | reverse complement strand
CAGCCAGCCAGCCAGCCAGCTCTAATTGGTATTCCTATAGGAAACTTAACCAGTCAGTTTTTTGCCAATATTTATCTTAACGGTCTCGATCATTTTATAAAAGAAATCCTCGGTTGCCGATTTTACCTCCGCTACATGGATGACTTTGTCATCTTGCACGACGACAAAGATTTTCTCTGGTTCGCCAAAGAGGCGGTAGTTCGATATCTTTCGGGTTTAAAGCTCTGCCTGAATGAAAACAAATGCCGGATTTTCAAGGCAGAGCAGGGGACTCCGTTTTTGGGGATGCATATTTTTCCCAATAAACGCCGCATCAAAAAACAAAATCTTCTGCGATTTAAAAGACGGCTCAAACAATTTCAAAAACAATACGCTGAAGGAAAATTGGAATGGCCGCATATTATTCAATCCATCCAATCATGGATTGGCCATGCGGCTCATGCCGACACAGCAAGATTGAGAAACAATTTGCTGCCGGAAGCAGTTTTTCGGCGGCGAAAGGGGGGCTGATCGATAAATGGGCGTTCTGCGCGGCGGCTCCTGGAACAACAATAATCCGGAGAACCTGCGCGCGTCGTACCGCAACAACAATCAGCCCGAGAATCGTAACAACAATAGGGGTTTTCGGCTGGCTGCGCCCCAGCACTCCCTTGTGGAGTAAAGATCTTTCAAGCCGGAGTCTTGGTTTTTAAGGAAGCCAGGAGTGTGCTTGAAGGGAGTCCAGATCAGTCACCCTGGTCTTTCCGCCTCGGGCGGAGACCGAAGAACGAATGCCCCGCCGGTTGCTCGTAACCCACACTTTCAATGGGAGAGTGTAGGGTGAGCGCTATCGGCGGGGTTATTATTTCTTCAGCGCCAACTGTTTTTTGATTTCTTCCAGATATCTCAAGTCTTCGAGGTCGTTGGGGCGGCCGGCGGCGCGTTTCATTTTGATGAGGTCGTCGAGAGAGGCGAATTGCGTCGGAATACCTTCGTAAACTCCGGCAAATTTGTTTTTCAACATGTCCTCTGTATCTGCTCCGCTGGCAGTGGGATGAATGTCGACATCGATCCAATATTGCCGGAAAAGAATTTTCCTGGTTTTAAAATCTTCATCTGTAGCCTCGGAAGTGTCATAGCCAAAAGCCTCCAATGCCGCCCGCACGCTTGCAATGTTGGCCTCCGTTGGACGGATGAGGATGTCGATATCCGACGTCGCTCGCACATAACCGTGCGCCGCCAATGCCTGGGCGCCTATAATGATATATTCAGCCCGCTTTTCGTTTAATAATTTGAGAAGGTCTTCTATCTTCATAGCGTTTGGCCAGTCTTAGCATGGCTTTGGTGTGTTCCAAAAGTTTGTGGATGCGATCTTCCGGGCGAATGGCGAGGCCGCACTTCACCTCAAACTCCAGTTCTTTTTGCGGGTCGTCTTTGTCGAGTTTCAAAATGGGCATGGTCACAAGGTAACAAAAAAACCCTTTATTGACAATCGCTCGTTCGCTTCTTAGTATCCCTCCCTCATGGCCTTCATCAATGAACAGACAAAAGAAGTGAACTGCAAGGTGGTCTATTTTGGTCCGCCCCGTTGCGGCAAGTCGACCACGCTCCGCTATATTTTTGAAAATATGGCCGAGGGCAAAAAGGGCGAGCTCGTTTCTCTCTCCACCTCCTCCAATCGCACTCTCTATTTTGATTTTGTTCCATTGAGCCTTGGCAAATACAAAAATTTTCAGGTTCGCATGCATCTCTACACTGTTCCGGGTGATATCGCCTATGAGGCCGCCCGCAAAATTATTTCGAAGGGTGTCGACGGGGTGGTTTTTCTGGCCGACTCCCAGTTGGAACAGCTCGAAAACAACATGAACAGCATGATGGAATTAAAAGAAATGATCGAAGGGGAAGGGGGCGATTTTGACGAACTCCCGTTGGTCATCCAATATAACAAGCGCGATCTTCCTAAAGCCGTCTCTCTGCAGGAACTGAAGCATCTTCTGAATGTCCGCAATGTCCCCGATTTTGAAACAGTCGCGACTTCCGGTCGCGGCATCTTCGAAGCGCTCAAGGCCATCGGCAAGCAGGTGTTGGAAAGCCTTAGAACGGCTTAGAAGGCACCTTTTCCCAATCTTTCAAAAACTTGTCGATGCCGCTGTCGGTGAGCGGGTGTTGCATCAGCTGTTTGATGACGGCGAACGGGAGTGTGCAGATGTGTGCGCCGCAGAGGGCCGCCTCTTTGACGTGAATCGGGTTGCGGATGCTGGCGACCAGAACTTCGGTCGGGTAATTATAATTTTTGTAAATCTGAACGATGTCGCGAATCAAATCCATTCCGTTTTCAGAGATGTCGTCCAATCTTCCGACGAACGGACTCACAATGCTGGAGCCGGCTTTGGCAATCATCAATGCCTGATTGGAAGAAAAACAGAGCGTGCAATTTGTTTTGATTCCCTCCGAGCGCAATTGTTTGATGGCTTTTAAACCTTCCACCGTGCTGGGAATTTTGACGACGACGTTGGGGCCCCAATCGGCCAGCTGATGGCCTTCATCAATCATCTTCTGCGCGGTCATGCCGACCGTCTCCAGACTGACGGGGCCTTTGACTTCGGAGAGAATTTCTCTGGCGACGGTTTTAAAATCGCGTCCGGTTTTGGCCACGAGTGTCGGGTTGGTGGTGACGCCGTCCAAAACTCCCATGGCGTTGGCTTCTTTAATTTCGTTGATGTCGGCGGAATCGATAAAAAATTTCATGTGTTCTCCTTTTAAATTAAACGCGAAACCCAGATACCCCCAACAAGGGCCGCAAAGCAACCAAAAATATGCAGGCACAGGTTGAGGCCGGCTTTTAAAAATTCCTGATCTTTGGCTAGGGTCCAGGTTTCAAAAGCAAAGCCGGAATAGGTTGTAAAGCCGCCCAAAAAACCGACGAAGATAAACAGTTTGAAATAGGGATGATAAAGGATTTCCGGTCTGATCATGGCCCCCAAAAAACCGGCCAGAAAACAGCCGATGCTGTTCACCAGAAAAGTGCCGAAGGGAAAAGAGGGTCCCAGAAGATGAAAGCTGATCACTTGAAGCCAATATCTGAAAAGGGTTCCAGAGGCACCACCTGCCGCAACAATCATCATCTTTTTCATCAGGACCTCCTATCTTTTTTACCCTTTTCTAACAACCCCATTTTGTTAGTGTGCACTCATGTTCAAAATGCCCACCGAAATTCCGATTGAAAAGCTCACTCACATTTTACTGATTCTTGCGGTGACTTTTCTTGTGGCGAAAGTGGCTGTGCGGTTTGTGGGGATGTATGCCGAAAGAAAAAAGGATGTTCTCCCCTCGACCTCCATCTTCACCAATCTGGTGAAAGGGATTATTTTTGCGCTGGGAGCGCTCACCATTTTTCAGGCGATGGGCATTTCTATTACACCGGTATTGACGGCATTGGGTGTTGGCGGTTTGGCCGTCGCCTTGGGGTTGCAGGAGACGTTGTCCAATCTGTTTTCGGGCGTTCATATTCTTCTCTCCGGCCAGATTCGTCCGGGAGATTATATCCGCCTCACCACCGGCGAAGAGGGACATGTGGCCGATGTCACATGGCGCAATACCACCATCAAAACACCGCTCAAAAGCATGATCATCATTCCCAATTCCAAATTGGCCTCCAGTATCATCACCAATTATTATCAGCCGGAGAGATCGGTATTGATAGCGATTCCGGTCGGTGTCAGCTATGACAGCGATCTGGAAAAAGTGGAGAAGGTGACTCTGGAAGTGGCCGCAGAGATTGTGGAGGGGGTCAAAGCCAAAGTTCTCTTTCAGTCCTTCGGCGATAGTGCCATTCAGTTCAAAGTTTATTTGCAATTAAAAGAGGTCGATGATGAATCTCTGATCCGCCACAACTTCATCAAAAAATTGTTCGTCCGTTTCAAAAAAGAGGGGATCGATACTCCCCACTTTATTCCACTTCCAAAATAAAAAAGAAAATCAGCATGAGGATGAATCCGAGCGGCACGCCGAGCTTGGCCCAGTCACCACTTTTTATTTTGAGTCTGGAAGCGGCGATGATGTTGGGAATGTTGCCGGGGATCAACATGCCGCCGGCGATCAAAAGACCCATCAATAATTTTTTGATCTGCATCGGCGTCATGGCAGGGCTGATTTCTGCAGCGGTGAGTGTGGCGTTGTCGAGCACTGCCGAAGAAATGTTAATCCAATAGAGAACATCGCCAGAGAGTTGGATCACATAGGTATCGATCAAGGGTTTGAAACCGGCCCCCAGAAAAACAAGCGCCATCACAAAAAGATAAATTTTTCCGGTGCGGAGAAATATGGCCGAATAATTTTCCTCCCGCACTTCGGCGGTGAGTGTGGGGGCCGGTGCATTCTTGTGAAAAAAGAGGGAGAGCAGGGCCAAGACCAGCACACTCGCCAACACTTCCCAGCCGAGCAGATGCAGAAGATACCAGAAGTTCACATCCGGCCGACTTTTGAGTTTGCTGATGGCGATGGTGGAGAGGGGCTCTCCGATCGGTGTCAGCACTGCGCCCAAGCCGATTGCAAAACAGGCGATGATGACCAGATTTGTCTCCCGTTTTTTGTCGAGGTTGAGAATGCTGATAACCTCCACCAGAATGAGTGCCGCAATAATGGCGGTGATGATGCTGGAGGCCAGACCCAAAATGAGAATGAGAAAAAATGTAAAAAGCGGGACCGGCATTTTTTTGAGCAGTGTTTGAATGAATTGATCAAAAAATGGACGGCCCCATTTGAAAAGAAGACCAAACCCGAGCACGGCAAGTGTGATGGGAATCGGTTCGCGCAATGCTTCCAACAATAGCGGTCCGCTGATCTCTTTTGAAACGAGGGCCGCCGCCAATCCCATGACAAAAAGAAATGCTTCAAGGTTGTGTTCAATTTTTTTGAAAACAAAGGGGAGAATGAGAACAAGAATTAAAATGGCAAACAGTCCAATGATCATGAGCGAAGAATCTCCCGAAGCGGTGTCATCACAAATTCCCGCTTCTCCATTTCCGGATGCGGAATTTTGAGTTCCGGCGTGTCGAGAGCGAGATCGCCATACAATAGGATGTCGAGATCTATCACGCGCGCCTGCCAGCGTTTGCCTGTGGGCGTGCGCCCCATGTCGCACTCAATTTTTTTGCAGACTTCCAGCAGTTCGTGTGGGGTAAGATCGGTTTCAATCTGCACCACGCCATTGATGTAATCGGGTTGCGGCTCTTCATTCAGAGTAACCGCCTTCGTTTCGTGCCACGAAGAGATTTTTAAAACATATATGGAATTTTTTTTGAGAAGATCGATAGCCGTTTTGCAATTGGCCTGTCTGTCACCCAGATTGGAACCGAGAGCAATGAAAACAATTTTTGGCATTTTAATTTGTAAAATTACTGCAGTTTTTTAATTCTTTCCGCCGCTTCCAGCAATCTCTCTTTCGGTGCGGTCAGCGAAAAGCGGATGAAACCTTCGCCTGCGTCACCAAAGGCGGTGCCGGGGGTGGCGACAATCTCGCAGTGATCCAAGAGATGGGTTGCAAAAGTGGCGGAAGTCTGACCGGCGGGGACCTCCATCCATAAATAAAAAGTGGCTTTTGGCGCGTCGATTTTGAATCCCAATTTTTTCAATGCCTCCACAAATACATCGCGGCGATCCTGATAGGTATGGCGAATTGTGGGGGTCAGTTCTTCTTCGTGATCGAGCGCAAAAATGCCCGCCTCCTGAACGGCGGTGAATTGGCCCGAGTCGATATTCATTTTGATCGTTGCAAGCCCCCTGATGATATCGGCATTGCCCACGGCAAAACCCAAACGCCAGCCGGTCATGTTGAACGTTTTTGAAAGTGAGTGAAACTCCACGCCGACTTCTTTCGCACCGGGAGTTTGCAGAAAGCTGGGCTGTTTGTGTCCGTCGAAATAAAGTTCTGTATAAGGGGCGTCGTGACAGACAATCACGTTGCTCTGTTTTGCAAAAGAGACAGCCTGCTGAAAAAAACCGGGGTCGGCGACAGCTCCCGTCGGGTTGTTGGGATAATTGAGATGCATCATCTTTGCCTTGTGCGCGATATTTTCGGGAATGAGATTCAAATCGGGCAAAAAATGATGGCTTTTGTGCAACGGCATCAGATAGGGGAGGCCGAGTGCAAATTTGGTGGCGTTGGTATAAACCGGATAACCGGGTGTGGGGACCAGAACAATATCTCCTGGATCGACAAAGGCATAATGGGCGTTGGCGATTCCCTCTTTGGAGCCGATCAGCGCCAGCACCTCGTGTTGCGGATCGAGCTGAACGCCGAAGCGTTTCATATACCAGCGGGCCACACCCTCGCGAAATTTCACCGTGCCGGCATAAGGGGGATAGCGATGATGCTCCGCCTTGGCCACCGCCTGTTGCATGCATTCTACAATTGGCCGTGGCGTGGGAATGTCGGGATCACCGATACTCAAGTCGATCAGATCTTTTCCTTGTGCCTGCAGGGCCTTCTTTTTTTTGTCGAGCTCGGCGAAAGGGTAGGGGGGCAATTGTTGAATTCGTTTTGAATAGTTGTTCATCAGTCGAGTCCCAATACATCCTGCATTGAATAGAGTCCAGGGCTTTTCCCCAGAATCCAGCGGGCCGCTGTCAACGCGCCCTCTGCAAAAACGCGGCGATCGAGAGCACTATGTAAAAGAGCGATGTGTTCAAACGGAGATCCAAAAACAATGGTGTGTTCGCCGATCACTTCGCCTTCGCGGATCGATTCGATCGGCGGTTTTTTTCCGATGACCTTTTCCACCACAAGGCCCATCATTTTTGATGTGCCGGAGGGCTGATCTTTTTTGTGGATGTGATGCGTCTCCGAAATTTCAATATCAAAAGTGCCGCCCAGTTTTTTTGTCGCGACTTCGATCAGTTTGCACAAGACATTCATGCCGACCGACATGTTGGCGGAATAGACGATGGGGATGAGTTGTGTCACCTGCACCATTTCTGCGTGCTGTTTTTTTTCGAGGCCGGTGGTGCCGATGACGATGGGAATCTGGTGTCTGGCCGCCAGCAAAAGATGGCCCGATGTGGCTTGCGGCAGACTGAAGTCGATGATCACGTCGCCCGAATCGATCACCTCTTCGAGCGGATTTTTGGAATCGACCTTGCCGGTGATTTTCCATTCCGCCGATTGTTCGGCCAACTGGCAGATCAACTTGCCCATTCTTCCGGTGGCGCCGCAGATGATGAGATTGTGTGTTGTCATGACGCTTTAAATCAAATGATATTGCTTCAACGTTTCTTTGAGACTCGCCTTGTTCATTTCGCTCATGGTGCACAATGGCAACCGGAATTCTTCATTGCATTTGCCCATCAATGCAAGGGCCGTTTTAACCGGGATTGGATTTGTTTCAATGAATAAAATTTTGTTCAAAGCCTGCAGTTGCTCCTGCTCTGATAGGGCCATTTTTTTGTCTCCGGCAAAAAAAGCGTTCCAGATTTTCGCGACGCGACTTGGAGCCACATTGGCCGTGACCGAGATCGCTCCCTTGCCGCCGATCATATAAATCTGGGTGTTCAGCGGATCGTCTCCGGAATAGACGCCAAAATCTTTTTTTGATTCCTGGATGATCTGATTTATTTGTTCGAGTTTTCCGGAGGCCTCCTTGATGCCGACGATGTTGTCGATGCGAGAGAGTCTCAAGGTGGTGGCCGATTCCATATTCACAGCCGTGCGGCCCGGCACA
Source organism: Deltaproteobacteria bacterium (assembly GCA_030648035.1). Lineage (GTDB taxonomy): Bacteria > UBA10199 > UBA10199 > SPLOWO2-01-44-7 > SPLOWO2-01-44-7 > JAUSII01. The sequence continues at coordinate 2,428 of JAUSII010000114.1, read as the reverse complement.
TTATAAAGAACCATCGGCAGATCGACGGCCTCTGCTATCGCCTTGAAATGTTGATAGAGTCCCTCTTGTGTCGGTTTGTTGTAATAGGGGGTGACCTGCAGTGTTCCTTGAGCTCCGGCTTTTTTGGCCTGCCGGGTCAGCTTGATGGCATTTTCAGTTGCGTTGGAACCGGCACCGGCCAAAACCGGAACTCGACCTTTGGCCTGTTCAACCACGATACTGATAATTTTTTCGTGTTCTTCGTAACTTAATGTGGGGGCTTCGCCGGTGGTGCCGCAGGGGACCAGAACTTGTGTGCCTTCTTCGATTTGCCAGTCGACGAGCGAACGAAGCGTTTTTTCATCGACCTTGCCGTTGTGAAACGGGGTGATGAGAGCAACCATGGAGCCTTGAAAAAGTGGATTCATGCTTAGAGCCGGATGTCACCTTCATAAACTTTTTCGGCAGGACCGGAGAGCCAGACGTGATTGGTGTCGCGATTCCATTCGACTTCCAGCTTGCCACCGGGAAGAGAAATCTTGGCTTTGCGATCGGTAAAACCGTTCAGCACGCTGGCCACCAGCGTAGCGGCGGCGGCGGTGCCACAACCGAGTGTTTCTCCCGCACCGCGTTCCCAAACACGGACTTTGAGTTCATTGGTGGAGACAACATTGACGAAGCTGACATTGGTCCGGTGTGGAAAGAGATGATAACTTTCAAGCAGGGGGCCATATTTCTCCACGGGAAAATTGTCGACATTTTCCTGAAAAATAATGCAGTGGGGATTGCCCATGGAGAGGCAGGTGATTCTAAAATCTTTGTTTTCAATTTTGAGAGGGCGATTGATAATGCGGCCGCTCAAGTTGACCGGAATCTCTTTCCCTTTCATCTTCGGCTCGCCCAGATCGACATCAACATTTTTGGAAGTGACCCGAACGTGGCGGATGCCAGCCAGTGTTTCAATGTCCATTTCCCGTTTCTGGGTATATTGCTGTTCGCGGATGTAGCGTCCCAGACAGCGAATGCCATTGCCGCACATTTCAGCTTCGGAACCGTCGGCATTGAAAACCTGCATTTTAAAGTCGGCTTTTCTCGATTTGGATAAAAGAAGGAGTTGGTCTGCCCCCACCCCATATTTACGATCACACAGCTTTCTGGCCGCGCGCTGGGGATTTTGGAGCTTCGATTTCAGGGAGTCTATAATGATACAGTCGTTCCCGATCCCCTGCATCTTGATGAAATGGATGTTTTTAGCTTTGATCACCATGAGAGATTCACCTAAGTAATTGATATTCCTATAAAATAATTTCGAAATACTAACAGGCTCCATTTCTGCTGTCAAGAGATATATGCCTCAAATTCCTTGACTTTTTTCACCACGTCCACCATACTGCCAGCAAGTCGAAAAACAAATTCCAAAAAAATCCTCAAAACTTAAAAAAAATAACTTAACGAATCAAAACTTATCTGAATTCAATACAACCCGCCTCAAAGGAGGAAATCCCATGCATTTAAATGAGCTCAAGGCCAAAAAAATTGGCGAGCTGGTAGAGCTGGCCCACTCGATGAATATCGAAGGAGCCGCCAATCTGCTCAAGCAGGAACTGATTTTTGCCCTATTACAAGCCCACGCTGAAAAAAGTGGTGCCATTTATGGTGAAGGGGTTTTGGAATGTCTTCCCGATGGGTTCGGTTTCTTGCGCTCCCCCGATTATAATTATTTGCCAGGTCCCGATGATATTTATGTTTCTCCTTCACAGATCCGGCGTTTCAATCTGCGCACCGGAGACACCATTTCCGGCCAGATTCGCCCTCCCAAAGATTCGGAACGTTATTTTGCACTGCTTAAGGTCGAACAGATCAATTTTGAAGCGGCCGATGAACGGCGCGAAAAAATTCTTTTCGACAATTTGACTCCGCTTTATCCCGAAAGCCGAATCAATCTGGAATTTGATAAAAACAATTTTTCAACGCGCATTATGGATATGCTCTCCCCCATCGGCAAAGGGCAGAGAGCATTGATCGTTTCTCCGCCGCGCGCGGGCAAGACCATTCTTCTGCAGAATATTGCCAATGCCATTACGAAGAACCACCCTGAAATTGCGCTGATTGTTTTACTTATCGATGAACGTCCCGAAGAGGTGACCGATGTTCAGCGCAACGTGAAAGCCGAAGTCGTCTCTTCCACTTTTGATGAGCCGGCCCAGCGTCACGTGCAGGTGGCAGAAATGGTGATTGAAAAAGCCAAGCGTCTGGTTGAACATAAAAAGGATGTGGTGATTCTTTTGGACAGCATCACCCGTCTGGCTCGGGCCTACAACGCCGTGGTGCCGCCATCAGGCAAAATTCTTTCCGGCGGTGTCGATTCCAATGCCCTGCACAAACCCAAACGTTTTTTCGGAGCCGCCCGCAATATCGAGGAAGGTGGGTCGTTGACGATCATCGGCAC
>JAUSII010000113.1 GCA_030648035.1 Deltaproteobacteria bacterium | reverse complement strand
CAGATTTTGTCGGTGTCTGTTGTCGATGTATATTTGACAAGTTTTTTGAAAATCGTTATAAACCTGCACAACTTTTTTAATCCACAAGGAGGAGTATCATGAAAAAAAGTATTCTGTTCAGCACGCTCGTGGCCGTGATCGCGGCAGGAGCCCTGACGGTCGGCTGTAAGAAGTCGGAAACAACATATAACCCGCCGGTGCAACCTGTTGCTCCCGTGGTGGTGCCGGTTCCTTATCCTGCACCTGCTCCAGAAGCGGCACCCGCTCAACCGGGCCAGTAGTCTGGACAAAAGAATATCTTCAAAAAACCCCACTTGGCCAAGAGTCAGGTGGGGTTTTTATTTTGCAGAGGTCCGGTTTCTTCCCGCTTTTTTCGACTGATAAAGATAATGATCCGCTGCCGCAATAAAATCTTCTTCCGATTTGAATTCTCCCGCTGGGGTCAGTGAGGCTATTCCAAGACTGATGGTCATCGGTATATTCGTCGTTTCAAAATGGGCGGGCGATTTTTCCACCGCCTGGCGAATGCGTTCCGAGAGTTGCCATGCCCCTTTTTCATCCGTTCCCCTCAAAATCACCGCAAACTCTTCGCCGCCGTAACGGGCCAGAATATCTTCGGTGCGGACCATCTGTTTTAAAGTCTGCGCCAGATGGGCCAGTGCAAAATCGCCCGCCAGATGGCCAAGCGTATCGTTTATTTTTTTGAAGTGGTCGATGTCTACCATCAAAAGAGAAATCGGATTTTTGGTCCTCTTGGAATGGCTGAATTCCTCTTTGAGGCGGTCCAGAAAATAACGCTTGTTGAAAATGCCGGTGACGGCATCGAGCACCGCCATTTTATAGAGCTCTTTGTGAAAAATATTTTCAAGATTATCCTGATAGGCGAATTTGAAAATGGTGGAGGAAGAGAGCTGAATTTTGTCTCCATCCAACAGTTCGTGGGTCTGAATGCGCTTGCCGTTGACAAAAGTGCCGTTGGTGGATCCCAGGTCTTTCAGAACGGTTTTGTCTCCTGTGACGGTGATGAGAATATGGCGTCTGGAGATACGGCTGTCGGAGATGGGGACCTCGATATCGGGGGCGCGACCGAGGGTTGTTTCCCCCTCTTTTAATTGTTGAAGTTTTCCGACTAAGGGCCCGGAAAGAAAGAGGATATAGGCTCTCTTTTCTGCCTCTTCCGGCATCTTTTCAACGCGGGTGATGATCGTCTGATCGGTTATTTCTGTTTTGTCTTTATTCATTTTGCTCCGGGGCTGTTTCCGGTTCGTGCTCCATTATAGGGGGAGGTGGCGGTGCTGGCAAGGAGGGAAGCCTTTCCAAAACCACATTGACCAGATGTTCTTTGCCAGCGGAGATCTGCAGTTCTTCTGTGTGGCTGGCAAAACCCTCTTTGGAGACCTCCACTTTGAGAATGGTGCCGGGGGAGAAGTCCGATTTTATAAAAGGGGTGATGCCCACCGGCTCTCCGTTGATCAAGACCGTTGCGCTTGCAGGCTCGGATTGCATTTTGATAGAACCATAATCGACAGCCAACTCAATATGAAAACGCTGTGTCTCTCCCGGTTTGGATTCAAATTCGGTTTTAAAAAATTTGTAATTGCCAAGATAGAGACCCAATATATGTTTTTCTCCCGGAGGAATCGCCTCCAGTTTGCCCGGAGTCGTCTGACCGGTCTCCTTGTCATCCATATATATCGAGGCACCGGTGGGATTGGATTCTATGATGAGTGTGGCCAGCTTTTTTTCGTTCGTCGTAGTTGGTGGCATGGGGAAGGGCATCGGCATCACTTTTAATCCGTAGTCCATGGCTGGGGGCTTTTGTTCCATCTTGTAATAATACCATCCAAAATATCCAGCCGCCGTGGCGACAATAACAAGCAAAATGGAGAGTCCCGCCACGAGAGAATGTTTTTTGAAAGAGGGAATCGTCTTCTCTTCCACCGACAGACTCTCTTCATCAACAAAAGATTCCTCTTCTTCTTTCTTTGAGTCACTAGTCACTGGTCCCTTGTCACTAGTCTGTTTTTCCTCGGGCCAATCGGCTTCCAACATGAATTCGCGCCAGTCGATGCCCGCACCACCGGAGGTGTGTTCTTCGTCGCTCTCTTTTTTTGGATCCAGCGTTGTTTTGGTTTTATCGAGGATGAGATGAGGTGTGGCCTGGTCGGCTTCGGCAAGATTGCGCGAGAGCTCGAGTTCTTCCCGAAACAGATTGCGAAGATAATCGGCAACCTGGGAGGGTTTGAAATCGGGAAAATGGGTGTGCAGAAATTGCAGGAGCTCATCGGCAAAATCAGAAGCGAAGGGATAACGATGCCGTCGGTCTTTGGTCAACGCTTTGAGGGCTATCGGGTCGATATCTTTTGGAATCTCCGGATTGATTTCGGAAGGGGGCGGAACTTTAGCTTTGCGGACATTGCGTAATGTCTCTTTGGTGTTAGCCGCCTTGAAGAGTCTTTTGCCGGTGAGGAGCTCGTGAAAAATAACGCCGAGCGAAAAAATATCGGCACGATGATCGACCCGGTCACCGCGCGCCTGTTCGGGCGCCATATACGCGAACTTTCCTTTCAATATTCCCGATTCGGTGTGGCCCACTTTCACGGCGGCGTGGGCAATACCAAAGTCGATGATTTTGACCGTGCCCGCGTAGGAGATAACGATATTCTGCGGACTGATATCGCGGTGGATGACGTTTAAGGAATGCCCCTCTTCATCGGTTTTGCGATGCATGTAATTCAGGCCATTGGCAATCTCGGCGATGATGTAGCAGATCATTGGGAGGGGGAGGAGCTGACCCTGGCGCAAAACTTTTTTGTGGATTTTGCTCAAGTTCTGGCCGTCGACGTATTCCATCACGATGAAATAATCTTCTCCGGCTTTCCCCAGATCGTAAATTTGCGCAATGTTGCCGTGTCCCAGCTTGACGGCGATCTTGGCCTCATCAACCAGCATATCGATGAACTCGCGCGAGGCGGCGATCTGCGGAAGAATTTTTTTAATGCAGACGGTTTTCTTGATGCCGTTGGTATCGTAGGCCAGCCCCTTGAATATTTCCGCCATGCCGCCCTGCGCGATTTTTTCGAGAAGATAATACTGTCCGGCCTGCGCTGTTTGGGGCCTGTTTTCCATGTTGTTCTTGTTAAAGTAATGAAACTGGCGGACAAAATCAATGTTGCATTATAAATTGGTTCGTCATAGTTGCGGGAGGCTTATGGATATCGGCTTCGGCGAAATTGTTCTGATTTTTATTCTGGCCCTCTTTCTGTTCGGTCCAAAGAAATTGCCCACCATGGCCAGAGACTGGGGTCGGACCATCCATCGCATCAAAAGAGAGTTAAAATCTTTTCTGGATTAGAAAAATCTGTATACACTCGTCCCATTTCCCAAGAAATATCCTTTACATCTTCAATGACTTCCCTTAGATAGCCCCCGTTTAAAAAACTATATGAGTGAGATGATTAAGATCAAGTCGAGCCGATGGAAGACCATTATTCCGGTGGGATTGGTCCTCTTTTTTATTCTTTTTGGCGTTTATACTTTGAGATCCGTGGGGGACAACGAGGGTTATTCACCGACACAGCCGATCCCTTTCAGCCACAAATTGCACGCGGGAGATTTGAAGATCGATTGCCAGTATTGTCACTCCGCCGTCTCCAAATCGAGAATCGCCACCGTTCCCAGCATGAATGTCTGCATGAACTGCCATTCGGTGGTGAAGGCCGACAGCCCGCATATCCAGAAGATGAAAGACCTGATCGCCAAGGGGGATTCTTTTGAATGGGTGCGGGTGCATGACATGCCCGATTTTGTTTTTTTCAACCATAAACGCCACATCGCAAAGGGTGTGACTTGCGAAACCTGTCACGGTGAAGTAAGGACGATGGAAAAAATCAGGCAGGAGAAAAAATTCAACATGGGTTTTTGCGTTAATTGTCATCGGACGAACAAGGACAAGGCACCGATCACCTGCAACACGTGCCATAATTGACCCACGGGTGTGTCATTGCGAGCGTAGCGAAGCAATCCCGGGATTGCCACGGCCCCTAAAGGGGCCTCGCAATGACAGTATAAAGAAAATATTATGACCACTTATTGGAAATCACTGGAAGAGTTGGCTAAAGATCCCGCTTTTGAGGCCGCCAGCCACAAGGAATTTCTCCATACGCCGGAAGAACTGGCGGAAGAAGATCTGCAGGATGAAAAATCGGGAGTCACCCGCCGTGATTTTTTGAGATTGATGGGCGCCAGCATGGTGATGGCCTCCGCCGCCGCCTGTACCCGCCGACCGGTTGAAAAAATTATCCCCTATCTGAACAAACCTCTGGAGCTGACGGTGGGCGTCCCCAACTGGTATGCCACCACCTGCTTTGAATGTCCCTCGACTTGCGGTGTGCTGGCCAAAACCCGCGAGGGGAGACCGATCAAACTCGAAGGCAATGCCGAGCATCCGATGAACAAGGGGGGGATGTGTGCCAGAGGGCAGGCGTCCTTGCTCAATCTCTACGACCCCGATCGTCTTCGGGCGCCACTCGAAAAAAGAAACGGATCGTGGGAGGCTTCAAGTTGGGACAAGGTCGACGAAAATCTCTCCGCCATTTTCAAACAGCTTCAGGATAAAAAAGGAAAAGTCCGGCTTCTCACGGGGTACATCACCAGTCCCGCCACGCGCCAATTGATACAGGAATTTCTCTCCCGTTTTGAAAATGCAAAACACATCGAATTTGAACCGCTTTCTACAGAAGAACTCGCCTCTGCGCAAAGTGCCAGTTATGGCGGGGCTCCGGTTATTCCGCATTATCGTTTTGAAAAGGCGAAAGTGCTTGTTTCGTTTGGCGCAGAATTTCTGGACACCTGGCTCTCTCCGGTGGAGTTCACAAGAGCTTTTTCCAAAACGCGCAAACTCAAAAACGGGCAGATGTCCAAATTTGTCTGCTTTGACCCCTCCGCCAGTCTGACTGGGTCGAATGCTGATCTGCATGTGCCGGTCCGTCCCGGGGATGAACTCAAACTGGCTCTGGCACTTGCGCATGAACTGGTGGTGCTCAAAAAACATTCCCCGTTCGCCTATGATTCAGGAATCGTTTCGCTTCTCACTCCCTATTCCATAGAGACGGTGGCGAAAGAGACCGGAGTCGATGCCAAAATGTTGCAGGCGTTGGCGGCAAGTCTCTGGCAACATCAGGGTGAGAGTCTGGTGTTGGGTGGCGGTTACAGCTCCCGTGCCAAAGAGGGTGAGGCCCTGCATGTCGTCGTCAATTTTATCAACAGTGTTCTCGGGAATGACGGCATCACGCTGGATGCGCTGAACTCTCCCTCGTTGCAGTCAGGTGGTTCTTTCGCCGCTTTGAATCTTCTGATCGATGAAATGGCCGACGCACAAGTTGATCTCCTTTTTATTTATAAAACAAATCCGTCTTACACCGTTTCCGCCGGTTTCAAATTTGAAGCGGCGTTAAAGCGGGTGCCGGTGGTGATCAGTTTTGCCGATCGGGTCGATGAAACCGCTCTTCTGGCCGGTTGGGTTTTGCCCGACAATCACTATCTTGAATCGTGGAACGACGCCCAGCCGCAAAAAGGATTATACTCTCTGGCCCAGCCGACCATCGCGCCGTTGTGGGATACACGTTCGTTTCAGGAATCTCTGCTCAAGTGGGGTTTCACCCCGGCGGTCGGAGCTCCGCTCAATTGGCATGCTTATTTGAAAAATTATTGGGACCAGAATATTTACAGAAGATATGGAACGCTTTCTTCTTTTCAAACTTTTTGGGAATCGGTTTTGCGCGAAGGGGTTTTGGATACAAGAAAAACATCCGCCACGCATGCACCGCGCACGTTCAATGCGGAAGCGTTACGCGGAATAGCCACTCCCGTTGTCGGCAATGCGCTCACAACCCGGCTCGTCGTTTACCCTTCCATCCCGCATTATGACGGACGCTCGGGCAACAACAGCTGGCTGATGGAACTCCCCGACCCGGTCACCAAAATCACCTGGCAGAATTATGTTTCTGTCTCTCCTTCGAAGGCAGTGCAGTTGAATGTGCAGGAAGGGGATGTGCTGAAATTAAAAACAGCTTCTTTTGAAGCCGAACTGCCCGTTCACATCCAACCCGGTTTGCATGACGATGCCCTCACGGTGCCGCTCGGCTTTGGGCACACGCAAATCGGACGCGTGGCCGACAAAATCGGCGTCAATGCGTTCCAATATCTCTCCAAAAAAGAGGGGGGCGTGTCGTTTGTCAGCGATGTGACCACAAGCCGGACGGGCAAATGGATTCATCTCGCTTCCACGCAGGCGGATGACACCCTGCACGGACGTCCCATCATCCGTGAAACAACACTCGAAGAATTTACAAAAAATCCAAAGGCAGGGAATGAAGCGGGGATCGTTCCCCTCCCGTCGATGTGGTCTGGACATAAATATGAAGGCTATCGCTGGGGCATGTCGATCGATTTGAATTCCTGCACCGGCTGTTCCGCCTGCGTGATCGCCTGTCAGGCGGAAAATAATATTCCGGTTGTCGGAGAAAAACAGATTCGAAAAGGGCGCACCATGCACTGGCTTCGCATCGACCGTTATTATTCGGGCGACAAAACCGAGAACCCCAAGGTTTTTCATCAGCCCATGCTCTGTCAACATTGTGAAAATGCGCCGTGCGAAACGGTTTGCCCTGTGATCGCCACTATGCACGATGACGAGGGATTGAACGTGCAGGTCTACAACCGTTGTGTGGGGACAAGATATTGCGCCAACAATTGTCCTTATAAAGTGCGGCAGTTCAACTGGTTTGAATATCTGCGCAACACACCGACGCCGCTTTCGATGGTGATGAATCCCGATGTGACGGTGCGCGAAAAAGGGGTGATGGAAAAATGCACCTTCTGCACACAGCGCATTCAGGAGGCGAAAAACAAGGCGAAGGATTTCGACAGAAAAGTGGAAGAGAGCGAACTTAAAACCGCGTGTCAGCAGAGTTGTCCGGCGGAGGCGATTGTTTTTGGCGACATCAACAATCCCGACACCGCCGTCTCCAGACTTTCCAAAAATCCGCGCGGCTATCATGTGCTGGAAGATTTGAATACGAAACCGAGCATTACCTATTTAACGAAAGTGAGAAACGTTTAATGGAGCTCTCCCTCGACACAGAACCGTTGTTGGACCCGAAAAAGACGATCAGCGATGTTAATAACGACGTCTGCAAACCTCTGGAGAGCTTTCCGGGCAAAGCCTGGTTCATTGCCTTTGGGGCATCGCTCTCCTGTCTTTTGCTGGGTGTCTGTCTGGTGACGTATCAATTTAAAAAAGGGATCGGAGTTTTGGGAATCAATCGCCCGGTCGGTTGGGGCGTCTACATCACCAATTTCGTTTTCTGGATCGGTATCGGTCACGCCGGCACGCTGATCTCCGCCATTTTATTTTTGTTCCGGCAAAAGTGGCGCACCTCCATCAACCGTTCTGCCGAAGCGATGACCATCTTCGCCGTGATGACGGCGGGTGTCTTTCCGCTGATTCATACCGGTCGCCCGTGGTTAGCCTTCTGGCTTTTCCCATATCCCAACGACAGGGGATCGCTCTGGGTCAATTTTCGTTCTCCATTATTGTGGGATGTTTTTGCCGTCTCTACCTATTTCACCATCTCGCTCGTCTTCTGGTATATCGGTTTGATTCCCGACTTTGCCTCCATTCGCGATCGGGCCAAAAATAAAATCCGCAAGGCCATTTATACCGTTTTGTCTTTTGGCTGGCAGGGAAAGCAGAGCCAGTGGAATCATTACGAAGTGGCTTATCTGATTCTGGCCGGTCTCTCGACGCCGCTGGTTCTCTCGGTCCACTCGATCGTCAGTTTCGACTTTGCCGTCTCTCTTCTGCCCGGCTGGCACACCACCATTTTCCCTCCCTATTTTGTTGCCGGGGCCATTTTTTCGGGTTTTGCGATGGTGCTGACCTTGCTGGTGATCGTGAGAAAAGTTTTCCAACTGGAAGGCTACATCACGATGGTCCATCTGGAAAACATGAACAAAATTATTCTGGCGACCTGTCTGATGGTTGGCTACGCGTATGCCTGCGAATTTTTCATCGCCTGGTATAGCGGCAGTCTTTATGAAATGTTCACTTTCAAGATGCGCGCAACGGGGCCGTTTGCCTGGGCCTATTGGACCATGGTCTGTTCCAACGTTCTGGTGCCCCAGCTTTTCTGGTTTAAAAAATTCCGCCGCTCGATTCCGGTGATGTTTGTCATTTCACTCATTATCAATATCGGCATGTGGTTTGAGCGTTTCACCATCATCGTCACCTCGCTGTCGCAGGATTATCTCCCTTCGAGCTGGCACGATTATTGGCCGACGGCCGTCGACTGGGGTGTCACACTGGGAAGTTTTGGATTGTTCTTCACACTGTTTTTGTTGTTCTGTCGTGTTTTTCCTGTGATTGCCATGTCGGAAGTGAAATCGACAATGCACACCGGCAAGAAAACGCCGGAGACGGAGGAATTTGTTTTTTAAATAAATGAAAATATTCGAAACACATAAACTGCTGGGCCTTGTGGGACTCTTCAAAGATCCCTATCATCTTTTGAAGGCGGCCAGAGAGGCACAAAAGAGAAAATTTGCACATTGCGATGCGGTGTTGCCCTATCCGATTCACGGGCTCGATCTTATTCTGGGGCAGAAGCGTTCGCTGATTCCGTGGGTGACGCTTGTTTTTGGGTTGGCCGGTTGTTTTGGTGGCGCCGGGTTGGAAATCTGGACTTCGGCCATCGACTGGCCGATCATTATCGGCGGTAAACCGTTCAATTCTCTCCCGGCCTTTGTTCCCATTATATTTGAATGCACCATTTTGTTGGGAGGGTTGGCCACGGCTGCGGCCCTTTTTGCCATCTGCCGCATTCCCAATTTTCACACACGCGTTTTGGACAATGAGATTACCAACGATGCTTTCGCGCTCTATGTGCCCGCGCGCGAAAAAGGTTTCAGCGAAGAAGATGTGAAGGGCTTTCTGGAGAAGAGTGGCGCTTATGAAATCAAGATGGTGGAATAGAATGGGTCTCTTGTCTCTGATTTTTCTTTCCGGTTGTTTTGCCGGCGGGAATCGTACGACATGGGAATATATGCCCGACATGGCCGATTCTCCGGCGTTGAAGGCTCAAAAATATGAGGCAGACCTGCCGCACCATCGTGCCATGCTGACACCGCCGGAGGGGACTATTCCCCGAGGCTATCAGCCCTATGCCTACAAAGACGATCCGGAGGGGGCGGCCCGGGAGTTGCAAAATCCTTTGCCGCGCACCGAGGCCGTTTTGCTCGGAGGACAAAAAACATTCAATATTTATTGTGCCACCTGCCACGGTCCGAAAGGTTTGGGAGATGGTTCTGTGGTGCCGCCGTTTCCACGTCCCCCTTCTTTGCAATCGGACAAGGTGCGCACCTGGTCCGATGGGAGAATTTTTCATGTCATCACGGTGGGACAAAATTTGATGCCCTCTTATGCCTCACAGCTAGATCCCCAGCAACGCTGGGCAGTCATTCAATATATGAGGGCGTTGCAATTGGCGGAGAACCCGAGTGATGCGAATGTGGAAGCTTATAAGACCGAACGTCGGACATCGGACATAGAACATCGTGAGAAAAAATAACATGGAACACAGACACTATAAAAATGTTTCAGAGATTCCCAAGCCGCCCGCGTATGTGATGCGGCCCTCCATGCATTTTTTGTGGCTCACGTTTGTGGTGATCGGGGTTGTCACTTTTATTTTCGGTTTGAAGATCGATGCCAACCGGGCCTGGCACAATTATCTGCTCAATTATTTTTACTGGATGGCTCTGGGGCTCTCCGGCGTTTTCTTTGTCGCCCTTCAGCATATTACCAGCGCCCGGTGGTCTGTCCCTTTCCGCCGCGTGCCCGAGGCTTTTGTGGCCTATCTTCCCATCGCTTTCATTTTGTTTCTGGTGCTTCTGACGGGCGTTCATTCTCTTTATGAATGGAGCCATCCGCAAGAGGTTTTGAAAGACGTCCTGTTGAAGGGAAAAATGCCCTACCTCAATCTTCCTTTTTTCACAGGGCGCAACATTGTTTTTTTGTCGGTCTGGATGGGGACCGGTTTCTGGTTTTTGAAAAATTCGCTACGGCAGGATGTTTCGGGATCAGTCGGTTTGACGATCCTGAACAAAACCATCTCGGCCCCGTTTCTCGTTTTCTTCGGCATCTCTTTCACCCTCGCCAGTTTTGATCTGCTGATGTCGCTGGAAGCCCACTGGTTCTCGACCATTTTCGGCGTCTATTGTTTTGCCGGTCTTTTTCAAAGCGGCCTGGCGATGATGATTGTTCTGGTGATCGCCTTGAGACGGCAGGGGGCTCTGCAACATGTGGTGAACGAAAATCATCTGCACGATCTGGGAAAACTGATGTTCGCCTTCACCGTTTTCTGGGCCTACATCGCCTTTTCGCAATACATGCTCATCTGGTATGCCAATCTTCCCGAAGAGACCGGTTATCTGATTCGCCGCACGGAAGGGCATTGGACTCCGGTGGCGTTGGCACTGCTCATTTGCAAATTTGTGATTCCATTTTTTATGTTGATCTGCCGCCCGGCGAAACGGAATGAAAATTTTCTCCTTTTTGTCGCTCTCTGGATATTGGGAGCCCAATGGATCGATTGTTACTGGATGATATATCCTCTGTTGGGAGACAAACCGGTCTTTGGCTGGCAGGAGATTGGGCTCTTTCTCGGATTTATGGGATTGTTCGCCTTGAGTGTCACCTGGATTTTGCAGAGAGTACAGGCGGTGCCGATGAAGGATCCGAGATTGCTGGAGGGAGTGAATCACCATCAATGAAAAACACGGTTTGTCATTGCGAGGCCCGAAGGGCCGAAGCAATCCCGGTGATCATCGGGATTGCTTCGTCGCTATTGCTCCTCGCAATGACAATCACGCAGACGATACAAGCGGCCGAGCCGATGCCTGCAGAACTTCAGGGGCTTGGCGTGGCGCAAAAACTGGGTTTGCCCGTTTCACTCGACCTCACATTCACCGATGAAACGGGGCAGACAGTTCCCTTGAAAAATTTTTTTAACGACAAGCCGGTGATTTTGGCGATGGCGTATTATGAATGCCCCAATCTCTGCACCTTTCTTTTGAACGGGGCCACCGATGCGATGAAAAATATCGGGCTCAAAATGCCGGATGATTTTGAATTTGTCATCGTCAGCATCGATCCAAAAGAGACCCCCGACCTGGCGGCAAAAAAGAAGGCAAGTTATCTTAAAGAATATGGAAAACCGGGCGGTGAAGAGGGCTGGCATTTTCTGACCGGTAAGGAGCCCAACATAAAAAAATTGGCCGACGAGATCGGTTTTGAATATCGCTATGTTCCCGAAGATAAACAATATGCCCATCCTGCGGCCCTGTTTATTCTCACGCCGGATGGAAAAATTTCGAGAACTTTGGGGGGTGTCGCATTCAAATCCCGCGATTTGCGCCTGGCGCTGGTGGAATCTTCGCAAGGAAAAATTGGAACGATGGTTGATCAGATCACTCTTTTCTGTTATCGCTACGATCCCAAGACAAGCAAATATGGTCTCTTCGCCACCAATTTGATGAAGGGGGCTGCCGCTGTGACGATTTTGGTTTTGGGCTTGTTGGTGTTGGCTGGTGTTAAAAAATCAAGGGGAAATACGAAGACATGATCGCACTTCTGTTGATGCAATGGCGTTTGCCGCAAGCCTCCAATTTCGCTCCCGGGGTGGATAAACTGTTTGATTTTGTCCTCTGGATCAGCATCATTTCTTTTGCCATCATTGTTCTTGGCGCTCTTTACTTTCTCATTTTTTACCGCCGAAATAAAATACCGGAAAATATGTCGCTCTACATCACCGGGCACACCAAGCTGGAGTCGGGAGTGGCCCTCCTGCTGACCGTCATTGTCATGGTCATTTTCTGGTGGGGCTGGGTCGATTATAAAGAGATGAAGCGGGCCCCCTCTGATTCTCTGGAAATCAACGTCATCGCAAAACAATGGCTCTGGCAGTTTCAATATGCGGATGGCCGCCTGCTGACCAATGAATTGGTGGTTCCAAAAGGCAAACCGGTCAAACTGATCATGACCTCCGAAGATGTGTTGCACAGTTTTTTCGCCCCGACGTTTCGTGTGAAGCAGGATATTATTCCCAACACCTATACCAGTCTCTGGTTTACGGCGACGGTGGTTGGGGATCAGCCAATCTATTGCGCCGAATATTGCGGCACTGCACACTCCGGCATGCTGGGGATTATTCGTGTGTTGGAACCGGACGATTTTGAGGCGTGGCAGATGGCACCGCTTGCCTCACAGACACCGCCAACACCATCCGGCACCATTCTCAATGGCGATGCCGCACCCGTCATTCAAAATTTGGCGGAACAGGGAAAAGTTTTCTACGTCACCAAAGGATGCAGTGCCTGTCACTCGGTGGATGGCGGTACTCTGGTGGGGCCTTCCTTCAAAAATCTTTTTGGCAGAGATGTAGAATTGGCGGATGGTAAAAAAATGTCGGCAGATGAAAACTATATCCGCGAATCGATCATGGAGCCGCAGAAAAAACTGGTGAAGGGTTTTCCGTCAGTGATGCCTACCTTCAAGGGGCAGTTGAGTGACACAGATGTCAACTCCATCATCGCTTTTATCAAAAGTTTGTCGGCAAAAGAGGGGGGTCATTAATGTCAGCTCACGCGATCGATCATGGCAGTTATCTGGAAGAACCCAAAGGCTGGAAATCGTGGCTATTCACACTCGATCACAAGCGGATCGGCATTATGTATCTCGTGGCCGCCATGACTTTTTTTATGGTCGGCGGCTTTTTTGCCATTATGGTCCGTCTGGAACTGATGTTCCCCGGAGCGACCCTCATGGGGGCAAATACCTACAACAAATATTTTACCTATCATGGGGCCATCATGATCTTCATGTTCATCATCCCCATCATCCCCGCCGCACTGGGCAACTTCTTTTTGCCGATCATGATCGGGGCAAAAGATGTCGCTTTCCCCAGGCTTAATCTGGCCAGCTATTATATTTTTATCGCGGGAGCCCTCTTTGCCGTATTGGCGCTGATGCTTAAGGGTGCCGATACCGGTTGGACTTTCTATACTCCCTACAGTATCCGCACTCCAGGCAGTGTTGTGCTGATCTCGCTGGGTGTTTTCATCATGGGATTCTCCTCCATTTTAACAGGGCTCAATTTTATTGTGACGATCCACAAATTGCGATGCCCGGGCATGACTTTTCACCGCATGCCTCTTTTTGTCTGGGCCCTTTATGCCACCGCAATTATTCAGGTTCTGGCTACGCCCGTCATTGGCATTACCACGCTTCTGCTGGTAATGGAGCGGGTGTTAAAGATTGGTTTTTTTGATCCTGCATTGGGGGGTGACCCGATTTTATTCCAACATTTTTTCTGGTTTTATTCCCATCCGGCTGTCTACATCATGATTTTGCCGGGCATGGGCATCATCAGCGAAGTGATTCCTGTTTTTGCGCGCAAACATATTTTTGGTTACGTCGCCATTGCCTATTCTTCTCTGGCGATTGCTCTCGTCAGCTTTCTGGTGTGGGGACATCACATGTTTGTCAGCGGCCAATCGGAACTGGCGAACCTGCTCTTTTCTTTTCTGACGATGTTTGTCGCGATACCCACCGCCATCAAGATTTTCAACTGGACCGCCACCATGTATAAGGGTTCCATCCAGCTTAAAACGCCGATGCTGTATGCAATGTCTTTTATCTTCATGTTCACCATCGGTGGCTTAACCGGTCTTTTTCTGGCGGCGCTCTCGGTCGATGTCCACCTGACGGATACCTATTTTGTGGTGGCCCACTTTCATTATGTGATGATGGGGGGCACGGTGATGGCATTGCTTGCCGGTCTCCATTATTGGTGGCCCAAAATGTTTGGCAAAATGTATCCGGAAAAAGCGGGACAGATTTCCTGGGCACTTATTTTTATCGGGTTCAATGTGACTTTCCTGCCGCAATTTGTTTTGGGATATCTGGGAATGCCCAGGCGCTATTACGATTATCCGGTGCAGTATGCCACTCTCAACTTGATCTCCACGGTTGGCTCCTGGTTTTTGCTGGCCGGTTTTTCTCTGATGGCGATCTATTTGATCCGATCGTTCTTCAAGGGAGAGAAAGCATCGGCCAATCCGTGGGGGGGGAAGACTTTGGAATGGCAGATTCCGTCGCCTCCGACCATCCACAATTTTGACGCAATACCGTCGGTGACAGGAAAACCTTACGATTATGGAGTCCGATTAAAGTAGAAAGCGGGAACAGGGAGAATGCATGGAACATAAAGTGGCACATCATTTTGCATCGGCCGAGCAGGCATTTGAATCGTCCAAGTTGGGGCTCTGGCTTTTCTTGGTGACCGAAATTCTTCTCTTTGGCGGATTGTTTGTGGTCTACATTATTTTTCGCGGCCTCTATCCAGAGACGTTTCACGCCTGCAGTCATGAGCTCAACAAAGTTTTGGGGGGCATCAACACGATAGTGCTGATCTGTTCAAGTCTCTCGATGGCCATGGCGGTCGACCGGACGCGCCAGAACGATTCCAATAAAGCCAACCAATATCTGATGATCACACTTTTTTGCGCCGCGATGTTCATGGTCATCAAATATATCGAGTATCAGCACAAATTTCACGAGGGTCTTCTTCCCGGCGGCAACTTTACCTTCCCCGGTTTGCAAGGCGACCCCAAAGCGCCACTTTTCTTTTCGCTTTATTTTATGATGACCGGCCTCCACGGAATTCACGTGCTGGTCGGCATGGGGCTGATCAGCTGGATTCTCTATCGTTCCAACAAAAAACAGTTCAACTCCAGCTATTACACGCCGGTGGAGTTGGTCGGACTATATTGGCACTTGGTCGATTTGATTTGGATTTATTTATTTCCGTTACTTTACTTGATTGGCTAGGAATTTATGACTCAAAAAGAACTCAAATACGGTGGGCATGCGAAGGTCTACATCAAAGTGTGGCTCACGCTTCTCTGTCTGACGGTCATGACTGTTGCTGTTTCGTATTATAATTTCGGAGACTGGAATATTTTTGTGGCGATGCTGGTGGCCACCATCAAGGCCGTTCTGGTCTGCCTCTTTTTCATGCATTTGAAATACGACAACCGTTTGAACCAGGTTGTTTTTGTCTCTTCTTTGTTGTTTCTGGCCATTTTTGTCGGCCTGACGGCGAGTGACGAATGGGACCGTGAAACCTACAAGCCGGTAAAAGTGACGGATACGGCCTCCGCCGCTCTCTCAACCGCTGACATTAACAAAATGCGTGAGGGTGGGCCGGAAGTGTTGGCCAAAGGCAAAGAGATTTTTGCTGTGCAATGCGCGGCGTGTCACGGTGTCAGTGGCAAAGGGGACGGAGCGGCCGCTGTGGCTCTGAACCCGAAGCCGAGAGATTTCACCTCCGGAGTCTGGCGTTTTGGCGGGGCGCCGACGCATGTGTTCAACACCATCACCAAGGGATCCCCCGGCACCGGCATGGCCGGCTTCTCAAGTTTAAGTGTGGCCGATCGTTGGGCGCTTGTGGCGTTTGTCCGCTCTCTCGCCCCCAATCCTCCGGCAGATACCCCGGAAGATTTGAAGACAGCGGGATTGGATAAAGAAGAACAGGGATCAGGGGCCATTGACCCCGACCTTCGGGGGGCAGGCCAGGGACCCAAAACAAACCAGCCGATTCCGGTTCGCTTTGCCATCAAGGAGCTGGCACAAAAAGAGTTTGGCGTGGTGGATACAACCTCTCTGCCGACAACAGAAGAGGGGAATGATGTCGGTGTCGGACAGAAAATTTATCAGCAGAATTGTTTGAGCTGTCACGGTGTGCATGGCAAGGGCGGCATTCCTGTATCGGTGGTGAGTGTCAATCCCTTCGTCTATCTTAAAACAGAGGATTTTTCACAAGCGCGCGGCGGCTGGGCCGGTGACCGCTCCCAGTTTGTCAAAGTCGTCTCCAACGGAATCCCCGGCCGCGGCATGGCCGGCTTCTCCGGTTTCACCGACGCCGAATGGGATGCACTCTGGCAGTATGTGGTTTCGCTGGGCAGAAAATGAAATAGCGACTTCATTAGAAGTGAGGACGCGATCTATAACTAGAAGGAACAACCCAGAAAATTCCAGAGCGAGCTTGCAAATCGCTTTATGGGAGAGACTATTTTGGTTTTAATAGGCCTATCTATTTCGCACAGCGTGTAACCTGTCTCATTGCATGAAGAACTGAACATGGCACAAAAAGAATCTATTTGGACCTCCACCTTGGACATGGCTTCTCTTTCGGAATCCCCATACTCACAAAAAATATTTCTTTTGCTATCGCTTGAATCGGAACACTTATATCCTACGGCCATTCCCATGCAGTCGTAGTTTCGAACAAACTTCAATGACACAACCTGACAGGCACTATATGAATCTCCCATATTTCCTCCTTTTTTGTTTGTTAACTCTCAAGTATGTTATCGTCACTTCTCAAAAAAAGTTGCTTGCCTTTTTAAAATTTGTTAAGTCAAGCGGGGTATTTAATCAATACGTGCAAAATTGGCGTCGCCTTGCAGTATTGAAGGGCGTCTCGGAGGCAATTTTCACAAACGGGATACAAAAACAAAATTGCCGAGAGGCCGAGCGGATTTTTTGGGCCGACCCAAAAAATACCGCGTACCTTCAATACTGCAAGGCGACGCCAATTTTTTCGGTATTTCATTAGAATATGCGAAAACTTATTCTTTCATCAGTTCTGCTGACCTGCCTGCTTATTATGTGGGGCGGGGTGGTGCGGACGACCGGTTCGGGTTTGGGTTGCCCCGATTGGCCGCTCTGTCACGGGCAAATCATTCCGCCGTTTGAAAAAGAGGTTCTGATTGAATATACCCATCGCCTTCTGGCGAGCCTCATCGGCATTTTGACGATTATCATTTGCATCACGGTCTGGTGCAAAAAAGCATGGCGTGCCAAATTGGGAAAGGGTTGTATTGCGGCTTTTATTTTGCTTCTGGTGCAGGCGCTTCTTGGCGGCGTCACCGTGAAATCGGAACTGCATCCCTATATTGTGGCGACCCATCTCGGTGTGGCCATGATTTTTCTGACAATTATTTTCTGGATGTTTCTCAAGTCGAACGACACACCCGCAACACGCTCACCACAAAAGGGCTATTATTCACTGGCACACGGCATTCTCATCCTTCTATTTTTTCAGATTGTCCTCGGCGGTCTTGTTGCCGCCTCCAACGCCGGACTGGTCTGCCCCGATTTTCCGCTCTGCGGGGGGAGGTGGGTGCCGGTCTTGCAGGGGCTTGTGGCTTTGCAATTTTTTCATCGGGTGACGGCTTTTGTCCTGCTGTTTGCCCTTCTTGTCTTTTCTCTGGGAACGTGGAAGCGGACGCTTTCAAAAATGATTCTCCTCTTGGGTTTTTCCCAAGTTCTGCTAGGGGTAGCCAACGTTTTATTGGGGTTGCCGTTGTGGGTGAGGTTGTCTCATCTGGCGGTGGCGACCGCTCTCTTTCTGGCCCTGTTGGCGACACTTTATGAACTCCGTCCAAGCCATAACTGAAAAACAGATCGCGGGTCGTTGGGAAACGATTCGGGCTTATATCGCTCTGACCAAACCTACCATCGTCACCTCCTTCACACTCACCGGGGCTACGGCATTGGTGATGGAAAAAAGTCTGCTCGTCCAGCCTGGCCAGTTTTTTCTGGTTCTTCTGGCGATTCTCCTGACGGGCGCCGGCGCCAACGGATTGAACCAATATTTTGAACGCGACCTTGATGCGCTCATGGAGCGGACCAGAAAAAAAAGGCCCTTGCCGTTGTCTAAAATGGCGCCGAAGAACGCGCTCATATTCAGTCTCCTTATGGGGGTGGCGTCTGTTTTGATTTTGGCCCTCTGGGTTAATTTTCTTTCCGCCGCTTATGCGCTTGGGACCATTCTGTTTTATTCTTTTTTCTACACTCTTTGGCTTAAACCCCGCACTCCCTACAACATTGTCATTGGTGGGGCGGCAGGGGCAACAGCTCCGATTATTGCCTGGGCGGCCGCTTCCGGTTCCATTTCATGGACGGCATGGTCCCTTTTTCTCATCATCTTCATGTGGACGCCGCCGCATTTCTGGGCGCTCGCGTTGTGTGTAAAGGAGCAATATGCCAAAGTCGGTCTTCCGATGCTCCCTGTCGTCAAAGGAGATGAGAGAACCCGGAGTGAAATCTGGTGGTATAGTCTGGCTCTGGTTCCTCTCACTTTTCTACCCGTTTTGCTCAAATCCTCCGGTTGGATATATTTCTGGGGGGCTCTACTGTTGGGTCTGTTTTTCATCCTGCAGGCTTGGAAGGTCAAAACATTGAAAACCGAAAAAGCCGCCTATGCCCTCTTTGGATATTCCATTGTCTATCTGATGCTTCTGTTTATTTTTCTGATGGTGGATTCTTTGTATGGATGAATCAAAACCGTTTGGCGTTGAATATGTTCCCCCCGGCAAGAGGGCCAAAATTGTCGATGGAAGGGTCTATGCGGGGAAGGTTACAGAGCTTCCCCCCGGCAAAGCTAAAGCCATTGCCCTCGACAAATTCAGCATCGCTGTTTTCAACGTGAACGGTGAATTTTTTGCCATCAAAGATGCCTGTCCGCATGCCGAATATCCTCTTTCCAAGGGAGTCGTGACCGGAGACGAGGTAACCTGCTCCTCGCATAGCTGGAAATTTAACATTAAAAGTGGCCAATGTACGCGGGGCACCGAAGATCTTACTATAAGAACCTTTAAAGTGGTGGTTGAAGGGGATTCTCTGTGGATTGTCATCTAATTATGTGGTTTCAAACCCCCGCCGAATTTGCTAGTCCCTCTCCTTCGTTGCAGTGGTTGTATTGAAAAATCCTTCGTCCGTGATGTTGAATTGCGGGCTGTAGCGCAGCCTGGTCTAGCGCACTTCCTTGGGGTGGAAGGGGTCCCGGGTTCGAATCCCGGCAGCCCGACAAAGGACGAGGGATTTTTCAGCAGAATCAGATTGCCGGGTTTTTTTAGTGAGGCTTCAAAATATTCCCGCGCCCCAGAATCCATTCCGGATCCCACTCTTTTTTGACGCGCACCATCCAGTCGATGCGATCCTGTCCCCATTGGATCGGCAACAGGTTGCGATGCAATTTGCCGACGCCATGTTCTCCGGTAACACCGCCACCAAGCGAGACCGCCTTCTGACAGCAGGCAATCAATGTCGCTTCGGCCCGTTTTTTTTCTTCAGAAGTTTTGCAAAGATAATTGACATGCGGATGACCTCTGCCAATGTGCGCATAAGCCATAAAGGGAACGCCCAATTCGGCCCCGGTTTTGTAGACAAAGCCCATCATCTCTTTTAATTTTGGAATGGGAACCCACCAATCGCTTCCCACTTTGCCGCCGCCAACCGGCCAGAAGCGGCGCCACTCTTCGTTGATGCGGGCGGGAATCTGGTGACGCCATTGGCGCATCTCTTCTTTCTGTTTGTCGGTGGTGGCCACCAGAATGGTTTCGCTCAATGCAGGTGTGCTGAATTTTTCTATGGCGGCCATCCAGTCAGTGAGCAGAGAATTAAATTGTCCCTCGTCTTCATATTCCTGCTTGAAATAAATCAGCGCGTTTGCACCCTCCAGCGATTTTGGGAATGTCGGATGCGTTTTCATATAATGCAGAGCCTGGGTGTCGATCAATTCCAGAGCGCGTGTTTTCAATCGTCCTTCTGTAACGCAGAAGATGGCAAAATCGACAGCGCTTGCCGGATCGGGGAAGGGGGCCAGCGCTGAAAAATATCCCGGGGGTTGTGGAACGAGATCGACAGTCACCTCATGGATAAAACCGAGCGTTCCTTCGCCGCCGATAAAAAGATCGAGTGGATTATTGCCGTGGGGAAAATAGCCGGCGCGCGTCGGTTCATCGGGAAAATGTTCATCGGCTTTGCGGCTCAATATTTTGTCAGTTCCATCGGAGAGAAGAATTTTGATCTCGCGGATATATTTGCGCGTGGTTCCATATTGAAACGAATCTTCGCCGCTGGCATTGGTGGAAACGGTGGCACCGATGCGCGCGTCATCCTGCGATGTGGGTGCCGGTGGATAAAACCAGCCTTTTGCCGCGACCGTTTTTTTGAGTTCCGTGATGGTCACACCGGGCTGGGTTATTGCATAGCCTTTTTCCTTTCTGGTGCCGACATCCAGAACCTTATCCAGCCGTTCTGTGGAAATGAGCAGGCCTTCTGTTGCCACGGAAGCTCCGGTCATGGAGGTTTGTGAGCCGCAAAAGGTGACCGGAATTTTGTGGGCATGACAAAACTGCAATGCCTCCCTGATTTCCTGAAGATCGCGCGCCTGCAAGACGGCGTCGGGAGACCCTCGCATCATGGTGTCTTCGGCGTAACGCCCGATGGAGGGATTGTCTTTGTAAATAAGCGGTGTCTGGGTCTGTAATTCCTTGAGAGTCGCCATAATGAAACCCCTTTATTTTTCCCCAAAATTACTCTAGGAGAGTTGTTCCCGCCAAAGGCGGGAACTATGAATACAAAAAAAGTCATACTAGGAATGTCGGGCGGAGTCGATAGCTCTGTCGCCGCCTGCCTGCTTCAAAAAGAGGGCTTCGAGGTGTTGGGCGTTTCGATGGAGCTTTACAGTTGCGATCGTCCGACGGGCAAGGGTTGCTGTACTCCCGCTGACCGTCTCGATGCCCGCCGCATTTGTGAACGGTTGGGCATTTCCTTCGACATTATCGATTTGCGCAAACCATTTAAAGAAGAGGTGATGACCTACTTTGCCACCGAATATTCCAAAGGGAGAACGCCTCTTCCGTGCGCTCCTTGCAACAGTAAGCTCCGCTTCAAGGCTCTGCTTGATTATGCCGATTCCGTCGGCGCAAAATGGATCTCCACCGGCCATTATGCCCGTGTGCGCGCCAATGATGATGGCACCGCATCCCTTTTGCGCGGTGTCGATCTCAAAAAAGATCAGTCCTATTTTTTGTGGGGTCTGGGACAAGATGTCCTCCAGCGACTCCAATTTCCGATCGGCGCTTTTAATAAAGAGAAGGTTCGGGAAAAGGCAAGAGAGTTTGGTCTTGTGACTAGTGAAAAAAAAGACAGTCAGGAACTCTGCTTTGTGGGGGATGAAGATCATGTCCAATTTTTGGAAAATCATTTTCCAGAATCGGCTTTACCCGCCGGTGATTTTTTGGATGAAAGCGGAAAGAAAATGGGCCGACATCGTGGTGTGCATGCCTATACCATCGGCCAGCGCCGTGGCCTTGGCGTCAGCACCGGAGAGCGTCGTTATGTGGTCTCCCTCGACGCAAAGAAAAACGAAATCATATTGGGAGGCAAAGAATCTCTGAAAGCAACAGGCCTGATCGCAAAAGACCCGCACTGGATCGATCGATGTCCGACGTCCGATGTCCGATGCACGACCCAAGTCCGCATCCGCTCCACCCACGCCGGTGTCGGCGCCAGAGTGGAAACGACCGGTTCCGATCTGACCGTCCATTTTGAAACACCACAAGAGACCGTCACCCCGGGGCAGGCCGCCGTTTTGTATCAAAACGAAGTCTGCCTGGGTGGAGCCTGGATAGAAAAAGCAATTCACTAAAAGGAGAGAAAATAAATGCCCCTGACTTCGAATGAAAAAAAAGATCTGAAACTTTTTGAAAAAAAACTGGGGTATTCTTTCAAAAAACGCGAGCTTTTGAAGCGGGCGCTCACGCATAAATCATTCACGAATGAACATAAATTGCCCCCCTCTGAAAACAACGAACGAAGCGAGTTTCTGGGTGATGCCGTCATGGAGCTGGCCGTCAGCCATCTGTTGATGTTCCAATTCCAGGATCATCCGGAGGGGGAGCTTTCCAAACTCCGGGCCGCTGTGGTCAATGAATCACAGTTGGCCGATCTGGCCCGTTCGATCGATCTCGGGAATTTTCTCTATTTGGGCAAGGGGGAGGAGCTGACCGGAGGGAGAGAAAAGCCTTCGTTGTTGTCCGATGCCTATGAAGCCGTATTGGGGGCGATCTACCTCGACCGCGGTTTTTTAAAAACCTTTGATCTGGTCAAAAAACATTTTGCAAAGGCGATCGACAAAGCCGGAGAGGAAGGTTTTGCCAAAGATTACAAGACGAGACTACAGGAAGAGGTGCAAAGCCGGTTTCGTTCCATGCCCAAATACAAAATGATCAAGGCGACAGGTCCCGATCACAGCAAAATTTTTGAGATAAACATTTATATACAAGAGGAATTATATGGGGTAGGACACGGCCCCAGCAAAAAGAGCGCAGAGCAGGATGCCGCGCGTCAGGCGCTGGAGAAGCTATTATGACTTTCAAATCGGGATACATTGCAATTTTGGGCCAGCCCAATGTGGGCAAGTCGACCCTCATCAACTGCCTGATCGGCGAGGCGGTGGCGATTGTCAGCCCCAAACCGCAGACCACGCGCAACCGGATTATCGGCATTTTGAACCGTCCCGATGCGCAGATGATTTTCATCGATACCCCCGGTTATCATTCCATCCCCCGATTACTCCACCAGTTCATGCTCAACGAAATTGAAAAGACGATCGAAGAGAGTGATCTCTTCTGTTTTCTGGTCGATCCCCAAACCGACAAACCGGAGCTCGATGACGAACTGATGGATCGCCTCAAAAATGCAAAGACGATGGTGATTGTCAACAAGGCCGACACGTTGACGTTGGAAAAGAAAACAGCTTTCGCAGAAGAATTGCGCGACCGCTGGGGTTTAAAAGAGGTGTTTTTTATCTCTGCCATCTGCGGCGACGGCATTGAAGAATTGATTACCGCTTTCACCGCGCGCCTCAAAGAGGGTCCGGCCTTTTTTGGAGAAGATATTTACACCGAATTGCCCGTTCGTTTTTTGGCGGCAGAAGCGATTCGCGAACAGGCGATGCTGTTGTTGCATCAGGAAGTTCCCTACGGGATGGCCGTGGAGATTGAAAGTTTTGAAGAAAAGGCGCAGATCACCGTCATCAAAGCCGCGCTGATCGTTGAGAGAACCTCGCACAAGAGCATGGTGATCGGGAAGGGGGGCCAGATGATCAAAAAAATCGGCACCCGCGCCAGAGAAAAAATTGAATTCATGATGGGTGAGCACAAAGTATTCCTCGAACTCTTCGTCAAAGTAGATGCCGACTGGACCCGCAGCCCCGACAAACTCCGCCAGTATGGATATGCTTAAAGAATATCCAAAAGCGCACCGACAACTATACCGGAAAGCGAAAGAAAGTGCTTGGGAGGGTCGCTGTTCGGTTTGGTTCGGACCCAAACCGACAGCTTGCCCTCGG
>JAUSII010000109.1 GCA_030648035.1 Deltaproteobacteria bacterium | reverse complement strand
TCGAGTTGATGCTCTCTGCGGTCAATCTGGTTTTTCTCTCCTTCTCCAGATATCTCGGTCAGCCGGAAGGGCACGTCTGGGTTTTTATGGTTTTGACTGTCGCCGCGGCAGAAGCGGCCGTTGGTTTGGGAATTATTGTTGCGGTTTTCAGAAACAAACCGACGTTGTATGTGGATGAAGTGAGGGAATTGAAGGGTTAGTGCGATAGTGTGATGGTACTTGGTACTTAGATTTATATTTTGCACCAAGTACCAAGCACTATCGCACTATCGCACTACAAACGCACCATCGCACTACTACAAATTATGCTGGATTTTATTTATAAATATATTTCACCGCAGACACTGGCGTGGCTCATTATTGCTTTGCCTCTGGCGGGGGCGTTTATCAACGGTTTGCGCTCTCTCTTTGCGGCGCGCTTTGATAGTGAGCCGATTCATCCGCTCACCTCTCTCATTGGGTGCGGCATGCCGATTCTCTCTTTTATTTTTTCACTGCTCATTTTCTTTACGCTGATCGGTTTTGATGCGGGGCAGGAGGCTACCATGATCACCGGGCCTCTTTTTCAATGGGCCGCCACCAGCAATTTGACCATCGATCTGGGTCTCAAATTCGATCAGCTCTCGCTTGTGATGGTGCTGGTGGTGACAGGCGTCGGCTCTCTCATCCATATCTATTCGATGGGCTACATGGAGCACGACGAGGGCTACACCCGCTATTTTTCGTATCTCAATCTGTTTCTGACCTTCATGCTCCTTTTGATTCTGGCCGACAACTTGGTGTTGATGTTTGTCGGTTGGGAGGGCGTGGGGCTCTGTTCCTATCTTCTGATCGGCTTCTGGTTTGAAGATCCTGCAAAGGCGGCGGCGGGCAAGAAGGCTTTTATCGTCAACCGCATCGGCGATGCCGGATTTCTGCTGGGGATGTTTCTGATCTATGTGACTCTGTTGTCGCAGTCATCCACTACGGTGGCGGAACATGGCTACCGGTTTTTCAATTTTGATGTTCTCAAAAATTATTCGGCCTTTTTTATTCCGGTGGCGACACCGATCTGTCTGCTTCTTTTTGTCGGGGCCTGCGGCAAGTCGGCGCAGATTCCTTTGTATGTCTGGTTGCCAGATGCCATGGCCGGCCCCACTCCGGTCTCCGCACTCATCCATGCCGCAACGATGGTGACGGCCGGCATCTATATGATTGCGCGGCTCAACTTTATTTTTGTCTTGTCGCCCACGGCGTTGTCGGTGGTGGCCTGGACCGGTGCGATCACCGCGATTTTTGCGGCAACGATCGCCCTGGTGCAGACTGACATCAAAAAAGTGTTGGCCTATTCGACCATTTCACAATTGGGCTACATGTTTTTGGGGCTCGGTGTCGGGGCGTTCAGTGCGTCCATTTTTCATCTGATGACGCACGCTTTTTTCAAGGCGCTTCTCTTTTTGGGCGCCGGCTCGGTGATTCACGGCATGGGTGGGGAACAGGACATTCGCAATTTTGGCGGGTTGAAAGACAAAATGCCGGTCACCGCGTGGACTTTTGTGATCGGTGCCGCCGCTATTGCCGGCATTTTCCCTTTCGCCGGCTTCTTCAGCAAAGATGCCATTCTCTGGCACACTTTTCACAGTGGGCACACGGGACTCTGGGTGATCGGTTTTGTCGGCGCCGGGTTGACCGCGTTTTATATGTTCCGCCTGGTCGGCATGACCTTCTTCGGCAATCCGGAGATGGGGCCTTCCAAATGGAACAAGGTGCATGAGTCGCCGCCGTCAATGGCCTCCGTGCTCATTATATTGGCGATTTTGTCGACGATCGGCGGATGGATCGGCGTGCCGGAGGCGTTTGGCGGGTCCGATCATTTTCACTATTGGCTCTCGGGCGTTTTCGGAAAATCGGTGGTGCACGAGGGGATGGAAGAGAGCCACGCGCCGGAAATTATTCTGACGGTGCTCTCTCTCTTGTGGGCCTTGCACTGGGCGGTTTTGTCGAGCGTGATATATTCCCAGCGCAAAGAGTGGCCGGCCAAAATGGCGGAGCGCTTCAAGTTTGTTTACAACCTTCTGCTCAATAAATATTGGATCGACGAAGTGTATGGTTTTGTGATTGTGCGGCCGATGCTGTGGATTTCCAGAAATATTTTGTGGGATGTGGTTGATGCAAAACTGATCGATGGTTATGGCGTGCACGGCACCGGCCGCATGATGCTCTTCTGGAATCGTCTGGTGACGTCACTACAGACCGGCGTGGTTCAACAATATCTCTTTTTCTTCGTGGTCGGTGTGGCGTTGCTTTTATGGAAGTTTGCATTTTAGGTGTCATTGCGAGCGTAGCGAAGCAATCCCGATGATTCGCGGGATTGCCACGGCCCCTTGGGCCTCGCAATGACACCCGAGATAAATATGCTGATAAGCTGGATTCAAAATCATCTCTTGTCTCTCATGACCTTCATCCCGGCGGGTGGGGCTCTGCTCCTTCTTCTTTTTCCGAAGCGGGAGGAAACTTCCATCAAGGCGATGGCGCTCTTGACCACACTTCTGGCTCTGGCGGTCAATATTTATGCCCTGTTCCGTTTTCAATTGCTGGATGATTTTGTTTTTCAGGAGACCTCTCTCTGGGTTCCGGCCTTCCATATTTATTACCGCCTCGGTGTTGACGGGGTCAGCCTTCTGCTCATCACACTCACCAATTGTTTGATGCCGCTGGTTATTTTGAGCTCGTGGCGCGAGATTACGAGCCGGCTCAAAGAATATATGTTTTTGATGCTGGTCCTCCACACCGGCATGGTCGGGACTTTTTCTGCGCTCGATTTTTTTCTCTTCTATGTTTTCTGGGAAGTGATGCTGATCCCGATGTATTTTCTGATCGGCGTTTGGGGTTCGGGGCGCCGCATCATGGCCGCCTACAAATTTATTCTCTTCACAATGATCGGTTCCGTTTTGATGCTGGTCGCCATTTTGTATGGCTACTTCAAGGCGGGGGAGAGTTTTAATTATATCGACTGGCTCTCTGCCGGATTCTCTTTCAAAGAACAGGTCTGGCTCTTTCTGGCTTTTGGTTTGGCTTTTGCGATCAAGGTTCCCATTTTCCCCCTGCACACCTGGTTGCCCGATGCGCACACCGAAGCACCGACAGCCGGCTCTGTGATTCTGGCCGGTGTGCTTCTCAAGATGGGGACTTACGGTTTTTATCGTTTCGCCATGCCGCTCTTTGCCGATGCTTCCCTCTATTTTTCTCCTTATATACTCACACTCGCGGTGATCGGGATTGTTTATGGCTCGCTGGTGGCGATGGTGCAGAAAGATATCAAACGACTGGTGGCTTATTCTTCGGTGGCCCATTTGGGTTTTGTGATTCTGGGTCTTTTTGCACTCGATCAGAAGGGTGTGGATGGGGCGGTATTGCAGATGATCAACCACGGTCTCTCCACCGGCGCCCTCTTTCTGCTGGTCGGAATGCTTTATGAAAGACGCCATACGCGCGAGATTGGGGCTTATGGTGGCATCGCGAAAATAATGCCGCTCTACACTTTTTTCTTTCTCTTCGTCACCTTGTCGTCGATTGGATTGCCGGGCCTTAATAATTTCGTCGGCGAATTTCTGATTTTGCTCGGGGCTTTTCAAACGCAAAGAATTTTTGCGGTGGTGGCTGTGTCGGGTGTGGTGTTGAGTGCGGTCTATATGCTCTGGATGGTGGAGCGGGTTTTCTTCGGACCCGTCACGCATGAGGAAAACAAAAAACTCAAAGACTTGGGATGGCGCGAAGTGGTGATTCTGGTGCCGCTCTGTCTGGCGATGGTCGGCTTCGGCGTCTATCCAAAACCGCTGATTAAAATGATGAGTGTCTCGACCGATACGTTTTTGAAATTGGCAACACGCAATGCAAACACTGTTAAACATTAACTGGATGCAGTTTTTATTTCAGAGTTCTCCCTGGGGTTTGTCTCTGGTGGGGGCGCTGATTATTCTGCTGGTCGGCCCGTTTTTAAAGAAGCCGCATCGCTTCAGCTTTGGCGTCGCCTTTGCCACGGTGTTGGCATCATTATGGCTGGCCTGGACCAACTGGATGCAGGTGGCGGGGGATAATTCGGGACTCTTTCTCTTCGACAAAATCACGTATCTTTTTGTTCTGTTTTTTTTAATCGCCGCCGGTTTGACACTGCTTCTCTCATACTCTTATCTGAAGATGTTTGGTCTGGCGCGCCCCGAATATTATTCGCTTCTTCTGTTCGCCGTTTTTGGAATGGGTTGCATGGTGGCCGCTTCCGATCTGATGGTTTTCTTTCTGGGGTTGGAGATCATGTCGGTTGCACTCTATGTGCTGGCCGGATTTCAGCGGAGCAATAGTCTCTGTGTGGAGGCCTCCCTCAAATATTTTCTGATTGGCGCTTTTGCCAGCGCTTTTCTTCTGCTCGGTATTGCTTTTATTTATGGGGCTTCGGGGACGACCGATCTGGTGCTTCTTCATGAAAAGGGGATGGCCTTGGCCAGCGGAGACACGCGCACCTACATGCTTCTGGGATTGAGTCTGTTGGCGGTGGGCCTCGGTTTTAAAATTGCCGCGGTGCCGTTTCACTTTTGGGCGGCCGATGTTTATGAGGGTTCACCGGTGGTGGTCACGACTTTCATGGCGACCGCCGTCAAGGCCGCCGGTTTTGCGGCCCTTCTGCGAATCATCTGGGCCCTGTTTCAGTGGGAGCCGATGCTCTTCACAAAGGTAATCTGGATTGGTGCGGCGTTGACAATGACGATTGGCAATATTGCGGCACTCGTTCAGAAAAACATGAAGCGGATGCTGGCCTATTCTTCCATCGCCCATGCCGGTTATGCACTGGTGCCGCTCGTCGCGTTTGCAAATCAGAGTGCGGCGGTGGTCTCGAGCGTTGCTTTTTATCTGCTGGCCTACATTCTCATGACGACTGGCGCTTTCGCTGTTTTGATTTCGCTCACGGGAGAGGGAAAAGAAAATTGCAGGATGAGTGACCTGACGGGCTTGGGATATAAAAAACCGTTTTTGGGATTTGTGATGACCTTTTTTATGTTGTCGCTGGCCGGCATGCCGCCAACGATGGGTTTCTTCGGAAAATATTACATGTTTCTGCAGGCAGTGCAGACTGGTTATGTCGGCTTGGCAGTGCTGGGCGTTTTAAACAGTGTTGTCTCAGTCTATTATTATCTCGGCCCCGTTGTGGCGATGTATTTTGGAAAAGAGACCGAAGAAACAAAAGGCCTCACCCATATCTGGATTCCGCAAAGCGTGCTGGCCGTCATCTGGCTTGCCTTCCTGGCCGTGGCCTTCTTCGGCCTCTTCCCCACCAACATTCTCAACATGATCCAAACCTCCGTTTCATCTTGGTTGGTTGCAGTTCGCTAAAAATTGGTTTAATCTCTCTTTCATGGCCAAGTTCGATTTCAACGATACCGATATCCCCGACCTTGGGGAGATAGATGTTCCCACCAGTCTGGATGATCTCTTAAAAGAGTCTTCCTTGAAAAAACAGGTGGTCGGGAGCTGGGGTTTTAATTCCAATTTAAATTTTACCAAGATGTCGACGGAGGAGACCAACGTCTGGTTTTTTGAACAGGTCTTTAATTTTTTGCGCGCTTTTTTTGGTCTGGTCGTTCCCGACCGGATGGAGGTGAGCACCTACAACGGCACCAAGCAGATCAAAAAAGAGAATTTGAACCAGATGACTTTTCTGGATGAGCTGATGCTGGTGATGAAAAATTTGAACGAACCGCTCTGGGTGATTCGTCTTCACCTGAACATCGTCGGTTTTTTGCGCACCGATTGGGATCCCGACAACATGGTGCGCGTGCAGATTCAGGAACCGGCCAATTTTGTAGTCTGGGGCGGCCCGGATGAATCTGGTTTTCAGAGTCTCTCGATCAGCTATGCCTTGTTTTCAAATCAGAAATTGAAAGGGGAAGACTCTCTGCTCTGGTCGATCAATCAGCCGCTTCTGGAAAAGGCCCTGAAGAAATGGGAAAAACAATCGGGCCGCCGCATTGAAGTGGTCAAGAGTAACAGCAAAGATGTCGATCTCTATTCCCACGGTTTCAAAACTCCCGCCCCCACCGCCGCCAAACCCTCGTTTGCCTCCGAAGAAGGTGATGAAGATCTCTTCAACGAAGAAATTCCCGATCTGGATGATCTGGATTTTTAAGGCAACTTTTTTGAAAATGTGACGATAACTATTGAGTATGGCCAAGATTGAATCTCCCCCATTGGAACAGGTGGTTTTAAAGGCGATCGAAGTTTTTGATCGCCCTGTTTGTCATAAAAACACCTCCTGTCAAGTCATTGATTTTACAGATGCTTTTTTGTCTCCTGCTGCATTTCCAAAATCTACCGAGCAGTTGCATCATTTGAGCTTGGGTCTCTTTTGGCTGTTGGAGAGTCTGGGCTTTGTCCGCGAGGCCATTGGGGATGGCAAGCCTCTTCTCTCCGAAGAAGAAAAAAACACATTGATACAAAACCATCTTGCCTTGGCAGAAAAAGAATTGAGGGAGGGGGGCGTTTGGGGAGCCATCTATGGTCCTCTTCAGATGATCCGCTGGAAACCCGAAGATGGAGAGATGGTGGCCATTGAAATCGAAAATATTGTTTTGGGGTTTGTCGTCTATTTGGAAAACGGATTAAAACTGGATGTCGATTTTAATACAGTGCGTGAAAAAATGGGATTGCCGCCGGTGGAAGAAAAAATAGAAGAAGAACCTGTAGTGACCGCTTCCGAAATTCCAAAAGAGGCTCCTGTTCCTCCCGTTGCGGCCAAACCCAAAAATCAACCTCCGGCAATAAAAATTCTGGGACCGGCAAGGGCGCGGCAAGGGGAGAGAGTGACATTGAAAGTTAAAGTGAATGAGCCTGATGGAGATCCGGTCTCCTACCTTTGGCGACAAGTGGGAGGCAACAGCGTCATTGCCCCGGGCCAAACAAAAGGCCCGTCATTTCAATTTATAGTCCCTTCAGATTGGGTGAACGGGAAGGTTGTTCCTCTCACCTTTGAAGTCAAAGTTACCGATCAGCCCAAGGGAGACAAGGAGGGTGGGCCTTTGACCACTGTGGCCGGGCATAAAATGGATATCCAGTGGGTCTCGGTTGAAGGTGAGGTAAAAGAATTTGCTGAAGCGACCGGAGGAAAGCAGAAAAAAATTAGGAAGTTCGACAGACCTTTATTGGATGAAGGAAAAATGCTCAATGAAAAACCTCTTCTGGAAGTTGTCAAAGAAGCTCTCACTATTGAACTGAAAGACAAGGAACCGCGCAAAAATAAATATCAGATCATGTTTATTATCGACCGCTCCGGGAGCATGGAAAATGACATCAAAGTGGTCAAAAAAAATGTCGGTGAAATTCTGGATCATGCCCGAAGACAGATTATGCCGGGGGGAGAGGTCAGTGTGGCAATCCGTTATTATGTGGACGACATCGATGACGATCGGGGTGAGATGGTCCCCCTGAATGGAATGGAAACGATTGAAAAAGAAATTGCCGAGGCCAAGGCCGGGCTGAACAAAATTCTAAGTCAGACCGATGGGAGTAAAGAATATCATTGGGAGGCCGCCATGCATGCGATGGATAATGAGCCATGGATTCCCGTAACCACAACCGACGTGGTGGAGCGGGTTGTGGTTTTGATTACCGATGAAGATGATGGGGGGGTGCGCGGTTACAATATTAAAAAATATGTCAAACAAGATGCCATTGACACGGCCCAAAAGAAGGGGATTCGCTTCGAGCATATTCTGCTGGAAAATAGAAGCGGCGTCGGTGGATGTTTTGCCGGATCGATGTTGCTTAAAAAAGCTGACGGCTCTCTGATCTCTTTCGACGCGCTCAAAGCATTGGATGAAGCGGGCCAACCCCTGCCGCAATTGGCCTCTTTTGATGAAGAAAAAGGAAAAGTGGTTTATCAATATCCCACCAAGCTGATACCCCATCCCCAGTGGCACTCCACGATGGTCTATCTGAATGGCCTGGAGGTCACTGCAAATCACCCGATGTTGGTGGAACGCGGGGGCCAAAATGTCTGGTTACCTGCAGATGAGATTGAGATCGGTGATTCTTTGATCAATCCGGAAGGAGAGGTCTGGACAGCCGGTCCGATACAAAAAGAGACCGGGATCTTCGATGTTTACGACATCAGCTTTTCAGCCGACAAAACCGGCCAGCACCCGACTTTTCTGGTCTCCCCCGATGGCGCACACTGGTTTGTGGCGCACAACAAGGTACTTTAAAATCACTTCACCTTTTTTTGGACATTTGCCGATAATAAGATAGAGAGGGTTTAAATGGTATCTGAAGGCAAAAAAACATCCGGGTTGGAGCTGATTTTACAGCCTTTTCTTAATTCGCCTGTTTATCAGGCCAGGACCATGCCTTTGGAACGGGTGATCGAGGAGGCCGCGTCGACTTTTAAAGAGCCGCAATGTTCCGAATCGGGGCAAAATTGTTTT
>JAUSII010000103.1 GCA_030648035.1 Deltaproteobacteria bacterium | reverse complement strand
TGCTATGGAGATGTTAATCGAAAGTTTGCGGCAAACCCCGCTCTCTTCATGGATGAATATCTGGGTGCCAGAGACACGGCATCGCGAAAGCTTCATGGAAAAACGGCCGCCACTTTGCTGTCGATTGCCCGGAAATATATTGATTCTCCGGCATCCTATAATGGTGCGACGGATTCTTTCTCTGCTGAAATTAAAAATGTCGGGAGCGAGCCAAAAAAAGAAGAGGTTAAGGAAACTAAAGTTCCTTTCGAGCGTCACTATGTGGGTGGTGGCCGGATATTTTAGAGACAGATAACCATTGGAAAAATACGAACCTGTGGATGCCGTCAACGGTGTCCACAGGTTTCGTATTTTTCAAGCTCTGGAGTTGACTTGCCCTTTTGCTCGTGAGAGTTACCCTGTGTTGTAAAATGGAGGTTTTATGATTGATGCCGTGATTGTCGCCGCTGTTCGTTCACCGATGGGTCGGGCCAACAAAGGACAATTCATCCACACCCGCATTGACGATCTGGGGGCGGAAGTGATTCGCGCCGCACTTGAGAAATTGCCGCAACTCAAACCCGGCATGGTCGAAGATGTTTTGATCGGTTGTGCGATGCCCGAGGGAGAGCAGGGTTTGAATGTGGCGCGCAACATCAGTTTTCTGGCCGGCATCCCCTTTACTTCCGGCGCGGTGACGGTCAACCGTTTCTGCGCTTCATCGCTCACCACCATCAACATGGCGGTCGATGCCATTCAAAATGGATCGGTCGATATCTGTGTGACCGGCGGCATCGAATCGATGAGTCATGTGGCGATGGGCGGTTTCAACCCGAGTCTCAACGAAAAACTTTTGGGCGAGGGAAAACCTGCGGCGTATATCGGAATGGGAGAGACGGCTGAAAACTTGGCCAAAAAATATAAAATTTCGCGCGAGGAGCAGGACCAGTTTTCGTTTGGTTCACATCAAAAAGCAATTCAGGCGCAAAAAGAAGGAAAGTTCAAAGAGATTGTGGAATGTTCTGCGGTGCAGGCCGATGGTTCCGTCAAAAAAACAAAAATAGATGAAGGTCCGCGAGAAGATTCCACTCTGGAAAAATTGGCAAGTCTCAAGCCGGCTTTCATGGCGGGCGGCACGGTGACGGCGGGCAACTCATCGCCGTTGACCGATGGTGCGGCCTGCGTGATTTTGATGTCTGCCGCAAAAGCAAAACAGTTGGGAATAAAACCGATCGCCAAGGTGAGAAGTCACGCTGTTGCCGGAGTTGATCCGGCGTATATGGGTGTTGGCCCTGTGTTTGCCGTTCCGAAAGCGCTCAAGCTCGCCGGAATGAAACTCTCCGACATCGATCTTTTGGAACTCAACGAAGCCTTCTCCGTGCAGGTGCTTGCCGTTTCAAAGGAGTTGGGTTGGGATATGACCCGCCTCAACGTGCACGGGGGCGCGATTGCGCTGGGGCATCCTCTCGGTTGTTCGGGCGCGCGCATCATGTCGACCCTCTTGAATGCGCTGGAAATGTCCAACAAGTCGACCGGCCTTGAAACTTTGTGCGTCGGCGGTGGGCAGGGTGTTGCGACGATTGTGGAACGTTTATGATCCAAATCAAAAAAGCAGCGGTGATCGGTTCGGGGGTGATGGGTTCCGGCATTGCGGCGCATTTGGCCAATTGCGGGATTCCTTCTTATCTGCTCGATGTTGTTCTGCCTGATTTGAGTAAAATTTTGAAAGCGCGCCCCGCGCATCTCTATGATGCGGATGACATCAAACTCATCACGCCCGGTCTGCTCGATGCCAATCTTGAAAAACTGAAAGAGTGCGACTGGATTATCGAGGTCGTTACCGAAAAATTGGATGTCAAAAAAGCCCTCTATAAAAAAATTGCGCCTTATATAAAAGATTCGGCCTGGGTTTCTTCGAACACGTCGGGTCTGCCTCTGCACGAACTCAAATTTCGCGACAAATTTTGCATCACCCATTTTTTTAATCCGCCGCGCTATTTGAAACTAGTCGAGGTGGTGGGGGATGCATCCGAATTGGCGAAGTTCATCGAGGAGAAATTGGGCAAGGGAGTGGTTCAAGCCAAAGACACTCCCAACTTCATCGCCAACCGGATCGGCGTTTATCATGTCTTCGATTGCCTTCACATGACGGCCGACAAAAATTGGCCGATCGAAAAAGTGGAAAAGGTGATGGGCCCCGCAACACTTCATCCCAAGAGCGCGGCGTTCAGAACTTGCGACTTGGTCGGCTTGGACACTTTGGCGTTGGTTGCCAAAACCTGTTACGATGGTTGTCCCAAAGATGAATGCCGCGACACTTTCAAAGCCCCCGCATTTTTAGAAAAAATGATCGCCAAAGGTTTGCTCGGAGAAAAAACGAAACAGGGTTTTTATAAAGTGGCCAAGACCGATGCTGGAAAAGAAATCTTGGCGATCAATTTGCAAACGCTTGAATATGGACCGCAACAAAAATTCCGTGCCGATTCTCTGGGCAAAGCCAAAGAGATTGAAAATCCGGCAGAGAGATTAAAAGCAGTTGTGTTTGCCGATGACGAGGCCGGCCAGATCGCCTGGCCACTGATCTCCAACATGCTGGTCTATGCCGCCAATCGCATTCCGGAAATTTCCGATTCAATCGAAGATGTCGACGATGCCATGCGCTGGGGTTTCAATTGGGAGCTGGGTCCCTTTGAAATGTGGGATGCACTAGGTGTGTCACAAGTCGTGGAGCGTTTGCAAAAAGAAAATCGCGGCGTTCCGAAACTCGTTCAGGATATTTTGAAGAAGGGCGGTCAGTTTTATCCCAAACCGAAACTGACTTTTTTAAAATCGCGCAAGGCCTCTGCGGGTGCAGTCGTGGAGCAAAACTCCGGCGGCTCGATTGTCGATCTGGGCGAGGGTGTTTTTTGTGCCGAGTTTCATTCCAAAATGAATGCCCTCGACGGCGATGTGCTGGAGATCATCAACAAAGGTTTGGAACGGGCCGACAAAGAGGGAAAGGGTTTGGTCATCACCAACGAAGGAGAAAATTTTTCGGTGGGCGCCAACATTCTTTTGATTCTTTTGACGGCTCAACAGAAAGATTGGAATCAACTCGATTTCATCGTGCGTGAATTTCAAAAAACGATGCAGAAAATTCGCTTTTCGCCCAAACCGGTGGTAGCCGCTCCGTTTAATCTGGCGCTGGGTGGCGGTTGTGAGGTCTGTCTCGCCGCCACCGATATTGTGGCCCATGCCGAAACGTATATGGGATTGGTGGAGGTCGGTGTTGGATTGCTTCCCGCCGGTTGCGGTTGCAAAAATATGTTGCTTCGATGGGAAGAAAAATTAGTTGCAGAGCACAATCCAAAAGATAAAATCTGGGCCTCTCCGGAAGATGGTGGGCCGTTTCCAAAAGTGCAAAAATGTTTTGAAGCGATTGCGATGGGAAAAGTTTCGACCTCTGCGAAAGAGGCCAAAAAGCTCGGCTATTTTAAAACGAGCAATTCCATCGTTTTAAATCGCGACAATCTTACTCAAGCCGCCAAACAGCGCGTGCTGGAATTATCCAAAAATTATCAGCCGCCCAAAATGCAGGAAAATATTCAATTGCCGGGCAAGGGCGGAGAAATGGCACTCATTAACGGAGCCCACTCGTTTTTTCTGCAGGGGTTGATCAGTGAATATGATCTCTTCATCGCCAAGACCATTGCCCATGTTTTGGCCGGCGGTGACAAACCATCCATTCACACCACCAACGAACAACATATTCTGGATTTGGAACGCGAAGCCTTCCTGAAACTCTGCGGCGAAGAAAAATCACAAGCTCGCATTCAGCAGATGCTCATGACCGGTAAACCTTTGAGAAATTAAAAACAGTTAGACGGTTTTGGCCAGATGGGTCGTCTTTTTGTGTTGGGTTTCCAATTTGGCGAGATAGGAATCGAGACGGCCAATTTTCTGGTTCAGCTTTTTCGCCTTGAGGTGCCACTTTTTTCCATCAACGGCTTTAAGCTTGGTGACCAGTTCTTTTTTGTCCTTGGTGGTCCGCTCTTTTTCTTTCTTGATTTTTTCGTCACGCTTTTTCAGAAATTCTTTGGCGAATTCCTTGAACGCGGCTTTGAACGCCTTTTCCCCTTCGGGAGAGGTTCTTTTGATTTCTTTCTTTTTAAGCTCGGGGTTTTTCTTTAAGAAATCGCCCCAAGTAAAATGTTGCGTCAACGACATAAAACCTCCTAGAGTCGGCGGACTATTATGGATTTGGACTTAAAGATCAAGGGTTTTCTCCTTCTGCTGGCTGGGCTTATTTTTCTATATATTTTAATAGCTTATGTCATTTTGCCGTTTCTATGGCGGCGTTACGAACGTTCCCATTCTTTGGTTGGGCTCCCCAAAACAGCCATAACGAAAGAGGGAATTCCGGGGGATCCACTCAATATCGGGCTGATAGGTTCTGAAAAAGAGGTAATCCAGGCGATGATCAAAGCCAACTGGATTTCGTCCGACCCAGTGACTTTAAAAACAAGTGTTCGGATTGTGGAGAGTGCTCTGTTGCATCGCGAATATTCCAATGCGCCGATCAGCGATCTTTATTTGTGGGGCCGCAGGCAGGATTTGGCTTTTGAGATGCCCGTTGGCGATAGTCCAAAGCAAAGGCATCATGTCCGCTTTTGGCGCGCACCGGTTAATGTTCATGACAGAGTTTTTTGGATCGGTTCCGTCACTTTTGATGAGAGTTGCGGCGTCAGCCATCTGACGGGAAAAATTACACACCACATCGCATCGGATGTTGATAAAGAGAGGGATAAACTGATGTCGGATTTAACAAAGGCTGGTCAGATTATTGAATGCTACCAAGGCCGCGGGGTGGACCCAACGCTGTATGGAAAAAACGGCGGCGGGGATCGCTATTTCACCGACGGCAAAATAACGATCGGTATTGTTTCGCCGAACAATGAAGTGCAAAACTAATCGATACTCCAATTAAAGCCAAATGTGTTGACAGGTTTTACTGCTTTTTCAAGATATTCTCTTAATTCATCGGCTTTAATTTCCACATGAGCTGACAGAGTCCCTTTTTTTCTTGTTTCTGCATATTTGAGGTCAAAACCCTTGCCGTTGGGTACCAGTTCAAAAGAAGAGACATCGCGGGCCATGGTGACATGTTCAAAATCGGGCATGGCTGGGGAAGAGCCTTCTCCATCGGAGACGGAACTGCTTCCGGCCACCGCAATCATCAAAGTTCCCTTTTCGGTCAAATAAACTTTTTCTTTTTTCGCAGGATCGCTTCCAATCAGCTGTGCTTGGACCTCTTTCACGATTTTTGCGGCGCCGGACATGGGATTCTCCTTTTTTTGGGTTGACTTGCAAAGCCTTTAGCAGAATGGATAGGCACGACAAGGAGAAAATCATGAGTTATCAAAATATTCAGCCGAAAGAGGCTTTTCAAAAAACAAAAGAGGGATATGCATATCTCGATGTTCGCACGACAGAGGAATTCGATGCGGGACATGCAAAGGGGGCGGTCAACATTTCCATTTTTATCAGCACCCCGGCAGGTCGGGAGTTCAATCCCAATTTTCTGGCGTTGGTGGCTGAAAAATTCCCAAAGCCCGCCAAGCTGGTGATCGGTTGTCATTCGGGCGGGCGCTCGGGCAAGGCCTGCGAACTGCTGAATGCCCAGGGTTATAACGATGTTTTCAATATCGACGGCGGTTTCGGCGGCAAACCGGGAATTCCCGGTTGGGAAGAAGAAGGGTTGCCGGTGGAGTGACAGATGCTTTTAACAATCGACGTTGGAAATACGAATATCTCTTTGGGCCTTTTTCAGGAGGGTCAGCTCAAACACCATTG
The DNA here is from genome assembly GCA_030648035.1 of Deltaproteobacteria bacterium. Lineage (GTDB taxonomy): Bacteria > UBA10199 > UBA10199 > SPLOWO2-01-44-7 > SPLOWO2-01-44-7 > JAUSII01. Next base: position 630 of record JAUSII010000103.1, on the reverse strand, counting down.
GCGTGTGGAGACGGCGCGTGCACGCACGGCCGATGAATTCGGCCTTCTCTTCAAACAACTCTTCGATTTGGTCGGTATTAATTTTAAAAAGATGGATGGCATTGTGATTTCCAATGTGGTGCCCACTCTGCAACATATTCTGCTCACCATGTGTCAGCGCTATTTTGATCGCGATCCGTTGTGGGTGACGCATGAGACCGCCAAAATGCATTGTCGTGTCGATCGTGCGGAAGAAATCGGTGCCGATCGTTTGTGCAATGCGGTTGCGGCATGGGAAAAATTTAAAACAGCGGCGATCGTTGTCGATTTTGGAACGGCAACCACTTTTGATGTGGTGACCGCCAAAGGCGAATATGGCGGCGGGCCCATCGCTCCCGGCATCGGCATTGCGGGTCTGGCGTTGACAATGGCCGCGGCCAAACTGCCTCGCGTAGAAATTGCAAAACCGAAACGGGTGGTGGGTCGCAACACCGTGGAGTGTATGCAGAGCGGGCTCTATTATGGATACGTCGGACTGGTCGATCATCTGGTGGAGCTGTGCAAAAAAGAAGAGGGTGTGCCAATGAAAGTCATCGCCACCGGCGGTCTCGCCTCCCTCATCGCGCAGGAATCAAAGACGATTGAAAGTGT
>JAUSII010000101.1 GCA_030648035.1 Deltaproteobacteria bacterium | reverse complement strand
ATAAACCGCCGCATCATTCCAATCCATTTTGATGTTACAGCCGGTGGCGCAACCGGTACAAATGGAATTTGTTGTTTTTAAAAACCAGACCCGTTTTTTAAAACGGAAATCGGTCGAGGTCAGCGCCCCCACCGGACAGACATCAACGGTGCAGAGAGAATAGGGATTGTTTAATTCTTTGCCGGGATAGGTGCGCAGTTCGGAATGTCCACCGCGCTGGGTCACACACAACTCGTGGGTACCGGCAATCTCATCGCAAAAACGGACGCATCGCGTGCAGACAATGCAACGCTCATCATCCAAAGTCACCAGCGGTCCCAGTGGCACGGCTTTGGGTTTGTGGACTTTTTTGTCTTCGAGACGCGATGGAAATTTTGAGAATTTGAAATAGTTATCCTGCAAATCGCATTCGCCCGATTGATCGCAGATGGGACAATCGAGAGGATGGTTGACCAGAATAAATTCCAGAACACCCTGCTGCATTTTTTTGACGACCGGCGAAGAGGCGTCGACTTCCATCCCCTCGCGCACCCGTTCGCGGCACGAAATCACCGGCTTATTGGAACCCTTCACATTGACCAGACACATGCGACAATTGCCCGCGATCGAGAGTTTGCGATGATAGCAGAAATAGGGGACCTCGATTTTGTTGGCGAGCGCCGCCTGCAAAACCGTGGAACCCTCCGCCACTTCTATTTCCTTATTGTCGATTTTAATCTTAATCATAATTCTTGAGTGCGATAGTGCGATGGTACTTGGTACTTAGATTGATATTTGCACCAAGTACTATCGCACCATCACACCATCGCACTATCGCACTTCCCGCTCATCGGACATCTCCCCAGTCTCACGTGATCCTCAAACTCGTGTTTAAACTTTGTCAGATAGCTGATGACCGGCATGGCCAGGGCGTCGGCAAAAACGCAGATGGTGCGACCGTTCATCATATTATTACAGACATCGAGCAATACTTGCAGATCGCGTTCGCGTCCATGACCTTCCTCAATACGCCGCACGATTTGCGAAACCCAGCCGGTCCCCTCGCGGCACGGCGTGCATTGTCCGCACGACTCGTGTTCATAAAATTTTGCGGTGAACATCAGCATGCGCACCATGCAGGTCGTGTCGTCCATCACATAAAAACCGCCGGAGCCGAGCGATGTGCCGCTCGCCGCGCAAGATTCAAAATCGATATTTGTTTTGAGCGCCTCGTCTGCCGTAAGCACGGGAAACGACGAACCGCCCGGCACCAGCGCTTTGAGTTTGCGACCCTTCCAGATGCCGCCCAGCTGTTCGTTTAAAAAAGTGTGGATCGGCAATCCCATCGCCACTTCATAAACACCCGGTTTTTCAATATGGCCCGAGGCCGAAATCAGTTTGGTGCCGGGACTTTTTTCGGTCCCGAATTTTTTGAAAGCATCCGCACCATTATTGATGATGTAGGGAAGATTGGTCAGAGTCTCGACGTTATTCACAATGGTTGGCGAGCGCCACGCCCCCTCGATCGCCGGAAAGGGCGGTTTGATTCTTGGATAACCTCTTCCTCCTTCGAGAGATGAGAGAAGCGCCGTCTCTTCGCCGCAAATGTAGGCCCCCGCTCCGCGATGTTGAAAAATATCGAGATGAAATCCGGAGCCTTGAATATTTTTTCCCAGAAAACCTTTTGCATAAGCCTCGGCCAACGCTTTTTCAATAATCTCCCACTGGCGATAATATTCCCCGCGAATATAGATATAGGCGGTGTTGGCGCCGATCGCATAAGAGGCGATGATCATCCCCTCGATCATCATGTGCGGATCTTTCTCCGCAATCGCACGATCCTTGAAAGTGCCGGGTTCGCTCTCGTCGAAATTATTAATAAGATAAACCGGCTTCTTATTGTCTTTGGGAATAAACGTCCACTTGGTGCCAGTGGAAAAACCGGCCCCCCCGCGCCCGCGCAGGCCGGAGGCTTTAACCGTCTCGGTTACTTCGGCCGGAGTCATCTTGAAAATTTTCTTGAGCGAATCATAGGCGCCGTGCATCAAAGCGACGTCCATGTTGCGTTGATTCACAATGCGCCAACTTTTGCTTAAAATTTGTTCCATAATTTATCAGTGCGATAGTGCGATAGTACTTGGTACTTAGATTTATATTCGCACCAAGTACTAAGCACTATCGCACCATCGCACTATTTCATCTTTTCCAATATCGCATCAACCTTCTCTGCATTCAGATCTTCGTAATAATCATTATCAATCTGCATCATCGGCGCGGTGCCACAGGAGCCGAGGCACTCCACCGCCGAGAGATGAAAACGCCCGTCCGGGGTCGACTCACCGACTTCAATCTCCAATTTTTTCTGGATATATTTGACCGTCTCTTCGCTCCCGCGCAGACAACAGCAGACGCTGTTGCAGACCTGAATGTGATGGCGTCCGATCGGCTTCTTATTATACATGGTATAAAAAGTCGCCGTCTCGTAGACATAAGCCGGTGTCATTTCCAAAAGACGCGCCAGATATTCCATCGCCTCGGGAGAAATCCAACCCAACTGCTCCTGCACCAGCCACAATGCCGGAAGCAGAGCCGCTTTTTTTTGTGGATAGCGCGTTAGCGTCTCCTCAAACTTTTTCTTATTCTCGGTTGTAAATTCGAATGACATATTTATCTATCCAACTCCCCCGCCACAATGTTCAATCCACCCAAAACGGCGACGGCATCGGCCACCAGCTCCCCTTTTATCATTTCGGTATAGGCCTGATAGATCGCGAAACAAGGGGGCCGCACTTTCACGCGATACGGTTTGTCGGAGCCGTCGCTCACAATATAAAAACCCAATTCTCCGTTGGCCGCCTCGGTGTAGGAATAAATTTCTCCCGGCGGCGGCTTGATGCCGTGCATCACAATTTTAAATTGCTGGATGATTCCCTCTATCGAACCATAAACCTCATGCTTCGCGGGAAGAGCGACATCGCGATGGTCGGTCATGATGGGACCTTCGGGCATTTTTTCCAGAATCTGTTCGATCATCCGGCACGACTGGAGCATCTCTTCAAAGCGGACAAAAACACGATCGTAGGAATCGCCATAACGACCGAGCGGCACATCCCAATCGAGCTGGTCATAATAATAATAGGGATGTGCTTTGCGAATATCATAATCGACGCCACATGCGCGCAGACACGGACCGGTAAAACCATAGCTGATGGCATCTTCCGCAGAAATGCTTCCCACATTCTGCGTGCGGTCCATGAAGATTCTGTTCTTTTTCAAAAGACCGGTGGTGTCTTTGATTGCCTTGCGAACATCTTTGAGACATTCCTTCAAAAAAGGTTTGGTGTCGGGCGGCAGGTCGCGCATGACGCCCCCCACGCGGGTGTAGGTGGTGGTGAGACGCGCGCCACAGAGAGCCTCCACCCAGTCGATCATTTTTTCGCGCGGATTAAAAAGATACCAGAAATTGGTCAAGCCCCCGATGTCGACCAGGTTGGTGCCGATGCAGACGCAATGGTCCATGATACGAGAGAGTTCCGAGATGAGCATGCGAATCCATTGCACCCGTTCCGGAATTTCGAGCGGCCACATTTTTTCCACCGCCATGCAATAGCCGACATTGTTCATGAGGGGTGAGAGATAGTTGAGCCGGTCGGTGTAGGGAATAATTTGCGTGTATGTTTTGACTTCCGCTTCTTTTTCGAAACAGCGGTGCAGATAGCCGATCTCTGGAATGGCATTGACGATTGTTTCACCTTCCAGCTCCAGCACCACGCGCAGAGTCCCGTGCATGGCGGGGTGCGAGGGCCCCATATTCAAGATCATGTGCTCCGCGTTGAGCGATTTGGCGACATCCTCATTTGTAGCATTTGAATTTTTCATTTTATCGGATGAGCGGATCGGGTGTCGGAATTTTTGGCCGCTTATTTACCGGATAATCTTTTCGAAGCGGAAAGCCGACAAATTCCTCAAAGGTGAGAATACGTTTCAAATTCGGATGCCCTTCAAATTTCAACCCGAACATATCGTAGGCCTCCCGCTCAAACCAGTTCGCGGCTTTATATAAGGAGTGAATGCTGGGGACGACCGGATTTTCTTCGGTCACGCGCACTTTCAGGCGAATTCTTTTTTTATTTTTGAGAGAGTAGAGATGATAGACCACTTCAAAACGCTCGGCGCGCCCCGGATAATCCATCCCCGCCAGATCCATCATCATATTAAATTCAAGACCGGTGGTATCTCGCAAAAATTTTATGATTTCAACAATTTTGGGAGTGGAAACAACGGCCGTTTCGTTCCCCAAATGATTGGAGGTTTCCAGAATGGCATCGCCAAAAGTCCCTTTAAGACAATCCAGTGCGAGTTGCATAGCGCGCGCTTCGTAACCAAAACAGATAAAGAAATCAAGTTGTCATTGTAATCGGTGTCATTGCGAGCTTCGCTGTGCAATCCCGCCCCGAAGGAGCCCCTTTGGGGTTAATCAGCGGGATTGCCACGGCCCCTTTGGGGCCTCGCAATGACAATTGTTAAGCCTCTGAATCGGAAAAACGATTGCCGGTATAGAGGGTGGCGCCGGTGAAAAAAGAAGATCAACTTGGTTTGGCCGGATTTACGTCAGTTTTTGGAACAATTCTTTAAAGAGAGAAAATGCGGCGGCCCGTTGACCAAAAGGAATCCTCATCATAACATTTGCAAAACTCATAGTGTGCTGAATTTCAGGCTCGTCAACAGCCCGCGTATAGGACGTGGGATAAAGCAGAGAGGCGCCTGTAACAATGCGCTGATCTCCAAAAAGCAAATCACGCGACATACTCCCTATTATGGGAAGGGGATGAAATTCAATGTCTTGATAGACAAGGCCTCGAATATCTTCCAAGGAACCACCTAAAATATGCAGACCAGTCTCCAGAATTCTGATTACGGAAGCAGAATCTCCCATAAACGAGATAGTAACATTGGGATTTTCGGGATCTGCAAAAACATCATTCTGACCATTATCGATAGCAACCATCAAATTGGGGGACAGTAGGAGATAATGACCAAAATACCTGGCAATAGATGCATCGGACATCTGATCCAGAAAAACCGCTCGCAAGACTGCGTCTATTCCTTCTCGAATGCGATAAATGGGAAAATTCAAACAAATTGGGACACCTGTTTCATCTGGCGAATCCGAAACAAATCGAAAAAAATAGTCGGCCACTTTTCGATCATATTCCCGAATAAAAATGGACCTTGGATCTGAAACAGAATCGGAAGACGGTTCCTGACGCGTGGGATGTTTCAGCATCACTTCACGGTTTCCGGAAACGACAAGCATTGCTTGGGAATCTTCAGGTATCAATGTACTGCGAAAACGGTTTGCCCCATAAATCCACAAACGACGTCCCGGAACCAAAAGCATATCCCGCTCTCCTCTAAGTTTATAGAGCCGATTGTTTGAACTAAAATCACGAGGGTCGACAGGGGGCGTCAATTCTTCAACAGATACCCCATTATCCAAACCGATGGAGACGACTGTATAGCTGCCATCAAGAGGAGCTCCAACAGATGCTAAAGCACTTCCTGAAAAATAACTTAAAGATTGAAGTGGAGCATTTGGAATGATCATAGTGTCCCTATAATTGTTATCGGCAGGACTTTAAGAAAGTTGCGTACTTTTTTAATTTTTTTTTAAGGCGCCCGGTACGAAGTATTAAGCCTCTGAATCGGAAAAACGATTGCCGGTATAGAGGGTGGCGCCGGTGAAAATGGCGGGGCTGAAAGAAGGGCCGGCGGTGCCGAAGCCGGTCAAAAAAGCGCCCGCAATAGAGCCGATAACCATCACCGCACCGAGAGCAAAGCGGGCCCAAAACGGGGGTTCTTCACGGGAAGGCTTTGGAGCACCAGGCGGAGACCAGTCTGTCGTATCGGGAATGGAACCGGGGTCCGGGTTGCCAACGCCCGGACGATTTGGAAAACGAATTTCATTTCCTATATCCCTCCCGGGAGGAAAAAATGGCGGAGGCATTTGGGGCGGCTGACGGCTTGGCACCGGCATTTCTGCGGGAGAGGCGTTGCGGAAATAGGAAAGCATAACCCTATCGTTCCATCCGGGCGCATTGTCACGGCATTCTTCTCCAAGTCCACTGCCGTCAAAACTATCGACTGGAACAGGCGGTGTGGATGGAGCTGGCGACGAAGCTGGAGGAATTGCAGGAATAAGAGTTTCTCCCGTTCTCGCCCCTTTGCTTCTTGGCGGTTCTGTTTTGATTCTTGGATCTCCCATAACGCGCGTTAGCTAGCGAAATTTGTGGAGGAGTGCAAGCATGAAAACCGCGTTGTCATCCTGAACTTTAGTGAAGGATCCCGTTGATCAGCGGGATTCTTCGCCTTTGGCTCAGAATGACTACAAGGAGCGAATTTTATCGAGGCTGGAATAAAACCTCTCCCACCGTTCGGCCTTGGGTGTTCTGAAAAGATCGAGCTGGGGGGTCTGTTGACTCAATTCTTGAACTGAAAAACCGATGAGTCTGATGGAACGCTCAAGACGAACGGTGTTGGAGAGCAACTCCTCGGCATATTGAAACAAGACACGGTCAAAATGGGTCGGGTCTCTGAATGTTTTAGAGGTCCCCTCTTCTGAAAAGTCGGCGTATCTCACCTTCACCGCCACCCGGCGGGCGTAAAGATTTTCTTCACGCAATTTTTGCCCCACTTTTTCGACCAATTCGAACAATTTGCGTTTTAAAATCGCAAAATCACGAACATCTTCGGGAAAAGTCTCCTGTTTGCCGATCGATTTGATGGTTTCGGTCACTTCCAGTTCCCAGGTATCTTCCCCGCGCGCCTTCGCCCGAAGAAAGGGGCCATACACACCAAAGGAGGCGCGAAGCAGATCGTTCGGCACTTTGGCCAGTTGGCCCAATGTGACAATCCCCATGCCGCGCAACTTCTCCCCCAACTGGGGACCGATGCCGGGCATCGCCTCCACCGGCAGAGATGCCAGAAAATTTTTCTCCGCCCCTTTCGGAATCTCCACCATCCCCCTGGGCTTGGCCAAACGGGACGCCATCTTGGCCACCGACTGCGAACCGGCAATGCCGATCGAGATGGAGAGTCCTGTCTGGTCTTTCACAGCCCGATAGATTTTTTCTCCCGCCTCCCGCGGTGTTTTGTAGAGACGCTGACAACCGGTCAGGTCGAGATAAGATTCGTCCACAGAGGCTTGCGCCACCACCGGCGCAATTTTCCCCAGAATTTTTTGAACCTTTTCAGAATATTCGGCGTAGGCCTCAAAATCGGCCGGCAAAAAAACGGCGCTGGGACATTTGGATTGCGCTTCAAGCCACGGCATGCCGGTCGTCACACCACAGCGCTTGGCTTCATAAGAAGCGGCCGCCACCACACCGCGCCGCGAATTGCGCCCGCCGACAATCACCGGTTTGCCTTTGAGTTTTGGATTTTTGATCTGTTCAACGGAAGCAAAAAAAGCATCGAGATCGACATGCAAAAAAGTTCTCTGCCCCGGCATGGGCGTTGCCACCGCACGCGGGCGAATGGTTAGTTTTTTGTCACAATTGATCATAGTGCTTGGTACCTCGTACTTAGTACTTCGTGTTTGGTATTTTTTGTGTGAACCGGGTCATCATCTTGCCCAGATGATTTGTTTCTTCAAAAAGATTTGCCGCTTCAACATCCGCGCAATAGTGTAATCGTCTGCTCAATTCGATATGGGTTTCCACTTCCAACAATGAACCTGTCGCTATGTTTAAAAACCTTTTAAAATCTCCATTTGATTTTCGTCCAAATCCTTCGGCAATATTGGCGGGAACAGACACAGCAGCGCGACGAAGTTGTGAGATCACCCCGTACTGTTCATGAGAAGGAAAAGAAGCGGTAAGAAAATAGACCTTTTCACAAATTGTCATCCCTTTTTTCCAAATATCTAATTCCCGATAATTATATATCCCCATATTTTTCCCTCACGAAGTACTAAGTACGAGGTACCAAGTACCATCGCACTATCGCACTAGAACTTCCTCAATATCGCAATCACCACACCCTGAATGGTGCAATCTTCTTCTCGAACATAAATGGGCGACATGGTCGGATTGGCTGGTTGCAGGCGGATGCGATCTTTTTCGCGATAGAATTTTTTGAGCGTCGCCTCGTTGCCGTTCAGAAGGGCCACCACCGTTTCGCCGTTATCGGCGGTGTCACGGCGCTCCACCACGACATAATCACCATCACGAATATGTTCTTCAATCATCGAGTCGCCCTGCACGCGCAAAACATAAGTATCTTTGCGACCCATCAATGAAGGTGGAATCTCGATTGTCTCTTCCTGTTCGATCGCTTCAATCGGTTTGCCTGCGGCGATAACACCGAGCAGAGGGACAACCACCGCGAGTGATGCCGTGTGCCCCACCACTTCTAATGAGCGCCCCGCGTTCCAGCGCTTGGCCAACATCCCTTTTTTGATCAGCTCGCTGATATGGTAATGAACGGTGGAAACAGCGGAAAGTTTGAAGTGGGAAGCAATTTCTTCAAGGCTGGGGGCATAGGCGTGAACATCAACAAATTTACTAATAAAATCAAATATTTGCTTCTGTCTTTTGGATAACATGCGCCCAAGATATTCGAAAGTAATTCGAAAGTCAACAAGCAACTTAATTTTGTTTCCAGCGATAAGTAAGTTGTCATTGCGAGGAGCGTAAGCGACAAAGCAATCTCGGTAATCATCGGGATTGCCACGGCCCTAAAGGGCCTCGCAATGACATACAATTATGGGCAACAACATTCAGAAAACAAAACCGCAGATCATCACCACCGCTCTCAAGGCGAGTGAGGCGCACAATCGGTGCGGCATGTCCAAAACGGTGGAGGCGTGTGAGCAGGAAGTGAAAGCGATGCGGGAGTTGTCGGATGAGGCCGGCCGTTGCCCTAACCCAAACGCCTCGCAATATTTCACCGATGAAAATGGAAAACGCTGGGTCTATACCTGCGATGAGATCCAACAATCGACGCGATATCATCTCGACAATCTTCCCGGATATATTAACCGCCTGCGGATTAAAAAGGAACTCGACAAAAATCCCCCCTCTCCAACAACGCACACCCCCACCAACAAGCGTCCGGAAAAACCCAAAATACAGAGGCCGGAAAAAATGTCGCTCGTTCAGGTGAATGGGATGCAATTTTCTCCATCGCTTGCAGATACCTACATTCGTCTGCACGTTTATAATTCTTATGACGCCCGAACCAACCGGTGGATTTCTGCTCCGCGCAATCTGATTTCCTATCACACACAAATTTCAGCGACGCACCACTATAGCGGCCCTCTTTTTTCGCAAAAAAATGCGTGGCCTTATCAAAAAGGTGACCTGCTGGCGATTCCACTCCCCGCCGATTTCACGCTCGATGCCACCAGCGTTCGACTGAACGGGAAAAAAACGGGATTCGATCTGGTGCAGGATGACGACGGCATTATCTATGCCCGTCTCACCGAAAAATTTTTCAAGATGCCGGAGGTCCAATTCGGGATGAGCCAGAATAATTTCACACTGATCACTGAAATTCCGCCGGGGGCAAATAGTGATCTTCTCCCGAGCTTTGGACTTCCACAAATTCTTCAGGAACATTTTAAAGACAAAAAATTCTACGGCGCAGAAGAAAAATATGAGGCGGCAAAAAGTTTTGTCCTGAATGAATTTCATTATCCCGCCATGAAAGATATTTTGAATGGATCGGCGATCTATCCAGAAAAATCAGGCGGGGCTTTCTACACCGCTCTGTCCAAAATGAAGTGGGCCGATTGCGATGTAGCCAACGGCTATGGCGTGATTCTTTTGCGCAAGCAGGGTGTCCCCGCGAGGCTGGTCGGTGGATTGTTGATTCAGGAAGGAGAAGTGGGGCATCACGGGTGGGTCGAATATTTTGACGATCATCTGGGGCAATGGATGACGGGGGATATGACGCCGCCTGCGATGGAGAGCGAAAACACGGCAAATGAGGACACGGCGAAACCGAGAACGGAGTGGGATGAACCAGAACCGGTTCGCAAGGGGTCGTTTGCGTTTCGGTTGGAGAAAAATTATCTCATGGATTTCAAAACATCCGTAGACAACCAAAATTCCATAGAAAAAATTCGCGAGAGGTGGCTTTTTTTCGCCCATAATACAGTCGGACACGGTGATAACTTGCCGATACAACCCTACGACACAACATGGGCGTTTCGCGGAGAAGATTTTTACATCTCCAAACCCGATGGGCGTTATCTCGTCGCCAAAGGAAATGTACCACACCAACTGAAAGTGTTTGATCTGGAGAGAGAGACTTTTTTCACGGTCCCTGTTCCCAAAGAGGCACAGACCAAAAAAGAAGAGAGTGTCCAGATCAAACGCATTGAAGAGACAGCCGAAGGACTTATTTTTTATTCAAAAAAAATAAAATGGTATGGCGGGTCCATACAAGAAAGCCGCAACATTGTTTTCAATCAGAAGGGAGAACGACTGGCCATCAGTGAGGATTTTATTTCCACATTCAAAATTCCCCCCATCATCTCCAAAATCGATGACGACTCGCTCCCTCAAAGCCCATTTGGCTATCCCCTTTTCGGCATTAGAAAGGACAAGGAAGACCCCGATGGAAACATCCATCTTCTCTACGTGAAAAACGAAACAAAAGAAATTTACAAAGCGACCATTCAACATGACCGACGCTTGCAGGGTGAAGTAAAAGTCACCTTGGCCGATCTGGGTGAACCTGTTTTTACATTTCACCCCGATTATGGTCTGCGAATGGAGTTCAGCGCTGATGCGAGTCATTTTTCAATTCGCACACAGGGACCAGTGGAAGCAGAACAAATAGATGTTTTTAAAGATCGGCGATTTTTATATCGCACCAGTTTCAAACCCCTGCCGGATATTGCCATCGATCCCATGCTAAAAGATTCTTACACAATAGATCGCCCCCAAGTGCGCCTCAATAATGACGGCTCGCTCGACATCAAACAGGTCAACAAAGCAGAAGCGCTGGTGATGCATATCAATCCGGATGGAAAAGAGGACAAAAGCAAGCGGGTGCGGTGGACCATCATTACCAAAAAGGCGGCTGACAAATCAGGCAGAGACCAATACGAATTCCGTTACGAAACCAACGGCCAGTCCCGACTGGTTGCAGCAGAGAACGGCCATAGTGCTAGCGATCCCTATTTTAAAAACATCTCATTCAACGGTTATTGGATTATGGAAAAAAATGTTTTCGGCGGTTTTTCTTTCAGAACCCTGGATGCCAATGCCAATATCAACTCCATCCCTGAAAACTGCACAGCAAAAGACAATGACCTGCGTTGTTTTGCCGAAAGAGATATAACAGGAGCCGGCATTTTCAATCCATTCGGAGGTTTTGATTTTGATTATCACACTACCCATATCCACAAGAGGTCGGGATACGGGGACGGTGGACTGGAAAGAAGAGAAAACTTTAACCTATGGAAGCAACGCCCCACGGGTTGGCCCGGTAGCAATGGAGAAATTTATGCCGACGTCGCGCTCGTCAACACCCAGCAAGACACGGCGGCCTACGCTTTGAAAAAGATGTTGCAGGATGATCCCGCCCATCTCTCTTTGGAAGGTTTGCGTATATTGTTGGGATCGCTGGCCGAGCGGCCCGAAGCCTATTTGCATCATCAATGGTTGCTCCTCGGCGCCGCCACTCTTTTTGATTCCGCACAAGCCTGCCGACAATCGGCAACGGAACTCATCTTTTGTCAAAAAGAAAATACCGATGCCGATCAATTTTTAAAACAATATGGCCCGACACTGGCACAGAGACTTAAAATAAATTTGACCGAGAGTGGTTATTTTCCAAACCCCACGGTGGTTGCCAGGGGATGGGCCTATTTGTTGAGCGCAACTCTCGATCCGGAATTCTTCGAGAAGATGGCCTTGAACCCCGACCGCGCCGCCGAAGCGATCATCGCCGGTGTCGAGGCCGGATATTTTCATGCGGCCGATCTTCCACCCCTTACCACCGAAAAAGAATTGAAACTCGATGCGGCCCTGAACCAGGTTCTCACCCACCGCCAGGAACTGATTCGCAGTCAGACAAAAGGGAGCAACCTTTTATCAATCCGACTCGCATGGGCGCACTACAAAAATCTGGAAACCGACCTCTTCCGCCGCTTCGGCAAAGAAGCGATGCCGATGCTGGAAGAGGGGCATTGACCGCAACATCATTTCAAAGTGAAGAGGGGTGGCAGCGACAAGTCCTGTCAGCCCGATCTGTTTTGAGGGCGTGCAGGCTTGTCGCTGACAGGCCCCCGACACTTCGGGATTGCTTCGCTCCGCTCGCAATAACACCTTGGGTTAGGGTTGCACTTTTCAATTAATTTCTCTATGGTCCCCGACCGATGCGATTCCGTTTTTTAATTCTGACGATTTTTTCGATACTGCTTGTTGCCTGCGGCAGTGCCAGCGATACAACTCCCGGATTTAATGCGTCGGTCAGCACACAAGCACCGCCCGTTATTCTGCGCGTGAGCCCCTTGAGCGGCACGGCGGGCGACACCATCACCCTCTTCGGTTTTGGTTTTTCAAGCGTTGCCGCGGCCAACATTGTTGTTATCGGGGGCGCGGGGACCAGTGCGGCTACCTATGCTCTTGTCAACCCGCCGACCAACGGCGAGGCGGAATCGCTCACCGTGCAAGTTCCTGCAGGCGCAATCGTGGGTGCTGACGGCATTTATGTGATTGTTTTTGAAAACACCAGCAACGCCGATGTGCAATTCACCGTCACTCCATAATAATGAAAGACCGTCTTTCACAATTGCTACAGCAACCGGTAACCGACCTCAAAAAACTTTTTGGCGAAGCTTCGTATCGCGCCTATTATCGCCTTTTTCTCAAAGACGGCTCCACCGCGATTTTAATGGCGATGCCCGAGGGAAAGATGAGCGTGTCGGAAGAAATCACCAACGCCAAGGAGAAACCTGCGGAGCTCCCGTTTATAAATGTTCAGCGCTATCTAAAATCGATCGGCATGCCGGTTCCCAACATCATTCTCTTCAGCGAACCCGACCGGTGGTTGATTCTGCAGGATGTTGGCGACGTGAAATTGTTTGATGTGGTCCACGGCGCCGACACCAAAACGGTGGTGGGGTGGTATAAGAGGGCGATTGATTTATTGGTGGAACTGCAAAACCGGACATCGGACATCGGACATCGAACATCGACTTGCGTTGCTTTTGAAAGGTCGTTTGATGCGACACTGTTTGATTGGGAGTTTGATCACTTTTGGGAGTATTACGTCGAAATTCAAAATCCAAACGTCCAACGCCCAAGTGGGGACCAGAAAATTTTTAAAACTGAAACGCAAAAAATAACGCAGGTGCTGTGCCAATTGCCACGCGGGTTTACCCATCGCGATTATCAGTCTCGCAATTTGATGGTATTCAACAAAGAGCTCTATATTCTCGATTTTCAGGACGCTCTGCTCGGACCGCAATGTTATGATGTGGTTGCACTGCTTCGCGATTCTTATGTCGATCTGACGGCGCATCTGGACGAACTGCTCGGCTACTACTCTGAAAAATCGAAAACCGATTTAAAAAAAATCAGAAAAGAATTTGATTTGCAGACGGTCCAGCGCAAACTCAAAGACTCGGGCCGATTTGTTTTCATCGACCGCGTCAAAAAAAATCCGAACTTTCTCCCATTCATCCCCACCTCGATGGGTTATGTGCAACAAGCGCTGGAGAGACTGCCGGAGTGTGAAAAATTATACAGACTGTTGGATGGACTGGATTGCTTCGGCCCTTCGGGCCTCGCAATGACAACAGGAAAATAATGAAACTCAAAAAAGCGATGCTGTTTGCGGCGGGGCTGGGCGAGAGAATGCGGCCGCTCACGCTCAACAATCCCAAGCCGCTTCTCCCGCTGGGCCCTCGCCCCATCATCGACTATTCCCTTTTCTATCTCAAAAACTTCGGGATCGAAGAGGTCGTCATCAATCTTTTTTATCTGGGCGAAAAAATTGAACAGCACTGCGGCGATGGCAAAAATTACGGCCTGAAAATTTCGTATTCCAAAGAGACGGAGCTTCTGGGCACGGGTGGCGGCCTCAAAAAAGCGGAAGCCTTTTTTAAAAACGAAGAGACCTTTGTCACGATGAACAGCGACACGCTCATCAACTGCGATCTCTCGCAGGTTATGGAACTCCACGCCGAACAAAAATCCCCCGCCACACTGGTCGTCGCCCCGTGGCAGGAGGGCTACACACGCCTGCAGGTGGCAAATAATCGCCTGCTCGATGTGAAACAGGGTGAGCATCTTTTCACCGGCCTGATGATTTTAAGCCCCAAAATTTTTGAGCCCCTGCCGGAGAAAAAATCGAATCTTATTCTGGATGGCGTGGTGCCGCTCATGCAAACCGTCAAAAGCATCACCGCTTTTGCGCATGAAGGTTATTGGCGCGACATCGGCACGCTGGAAAGTTATCAGCGGGCGCAGGAAGAATGGGCCGCATCACATCACAACCGGCTTGTCTGAAATTTATTCCACAATCAATTGAAGTGTCGGTCCCAGCGAGACGTTGATTTCGGTGGTGGGGGGATAGAGTTCGCCATCCAGCATGTAACCGTGCGGCTCTTTGGTGACAATCTTCACCTCGGAGGCCATGTTGTCGAGCCAGTTTTCTGATTGGATCGGCCGGGCCAGCAGAAGTTTGGGAAATGACCAGATAACCTGGCGCGGCGGAAGTGAAAAAGAGACGATCTGAAATTTTCCCGGTTCACTGCGCGCGCGATAGAGTGCCTTGAAACCCAAGCCAAGAGTTTCCACCGTGCCCGCAAAAACAGTGACATAATTTTTGAAGGGCCATTGCTTGCCATCGACAAAGATATCGGCGTCGATACGCTGGCAGATCTCCGCCCCCCGCCGGGTGTGCAAAAGGGCATTTACAGTCTCGCTCAAAAGCATCCGTGCGGCTGTCCAATGGGTCGGCTCTTCCACACGATTAAAGTCGCACAAAAAACGATATACAATGCCGTTGCCAAACAGAAACCCGTAAATATCGTTGACCTTGAGCAGAGGGCAGGCAACCATTTTGAAAGGGGCATCCTGATGATATTTATAAATGAGACGGCTCAAAATTGTTTCGGGGCTTCCCTCAATTCCCATGCAACCGACCACGTTGTTCATGGTGCCACCCCCCAGCAATGCTATTTTTGGCAGGGGTTTTTCTGCATAAATTTTGACGAGAGTGGTGAGCGTTTTTTGATAGGTCCCATCGCCGCCGGAGATTCCCAGAATTTCAACGTCCCGCTCTTTAAACTCCAAAGCCAGACGCTCCACATCGGAAATATCTTTGGTGGCGTGGCATGAGCCCTTGTCGCCGACGATGAAACCCAATCTTTCGGCGCGACCCGGGTTTTTGCGGTTGGAACGGGAATATGGATTGAGAATGACACCAATGCCGGCCATAAATTATTCTTCCCTCTCTTCTTCTTTCCTTAACATGGAGGCGACCGGGTTCCAATAATGAAAAGATTTTTGAAAGATTCCTTCCAGCCCCGGCCCCTGTAACGAAGGAATGTCTTTTGTCAGCATGTCGGTTTCAAATACTTTCCACAATGTTTTGTGCTGAATTTCCTTGAGACACTTCCAGGTCTGGTCCAACAGCAGATGAGCTTCTCGTCCGATTTTGCCATGCGTGTTGAGGGCAATTTCTTCGTGGATGCCGGTGGTGGTTTTTAGCGCCTGCCCCGCCTGCTTCACGCTCACTTCATTTTCCACCGCCACCTCCATCACATCCTGTTCGGTGAAACTGGCCACCAGAAAATGAAACGGGGTTGAAGGCGATGGAACTCTGAACCAGAGTGGTGACTGCGAAAACATTTCCCGCACAACCTGAAGAAATGCGAATTGCGAAGAGAGATCGCCCGAGGCAACAGCGGGAGTCAAAGAGACGGAGAGCATGATATTTCTAAAATCGACTCCCTGCCGTCTGGCCATCTGTTCATAAAGGAGGAGCAGAGCCAGAAGCTGATACGGTTTTGTGTTCGGATTTTTTTCCAGAAAATCGGCATGGCCGCTTAAAATTCTGGCATTCCATTTTGAAACAAGATTCAAAACAAAACTGTGGTCAACCAATGCCCGCCTTGCGTCGACCTCCCCTTTTAAAAGATCGCTCCACCCATCGGAACGCACAGCACCAAACCCCGATTGAAGAGCAAAGCAGGTCTGCTCCGGAGTGGAAAGTCCCGACACCGCCGGCACCGCCTTGAATTCTTTTGCATCCCTTAAAGCCCTCTGCCAATCCTCCGAGTGCCAAACATCGCGCCGGAAATCATCCGATTGCAGATCAAGCACGCCAAGCGCGACACCCCATTTTTTGGCGTCGTTGATTTTTCCCGAGAATCGTCTCGCTTTTCTGTCTTTCAATCTCAAGGCGAGGTGCGGGCAGGTGGAGCGATGATCGATAAAAAAATCGGGCGTCTGTCTGCGAATGCGATTGAGGTGCTGAATTCCCTCTTCGGCCATTCGGGTCGTCAATTTTTTAATCTCCTGATGTCCAACCTCCGGAATGTCATTCCATTTTATTTTGCCGCGAGCCAGTTTCTCGGCCAGAATTTTAGGATCTTCCTTTAGACCCAAAACGGCCTTGCCCCACCAATGGGCAGACCCCAAACGAAGCTGGTCCTTGGTCAACTTTTCCACCATCAGGGAGGAATAGGGAACGCCGCGATGATGGCCATCCACCCCGAGCAGCATCAGCGTGGTTCTTTCCACGGCGGGAGAGGAGTGGCGCTCGATATATTTGAAGGCGTTGGAAACAATCAGGGAGGCTATTTCATAACAATGATCCAGCTGATCGCGATCGAGATTGAGTTGACGTGCCAATGGTTCCCCCCTAAGAGGAGGAGGTTGTAACGCACGCTTATGCAAAAAGCCACTTTGAAATTTGTGTTTTGTATTTGTTTGGTCACCACTTCTCTCTGGGCGGCGGAGCCTCGCATTGATATTCAGGTGCAAGATCAGCCGGAGGCACAATTCGACAGTGTGGCCGGAACACAGGTCATCATCCCTTCCAAAATTCAGGGTTTTGCGCAAACTGTTCCGGAACTTCTGGAGCGGGCCGCCGGTGTGCATCTGCAGTCTTACGGCGGGCTTGACGATTTTTCCACCGTCTCGATTCGCGGCTCCACCACCGAACAGGTTTTGATTTATGTCGATGGCATTCTGATCAATTCGGCAGAGGGGGGAGCGGTCGATCTCTCTTTTCTGCCACTCGACAACATTGCCCGCATCGAAATTTATCGCGGCGGCGCACCGGGCAAAATAGTCGACTCAACTCCGGGCGGCGTCATCTACATTCACACCAAAGGCAAACCGGACAAGACCGAAAATATTCTGCGCAACTCGGTCGGCTCTTTCTATACTTATCGGGGCCACATCCAGAGAAGCCAGCCCATCAACGATCTCTACTATACCGCCGCGTTTGATTATTTCAGAAGCCGGGGCAATTTTCCCTATGTGAACGATCAGGGAACCCGCTCCAACGTGAATGACGATCAGGTGGTCGATCGGGCCAACAACGATTTTAAAAATTATAATTTCACCGGTATTTTCGGAAGTGACAAAAAAGATGAAATCAACTTCAAAATATTCGAAAACTTTTTTGCCAAGGAACAGGGGATTCCCGGGCTCGGTTCTTTTCTCTCAACCTCGGCCCGCCTCGAAACACTCCGCAATTTTATCCACGCAAAACTGGATGGCCCCACCCCTTCTGCAAGGGGCGTCGACTGGAACGCCGATCTTTTTTTTGATTATCTCGACAACCGCTTTCACGATCCCAGCGGGCAGATCGGCCTCGGTGTGCAGGACAACAACGATAAAACTTTGAGAGGGGGTCCCGAATTTCATCTCGATTGGGCCCCCACGGACAATCAACTGTTAAGCGGTTTTATAGCTTATCGCATCGAGACTTTTCTGCCGACCAATTACAACATCACACCCGCAGACGGCCCCACCAGCTGGCGGCACATGGTGGGACTGGGGGCCGAAAATGAAATTACCCTCATGGATGAAAAAATTGTGATCGACCCGTCGCTCCGTCTGCAAATATTTGTGAATCGTTTGAGCGGACAAAATCCGGGGGTCGCCGTGGCCACGCCCGACAACAACATCACCAACACCGAACTCTCGGCAAAAGTCGGGGCCAAAATTTCTCCGTGGCCCTTTTTGAGTTTCAAGGGAAATTTTTATCACGGCTTTCGCCAGCCCACTTTCAACGAACTCTTCGGCGACCGGGGAACCTTTGTCGGCAACCCATCCCTCAAACCCGAAGAGGGTTTCAATTTTGATTTTGGAATATCGGGGCGGTGGAATAATTTCTGGAAATTCGATCATCTCTTTGCAGAGGCAACCCTCTTCAGACAAAACACCAGCAACCTGATTCAATATCTGCAAAACTCCCAGTTCACCGCCAAAGCGGAAAATCTGAATGGGGCACAGATTACGGGAGGTGAATTTGCAGTGGGCCTGCAAATCTTCAAACATTTTCGCTGGAACGGAAATTATATTTATCAAAGCGCCAAGGATGACGCCGACAATTCCCCCACACGAGGAAAATTTCTTCCGGGGCGTCCCAAAAACCAGGCTTATATGGAGGCGAGTTATGAATATCGCATGCTCCAACCTTTTGGCCAGGTTCAGTATTTGAGCGACAACTATCTCGACTCGCAAAATCTGCTCAAAGTGACCAGCCGCACACTCGTTTCACTGGGCCTTCACCTCAAACCGGCCGACTGGTGCAAAATAACCTTCACCACGAAAAACTTGCTAAACGACCAGACAGTCGATATTGCCGGATTTCCCCTTCCGGGAAGATCGTATTGGGGAGAGTTGGAGTTGAGATTATGAAATGCAAACAAGTGTGTCATTGCGAGGCCCAAAGGGCCGAAGCAATCCCGGTGCTATCTGGATTGCTTCGTCGCCTTCGGCTTCTCGCAATGACATGCTGTTTGTTACAAGCCTGCGGCAGTGGCTCCGTCGTCGAACAATTGAATAACGATTCTCCATCGAATCTTGAAGCGGAAGGTTCCAGCCTGAACTTGAGTCCCGATGAAAATGTTTTTGCCGCCGCCGCCTTCTTCAGCGATCCGGTCGGAAGCATCGCCACCATCGGATTAAACTCTCCGCATCCCGTTGCAAAAGCCAAAGCGGTGACCGACTCAAGCGATGTGATCGTCAAAAGTTTTGGCGGAATTCTTTTCACCGTCAATCGCGGACGCACCGGCACCGTGCAGGCGATCAACCCGGAGACGTTCAAAATCGTCGGCAATTATTCGGTTGGAGCCGGAAGCAATCCGCAGGATCTGGTCGTGGCCAATGGCAAAGCCTTCATCACCAGGCTCGACAGCCAGCTCGATGCCAACAACAAAGACGATCTCTTCATTGTCGATCCAATCACCGGAACTCTCAAAGCCTCCATCGATCTCAAACCTTTTGCCGACAACGACGGCGATTCGCTGGCGCGGGCGGCACAGATGGCGCTCGTGGGAGATACTCTTTATATATTATTGCAGGATCTCTCCAAAAATTTTGGGGCGACGACAGAGGGAAAGATCGTTTTGGTCGATACCCGTACCAACACCGTCATCGATGCCGACCTGACGACAACCGGTGTTCAGGCGATTCTTCTTAAAGGGCGCAATCCAACCGACATCGCCTATAACAGCACCCTCAAAAAACTTTTTATCACCGACACCGGCTATTTTGATTCCAGTTTTAACAACGATGTGAACACCACCTATGGCGGCATTGAAATGGTCGATCCCGCGACCAACAAAACAGAAGGAATCATCATCGACGACAAGGATTTTGGCGGCTATCTCTCCACTTTAAGGTTGGTCTCCGACACACTGGGGGTGTTGACAGTCAACGCCAACATTGTAGCCACCTTCAATCCGACAAACAAAACGGTCGTGAATAAAAATATTTATTTGAGCCCGGGGGGATTTCTTCCCGATCTGCTGGTCGACAAAAATGGATTGCTCTGGGTACCGGAGAGAAGCTCTGCAAATAGCGGACTCATCCTTCTCGACCCAAAAGCGGAGATAAAGATTGCAGGCCCATTTCCGGTCGGTGCTTATCCCGCATCTATGACGTTGATTCGCTAATCTTAAAATGCTAGGGGATTGGACAATAAAACAGGGGGAAAATATGAAAACAGAATCGAAACAAACTTGGGTTACAAACGCATTGATTATTCTCGCCACGCTGGGGCGTCTCATTCCGCATCCGGCCAACATGACACCTGTCGGTGCGATGGCTTTGGTAGGCGGTGCAAAACTCGACAAGGTTTCCCGCTGGGTCGTTCCTTTTCTGGCAATGGCCTTAAGCGATGCTCTTCTGGGACTCTTTTTTCACGTGGAACCCTGGTCGATGGTCACTCCTTTTATCTACGGCGCATTCGCCATCAGCATTTTTCTGGGATCCCACATTAAAGGTTCCAACCGTTATCTCAAACTGGGAGCCTTCAGCATCGTCGGCAGTCTGCAATTTTTTGCCGTTACCAATTTTGGCGTCTGGCTCTCGCAGGGAATGTATCCCAAAACGGTTGCCGGTCTTCTGGAGTGTTACGCGATGGCGCTTCCATTTTTGCAGAACACGTTCGCGGGAGATCTTCTCTGGTCTTTCGGTCTGTTCGTGGCCATCGAGAAAGCGGGCGCATGGCTCCAAGAAAAACCGGTTCAAACCGCCTCCATCTGACCCCGTCTCTCTGTGTCGCCCTGTTGGCGCACGGAGTTTTGTTGGGGCTCCTGTCGTTTGGAATTTATAATCATGTGCAGGAAACGCGCGCGCTCGGCCAACCCGGCGCCAGCTTTATTTCGGTGTCGTTGGTGGATACGGAAAACCATGTTGTCATTCTGAGCGAAGCGAAGAATCCCGCTGAACATCGGGATCCTTCGGCGAAGCCTCAGGATGACAAATATAATTCCGGTGGCAACGGTGGCGAAGGGGGAGACTCCGAAATCATGCGGCAGATTCGAAGCAAGATCGAACGGGCCAAATTTTATCCACTCACAGCCAAACGTCAGGGGATTGAAGGATCACCGGTGGTGGAATTTAAAATCAAAAAAGATGGATCGATAGAATATGTCCGTCTAAAACAAACCTCCGGTTCCGATATGCTCGACACCGTGGCACAACAGACCGTCCATCAAGCCGCTCCCTATCCCTTCTACCCCGACCCCATCGCCATCGGCCTCCACTACGCACTGGCCAATCATTGAGCAGAATTTGATTTCATTTTAATTTCCCTCTCCCCTTGTGGGAGAGGGTTAGGGTGAGGGGAAAACATATGAAGACAATGTATCCCCCTCATCCGGCCTTCGGCCACCTTCTCCCACAAGGGGAGAAGGAATGTCATATTATTGAAAAATGTTGGTCGTTTTCTGCATGGCTCCGTA
This sequence comes from Deltaproteobacteria bacterium, assembly GCA_030648035.1. Taxonomy (GTDB): domain Bacteria; phylum UBA10199; class UBA10199; order SPLOWO2-01-44-7; family SPLOWO2-01-44-7; genus JAUSII01. Next base: position 10,859 of record JAUSII010000101.1, on the reverse strand, counting down.
ATCCTGAAAAAGTCGATTCTCCTGTATACCAAAAGGCTTCCGACTGCCCTGTGAGTGGTTGAGAATAGGCAATATGCTTGGACCTGGAATGGTAAACTACCCGACCACATTTAAGGCCACCTTTCTCATCCATTTCATAATCGATAACCCGTATCCACTCATCCGGAAATGCCTTCACCATCTCCTCCCACGTCATTTTTTCTGTCATATATCTACCTCCCTTTGAAAATCAGATTGCATTGGAACACAAAACCAAATCTGGCTCAAGGTTTTGATGCAAAAAGTTCCTCTTCCTCCGCCGGATTTCCAAATTGCCAGTTCGAGACAATCTCCAGACGGGAGATAACCTCTTCGGGATGAACAATAATATTGGTTCCCATCAGCGAGCCTTGGGCGCTGATGGTCGATTGATTGATGGAAATGGTATGGCCCTCCACCGATCCGAGCACGAGCGATTGATAGACCAGAATATCTTTGCCGATAATTTTGGCGCCGCGCCCCAGAGTCGCATCGGTTAATTGCACAATACCTGCGACATAACTCCCTGCGCGAATTTTGCTTTTTTCAATCGTCACATCACCGCGCAAAATGGTGCCGCTGGCGATGGCGCTGTCGCCTATGATCCTGATCTGGCCGTAACTTTCCGCCAGATCATCGGTGTCGATGATAACGCCCGGCGCAATCAGCGTCCCCACTTCCACAAAAATCAGCATCCCTCGAAAAAAAACTCCAGGATAAACCGATTCCAGCTTTTCCCTCGGCACAAAAATTTTTGCCGGGTTTTTCTCCGCTTTGGGTCTGGTTTCCCCGACTATCGCGAGATAACTGTCCTTTGCAACCGTCGCAACCACCGGCACGAGAGGTTCCAACTCCGGCAACATCCCCAAACTTCTTGTGACCATCACCCGCTCCACTTCTGTTCCCATAAATCCTCCTTTTGGGGTCTTTCCAAAGCAAACGGCGTGCCAAAATATTTCTTGTGGAATTTTAAAGGGATATTGGGTATTGCCCCTCCACAAGCGACCGAAATGAAGCACCAAACTGTATGAAAAACGTTCAAAACATAACCAAGGCAGTCATACCGGCGGCGGGTCTGGGCAAACGCTTTTGGCCAATGACGAAAATCATGCCCAAGGAACTTCTGCCCATCGTCACCAGGCCCTCCCTCCATCTGATTCTGGAAGAGGCCCAAGATGCGGGATTAAAAGAAATCATCCTGGTTTTGTCTGCCGACAAAGAGCCGATGATGGCTCATCTTAGGGAATTTTTCCCCCAGATGACGTTTCATTTTGTGGAGCAGAAAGAGCCGCTGGGCTTGGGCCACGCGGTGGGGCTGGCGACAAAAAAAGTGGGGGATGAAACTTTCGTTGTTCTGCTTCCGGATACCTTGATCGATCACACCACCTCGGCCACAAAACAACTGCTCGCAATATTCAAGAAAAATGGTCAATCGGTCAACGCGGCGGAACAGGTCTCGGCAGAAGAGGTACAACATTTTGGCGCGTATGAAGTGGCCTCCTCCGAAGGGCGACTCCATCTGGCCAAGCGGGTGGTCGAGAAACCCAAACCCGGTGAGCAACCTTCCAATCTGGTGGTGAGCGGGCGCTACATCTTCACACCGGAAATTTTTTCGATCCTTCACAACACAAAACCTGGCCGCAATAATGAGATTCAGCTGGCCGATGCGATGAACACGCTCGCGGGAGAAGAAAAACTTCTCGCCTATGAGTTTGAGGGAATCCACTTTGATATCGGCAATCCGGTCGGGTTCATCCAGGCCAACATCCACTATGGAGTGAAAGAATATGGCGAACGCATTCATCAAAGATTTAAATAAACACCTGGATCAGACAGTCACCGTGAAAGGCTGGGTCCACAACCTCCGCTCTTCGGGCAAAATTTCTTTTCTACAGATTCGCGACGGCACCGGCTTTTGCCAGGCTATTGTGAATCAGCCGACGGTGAAACCGGAAGTTTGGGAAGAGGCCAAAAAAATATCGCTGGAGACTTCCGTCATCCTGACAGCCAAAGTTTCCAAACATCCCAAGAAAGAGGAATACGAATTGCAGGTGGAAGATCTTAAAATTGTACAGGCGGCCTTGGATTATCCGATTGGCAAAAAAGAGCACGGCCCCGATTTTCTGCTCGACCACCGCCACCTCTGGCTTCGCGCTCCCAAACAATGGGCGATCCAGCGCATCCGCAACACCATCACTCTCGCCACTTATGAATGGATGGACCAACACAATTTTTTGAAAATCGATTCCCCCATTTTAACCCCGGCCGCGTGCGAGGGGACAACGACACTCTTTGAAGTCCCCTACTTTGATCTTGGCAAAGCCTACCTGTCGCAGTCGGGCCAGCTTTATCTGGAGGCCGCCATCTTCGCGCACGGGCGCTGTTACGACTTTGGTCCCGTTTTCCGCGCGGAGAAAAGCAAAACCCGCCGCCACCTGACCGAGTTCTGGATGATGGATGCCGAAGCGGCCTTCGTTGAACACGATGAGAATATAAAAATTCAGGAAGAGTTGATCAGCTTTATCGTTCAAAAAGTTCTGGAGAAAAACAAAAACGAACTCACCATTCTGGAGCGGGACACAAAGCCCCTTGAAAATGTGAAGCCGCCATTTTATCGGATCACGCTGGCCCAAGCCGCAGAAAAACTGCGAGCCATGGGAGCCGACACCAAAGACGGTGAAGACTTGGGCGGCGAAGAAGAAACCCTGCTTTCCAAATCGTTCGACAAGCCGGTCTTTGTTGAAAAATATCCGGCAAAAATTAAGGCTTTTTATATGAAGCGCGATCCCGAAAATTCCGATCTCGTTTTGTGCGCCGATCTGCTCGCCCCCGAGGGTTTTGGCGAGATCATCGGCGGCAGTCAGCGCGAAGAAAATATCGACGTCCTTCTGGAGCGTTTGAAGGAACACAACTTGCCGCGCGAGGCTTTTGAGTGGTATCTCGATTTGAGAAAATACGGGAGCGTCCCCCACTCCGGTTTCGGGTTTGGATTGGAAAGACTCGTCGCCTGGATCTGCAATCTGGAACATGTGCGCGAGTCGATCCCCTTCCCGCGCATGATTTATCGGATGACACCTTAAGCATGGGACACACACACAACCATCCCCATTCCCATCCCACCATCGAATGCATCGCCGTGGAGCGAAAAAAAGATGGCACCTATCGCCACAAAGAACAAAACCGGTTGTTGTGGTGCATCGCCATTACCGGTTTGATGATGCTGGTTGAATTTTTCGGCGGTCTCTGGACCAACTCTCTGGCACTGCTTTCAGACGCGGCGCATATGTTCTCGCATCTCTTTTCTTTGGGGGTCAGCTATTTTGCCATTTTGCTGGCCACGCGCGAGGCCGACAAAATTCGCTCTTACGGATTTTATCGCGCCGAAATTCTGGCCGCTCTTTTTAACGGCATCACTCTGATTTTGATCGTCGTCTGGATTGCCTATGATGCCCTCGGCCGCATTTTTAATCCTCCCACCGTTGCCGTCCCCGAAATGCTCTCGATTGCGGTGCTGGGATTGATTGTCAACCTGATCACGGCGCTTATTTTAAAAGGGGTGAGCGAGCACGATCTCAATGTGAAAAGCGCCTTCTTCCACATGCTCTCCGACACCGCCTCTTCGGTCGGCATTATTATTGCGGGGATATTGATTTATTACACCGGCAAATTCTGGCTCGACCCGGTGGCGAGTCTTTTGATTGCGGTAATGATCGCCATCTGGTCAGTGAGCCTGATCCGCGATTCAGTCCATATTTTATTGGAATCGACGCCGAAGCATCTCTCCGAAGAAGAGATTGTGACAGCCATCAAAACCGCACTGCCAGAAATCCTGGACATCCATCACATTCACATGTGGGAAATCTCCTCCAAGATGTGTTCACTGACCGCACACATAGAAATCGCCGATGTGAAGGTGAGCGAATCCGAAGCACTGCGCCGCAAAGTGAACACCGTTCTGCGTGAACGCTTTCACATCACCCACACCAATTTGCAGTTTGAGTGTAAGAAGTAGATCTATTGGCTCACGCCATCCAACATCACTTTCAGCAAAAAGAGAGTGTCTGTTTTTAAATTCGTCTTGGCCCAAACTTTTTGTTTTTCATTCAAAAGTTCGCCAATGCCCGACAGTATATTGCGATTGCTCAACTTCTCCAAAGCCGCAATGCATTTGGGCAGAAACTCTTTTGCGGACATTTCTGTTCGCGCCTCCACAATGTTCCAATTGATCGGCCATCTGTTCTTGAGAAAAAACCACACATCGTAAATATCCCGGTTGGTCCTGCCCATTCGCTCCACCATCGCCACCAATTTGTGCGCAAACATGTCTTCTTGCACCATCACCTGCATTGAAATGCCCAGGTAGGATTTGATCTCGAACTTTGAACCAAACTTGCGACGATTAACCTCCACCTTGATGTTGTGAGCCTTGTCCTCGTAAGAGAGCAAAAAAAACAGGCTATATCTTTTTTTTCGCGCCTCTTTCAATGTGCCGTGGGCGGCCAGAATTTTGCCTATGCGTTCAAAAATATACTCCTCTTGGGTATCATCCAAAAGATCAAAATCCAGATCCACCGAAAAACGATCCAGCCCATAAAACATGTAAACGGCTGTGCCACCCTTGAATCCCAGAAATGGGGAGATGCTTGTATCTGTGGAAATGTCTTTGAGTATTTGAATCAGGATATTTTTGTGTCGGGCCGCATCCAATGTCATATCAACGTTCCTCCGCATTAAAGTTTTCGTGCAGTTTTTTCAGGCTCTTCTCCATCCGTTTGTTTTTGTATATCGCCAGAATTTCAAATGCCTTGTCCCAATTGATCGGGCCAAGATTGTCAAAGTGGTAATCTGTGTTGAGATACATTGTGTCCAGAAGCGCTCTTTCCATATTTGCAATCGAACAGTTTTCCCTGTTCTCCATGCCCATGGGATGGGTCAGAACAATATTTTTGATCTTTCGAAAAGAATAAGTCTGGCCACCCACGCCGACTTCCCGCGTGAGATAGGATGCGACAAAAATCTGCCCATAAACTTGAAAAATAATCCCCGCTTTGGCCAGCACCGTTTCAAAACTGACATAGGAAGGAATGCAAATCTTTGTCGCCAATTCAAGTCGATTATAATTCTCGTCCTTGGCATAAAGCCCTTTGCGCAGGTGAACAAGCTCCCCTTTTTTGACATAGTAATTGACCCTGACTCTCGCGGCATTTGTTGTCGGGCTGTTCCATAACAGGGCAATATCCTTGAATGAAAAGACGGTCTTTTGAGACCTTAGCAGAGCAGGAATATAGGACCCTTTATCCATAATATGAACTATATATTAGCTTTAAACTAATGTATAGGGCATATTTATTTTTGAAAAAGTTTTTCCAATGCGGCGCGAACTTCGGGATCGGTCTCGGTTTTCAAAGCCTCTTCCACATAGGGCAAAACCTCCGGGGTGGCGATTTTACCCAAATCGCGGGCGGCCATGGCACGCACTTTGGGATCTTTCGTTTTGGTTGAATCGATGAGTTCGAGCAGAATGGGAATGGCGTCGGGTTTTAAGTGGCGGGCAATCGCCCATTCAAACATGCTTTTGAATTCGCGATTCCGGCGCCGCCGTGTATAGGGATCGGAATCATGACTTTTGAAATCGATATAGACATCATAAAGAAGCGGGAGAGAACGGGGATCAGGATAGCGCGCCGCAGTCAAAAAGAAACTAGTTAAATAATCCCGAAGGGGTTGACGGCGGCGAAGCGCGTAGAGCGATTGGGTCGTTTCAAAGTTGCCGAGCTTCTCTATTCTTCTGATAAAAAGATTATGATTGGGTCCATCCATTTCAGAGACTTCCAGCGATTTCACAGCGTAGGTTAACACGCGGGAATCGGGAATCTTCAAGAGTGTTTCCAGGGCTAGTTCTCGAACCGGGGTATCAATATTTTGGGCCAGTTTTCCCAACAGATCGACCGCCAATACGCCAAACGGTCTTAAAGTCTCGATGCACTCCCTGTAATTCGACACATGTTTATCGCTCGAATCGAGATATCTGCCGACGATTTCTACCGTTCGCGGATCCTGTTGAGCCCCCAATGCCCTTAAAGCACGACTGATTGTCCCATGATCAAAATTATCTTGTTCATCCATAAGTAAGATGGATTCCACCAGAGGAACAATGCGCGGATCCCTTCTCTGCGCCAAAATCGGAAGGGCCGACGACAAGGCATTCATTCTGTGCAATTCCTTTTTTGGATCGGCAATATCCAACAAGAGAGAAAAGGCTTCGGGATCTTCCATGCCGTCCAACACCTTCACAGCGGCGCTGACATCTTCCGGATTAAGCATCTCCCGGCGATGAACAATCTTTTTCAGGTGCGGCAAAATGCGCGGATCTTTTCTGCCGACCAGCGCTTCCAACGCCTCTTCGCGAACGCCTGCCACTTCTTTTCCTTGCCAGTCTATTGTATTTTCCAGACCGCTTAAACGCAGTAGCATCCCCGTAGCGTACGGATCGTGATTGTTACGGATGATGTCAATAATTGCCTTCTGCATGTTTGCGGAACCTAACAAATTATGTCTTAAAGTGGGAAGAATCCGTTCGTCTTTTCTGCCGACCAGCGCTTCAATAGCAGCTACTTTCACATTATCTTTTTCTTTGCGGTTTCCGATAATGTTCAAAAGAAGACTCACCACTTCAGGCCCATCCATCAGGGCCAGATGGTGTATGGCGACTATTTTGTCCACTTCATGCGACTTACCCGCCAGCACTTCCATCGGATTACTTTCGAACATCCATAAAATTTCGAAACGGACATCTTTTGCTTTCGCCTTGGCTTCCACATCTTGCGCGGTGAATTCTTTTTCTCCCAAATCCCCCTCTTCATCGGTCAGCAGAAACAAAACCTTTTCGACATCCTTTTCTTTGGCCCACGGCTCTTGTTCCAGTGCCTTCATCGATTCATCCCAGTGATATTCCCACCCGCCACCGGTTTTCCGGATAAAATCAACGACCGCTTTAAGCCCGGCCTTGGTTTGTTGAGTCTCCCACTCCGGCTTGTAGTTTTTATCATGCGCGCGTTCTTCCAAAACTTTCATCGAAGCCAAAGGCTTGGCCCGCTCGGAATGGTCATCGACATAAAACCGAACACCGAAGGTGACCGAACCCCCAGGTAATAATTGTTTTCTGGCATGTTCCATGGCGATTTCGATCTGTTTTAAAACCTGCTCCACATTGTCGGCCATACTACCGGAAGCATCGATTAAAAATTCGATCTGATAATGTTTTGCGGGGTATTTTAAAGTCAGTCGCGGAAGAATTTTATCGATGACTTTGTCTTGGGGAAAAAGATTCTGGATTTTTCCCTTGTTCACTTCGGCCAAATCTTTCAGGCCTTCGCGCTTTTTGATGGCTGGTGTTTCAGGCTCTCTGTGGATTTCCCAATCCCGTTCTTTACGCTTTGGCGGCAAGTCGGCCAGCTTGGGTGGATCGGCGTGAACAACCCGTTGCGGCGGAATAATCAGCGGAAAATCTTTTTTGGCCGGCAATTCGGGCCTGACAGAAACAGGCGGTGAAGACATCGGCTCTACCAAATTTTCTTCCTGAATTATTTTCTGATACTCCTGCTGAAAACAAAACACGTATCCCAAAATCAGATTGTTCAGGTTCGACAAAGCCTCTTCCTGCGTCAGACAAGTGTTTTGTCCCTTGGAACAGGCATCCAATTTATTCGTGAACATCCGCAACTGGCCATACATGGCATTCATCGCACCAGCCGATTGCAGTTGAGAAACAGCACCATCCAAATAACGCCCACGATGGAGTAAAATATCGATCCCAACATCATTTAAAACATAAGCCGCATCGCACTCCACCGCCCGATACGAAGCCAGAAGATGGCGAATCCCTTCGGCCAAATGGCGCACCTTTTCCGATTTTTCGAAAACCGATGGAACAATGCGTTTTAAAATTCTGGGGCGTTCAGAGCGAAGTGGGTCGAGATAATTGATCGTGACGCAATCTTTTCGTGTTTCATCACAGCCGGGTTCCTCAAAAACCTTCTGGGCCTCCAGCACCACCTCTGCAGGCGGCATCTCCCAAACATCGCGCACGCCACATTCGGGAAAATCGATATCGACCATTCCAGCATCGGGAGAAAAAGAACGCCGAAATTCCTCGGCCCAATCCATGGCACGGGGAGAATAGGGAATATTTTTTTTGACGCCATTGTCAGAACTCATGCACACCCCTTTACCTACTTATTATCGGCAGACCATAGGGGCAAAGTTGCTTATTTTGCCGCCTTATTTTGGTACCTGGCACCTATGCAAATTATTGATATTACTGTTGATTCACTCGCCAAATTGGTTCACCGGTTTGATAACGACACTTCCGGGCTGATGCGAACTTATTTTATTAAGAGACTGTCCCGCACGCTGGTGGCGGCGGATTGCACTTCTGGGGAAGGATCGGTGGCGGCTACGTGATCGAGCAGTGTGACAACCGATGGATCTTTTGAAAATTGAAGGGTGGAGACAATTGTTTTTCGAATTTCAGGATTTTTTTCGAGGGTGGCATCGAGTCTTTCATAAAGATACGGGAGATATTTTTGTATATCAAAATGAAACTTCTTCCTGGAATGAAAATAAACCAGTTTCAGTTTCAACACCTCTGCCGCTTTTTTTCTGACCTTTTCGTTCGGCTCTAACCTAGGATCAGAGGCCTCCATCAGCCAGGGAATGATCTCCGGATCAGACAACCCTGCCATAAAAGAGGCCGCCGCTTCTCTGGCAAGCGGATCTTTTGTTTTTTTGGGATCAATCGTCTCTGTTGCATACGCCAGAGCATTTGGAGCACGGATAAAATCGCGCCATGTATCTCCCAAAAAGATAAAACCTTCTTGACTGTCATAAAAAAGAGGAATCGCTCTAAGATCATTCAGATGTAGGAGGGCTTCTCCTGCTTTGTAATGCAAATCACGCTCTTTCTCTTTTGTTGATGTTTCATAAATTCTTTTTAAAACATCAAAGGAACGTGGATCGCGTTTCTTGTCCAAAATATTGACAGCAGCTTGCCGAAAATCGTGGACATAAAAAGAACCATCTTTCTTTGGGGGAAGCTCTATATGCAAATAATAATCGTCATTTTCTTTAGACATCATCCGAATCACATAAGGAACAACGCGTGGGTCCGATAAATTCCCCAGTCCAAACATGGCCCCCACTCGCTGATGAGTGCTGAACCCCGATTGAGGATCGATGATATGAACAAGCGCGTCAAAGGTCTCCGGCGCATCAATCCATTCAAGGGCTTCCAATGCTTCTTTTTGCACCTTATTCTCCACATCCATATTGGGGACGATCATCTTGGCAAGAGCTGTGCTGGCAAACCCTTTGTCGCCCAGTTTTGCGATAACTTTAAGAAGGGCAACTTTTGTTTGTGAAGAATACGTCTTTTCAATATCTTGTTTTAAGCGGGGCAATATTGTTTTGTCACCAATCGCATCCAATGCTTCTATGGCACTTAGCTGTTCGTCTCTGATTTTTTGTGGCAGGTGCGGTCTTTTAGCAAAAAGAAAATCGGTGATGTAAGGTGTGGCCTGTGAATCTTTCTGTTCTTTCAGCGTGTATAAGATCGCAATAGTGGAATGAGTCCGTTCCAATAAAGGCGCCAAATAAGGAACAATTCTCGGATCTTTTTTTGTGGCCAAGGCACGAATCGCATTATCTCTAGAACCCTCATTTTTGGTCTCTTTGATCTCATTAAGAAGAATACTCACCACCTCCGGCCCGTCCAAATGACCCAACACATGGATGGCATCGTGTCGATCTCCTGTTGTCATTTTTGTTGATTGAGTCAACAAACGACCCAGATGTGGAACTATTCTTGGATCTTTTCTTCCGAACAAACCCATAGTCGCAAATTCACGCACACCGAACTCTTTTTCTTTGTCCGGGTCACCTGCATTCATTAACAGTTCCACCACCTCCGGTCCGTTCAACTCACGCAGAACTTCAATGGCTTTGAAGCGATCAGTGTACGTTGTGTCCGTTTGCGTCGCCAATGTGCGCGCAAAAACGGGAAATATTTTAGGATCATCAATTTCCCCCAAAGCTTTCAATGCCGCACTCCGAACATCCCGATCGGGTTCAATAGTTTCATCACTGGCTTTGGCAAGAAGAGGGATAACACGCGGAGAAAAAGTGGCACCCAATCTTGTTGCGGCCATCATTCTGTCATATTTACCAAATTTGGAAGCCCAGCCGGGCTTATAGGAAAGAACTTCCACCGCGTTGGCGAAAGACATTCTTTTGTTTTTCGGAGTCTGATCGGAAGCCGGATCAATAACCGTGTCCGACATCCATATAATTTCAAAACGGACCCCTTTTTCCTTGGATTCATTCTCTACATCTTGCTGTGTATATTCCAGTTTGCCGACACGGCCCCCTTCGTCGGTCAAAAGAAAAAGCACCTTTTCCACATCGGCATCCTCTGAAGCCCACGGCTCCTGATACAAAGCCCGCATCGATTGGTCCCAGTGGTCTTCAATGTCACCACCCAGCGTGGTGTGCATGCTATCTTCTGTCTGCTTCACCTCTGTTTCTGTTTTAAAATTTTTATCCAGCGCACGCGCCTCCAATTGGACGATCGAATCGATCGGTTTGGCTCTCTCAAATCTTCCATCCACATAAAACCGGACACCAAAACTGACCTGTCCACCCTCTTTCAATTGTTTTTTGGCCTGATCCATTATGACCGCAATCGATTGTTTCAGTTCTTCGGTGTTGTCGCTCATGCTCCCGGAGGCATCGATCAAAAATTCAATCTGATAATGCTTCTTCGTTTCCAAAAGAGTGATGCGCTG
>JAUSII010000094.1 GCA_030648035.1 Deltaproteobacteria bacterium | reverse complement strand
AAAATTTGAAATCGGGTCTGCTTTTGATTCTGGCATGGCTCTTGCTTACTTAGCCCTGTCGTTTGGGGGTAAGATGCCATTCAAAATCATACATTCAAATCCGACAAATCTGGTTTTTCCTCTCCTTCTATTGGGGCTTTTAGCTGTCGGATGCGGAAGCGGCTCCAGTGGCGGGGGAACGGCCGCGGCACAGTCGGTAACCACCGGTAGCGGCGGGACGACATCCAGCGCACCGGCGTCGATGTCGGTTGGAGATATCTCCATCCCCGATTTCAGCGGTAGCAGTGCCACGATCAGTTTCAGTGGGGTTCCCAGCGGATCGACTTATGAGTTGCTGATTCAATCCCAGGCCACCGACACCTCGTCCAGAACATATGTCTTGGGCGATTTGAATCTGGTGGAAAAGAGTCTTGGTGTTTCAAATGCGTTAAGCGATGAAGTCCTCTCCGATGGATCGGCTACCGTTCAGGCAAAACTGGATGGGCTTATGCGAAATGAGGAAAATCTTCTGGCCGATTTTGCTGTGGAGGGGGCGGCCAAATCTGTTTCAAAATCGGCCGGGGTTTCGGTTTCGAAGGCCTCCGGAGATCCGCCTCCACCCAGTGTGGCATTGTCTGTGAATGACACCGATACCTTTCGTGTGTTGTCGTCGCTTTCCGATGTCACCCAATATACCGAGGTGACCGCCACTGTAAAATGCGTCAATGACACCGTGGCGATTTATGTCGATGCTGAAATTGACAGCACCAATCCCGCAGATTTTACGCAGGCGAATGCGAATACCCTGTGTGCCAGTTTCAAAACATCCCTGACTACTGTGACAGGTGTTTTTGGCGGCTTTGCAGACATCAACAGCGATGGTGTGGCGGTGGCTCTCATCACGCCGGCTGTTAATCGCCTGGGCGCTTCCAATGGAGGCATCGTCACCGGCTTTTATTACGCCGGAGATTCTTTCACGCGCAGTAGTTCCATTCCGGCGAGCAATTATCGGGAGATTGTCTATCTGGTCTCCCCCGATTCTGCCGGCGTTTATGGGTCAAAAATTTCCAACTCTTTTGCCATGTCCAATTTCTTGCCGGCCGTTTTTCCCCACGAGATGCAACACCTGATCAGCTATTATCAGCACGTCACCGCCAGGGGTGGCGCCGCCGAGGAATATTGGCTGAACGAATCGATCTCCCATTTCGTGGAAGATCTGGTCGGTTATGGCCGCGAAAACTATTCACGTTACGATCTTTTTCTGGCCTCACCCCAGAGCTATTCGCTGGTGTCAACGGCGAGTACCGGCCTGGCCCAGAGAGGGGCGGGGTATCTGTTCATTCGCTATCTTTATGAACAGAGCGGCAACAGCGCCACCTTTCTCAACAACCTCGTCAATACGACCCGGGTGGGTACGGCCAATGTGGTGGCGGCCTATCCCTCGCCGCCGAGTGACTTCAATGAATTTGGTGAATTTTTAAAACGCTGGTCGGTGGCTTTGGCCTATACCAATCGGAGCCTCACCTCGTCTGCCAAATTTCAATACAATGCCAGAACGATTAACAGCAGTACCAACAACTATGAGGGTGTCTGCATGATTTGCACCGCTTCGGATGGGAGAGGCACCATTCTTTCCGGGCCCAGTTTTGGCACCTACTCTGCCTCCAATTACAGTCTTCGGGGAACAGCGACACGCTTTTTGAGACTCTCATCATCCCCCTCTTCCGTTACCATCACCCCTGCCAGTGGATCGAGTCCCGCCGCAGTTATTTTAAGAACGCAGTAGAAAGGCGAGTTGATCTTTAGCTTTGTCAATTTTCCCGTTTCATATATAAATCAGGAAGATGTATCCAATTCTTTTCAAAATTCCCCTGTTTGGTCTTTTTGGCCACGACTCTTTTCCCGTGCACAGTTATGGGGTGTTGGTGGCTTTTGGATTTATCTTTGGCACCCTGTTCATTCAGCGCGCCGCCAAAAGAGAAGGGGTCGACCCGGTTAAAGCCCTCGACCTTATCTTCTACATTTTGATTGCGGCCATTCTGGGCTCCCGCATTTTGTATGTCTGGACCGCCGAACGGGAGCAATTTTTTCAGAACCCTCTCATCCTTTTCAAAATCTGGGAGGGGGGGCTTGTTTTTTACGGGGGGTTTATTGCGAGCGTCCTGGTGGGCATCTGGTATGTCAAAAAGCATCAGCTTTCTCTCTGGAAAGTCTTCGATCTTTTTTCCCCCGCGGTGGCCCTGGGTCACGCGATTGGGAGGCTCGGCTGTTATTTTTCAGGGTGTTGTTACGGGCGGCCCCTGTTGCAAGAGACATGGTATTCCATTGTGTTTCCACCCAATCCGGGTTCGCTGGCGCCGCCTGGCATTCCCCTCTCTCCGACCCAATTGATCGACTCTGGGGGCGAGTTTGTTATTTTTCTGGCGTTGGCCTGGCTTCTCAAACATAAAAAATTCGACGGGCAGATTTTTTCGCTCTATCTGATCGGGTATGCGGTGCTCCGCTTTGTAAACGAGATGTTGCGGGGAGATGTGGAGAGGGGTTTTGTTTTTCAAACCGAAATTTCCACATCACAATTCATCGCGATGATTCTGTTTGCAATCGGCGTGGCGTTATACATATATAAACGCGCACAGCGGAAAGGATCCACGACGTGAAAAAAATATTCTCTTTGTCCTGTCTTTTTCTTTTTTCAATCTCCCTTTTGAATGGTTGTACAAAAACCTATGCCGTCGCCAAACCGACAAAGCCCTATATGTATAAACAGAATTTTGCCAACAGCCCGAACGATCTCTATTATGCCCTTCGCTGGGCCTTGCGCACATATGGTTACCCGATTGCAGAAGAGGATCTTCAAAACGGCGTTATCAAAAGCCATTATGTCCCGGTCAGGGCTTATTCCCACTATGTTCCCCTCTATATTGACCGAAAAGATTATGGGGCCAATGGAGCTTATCACCAGCTTGAGGTGAGACTGGTGCCAAAAAGTGGAAATACCGAGGTGATGATCGGCTCCAGAATTCAGAGTATCGTTGTTCCGATGAAATCGAGCGGAACGGAAGAACACATGATTCTGGACAAAGTGGCCGACTATCTTAGAAGCGCCAATGTGCAGGTGACCAACGTGGGCCTACAGCAATAACTCTCCCATGACCGACTACAAATCGACACTCAATCTACCGCAGACCGATTTTCCGATGAAGGCCAATCTCCCCCAACGGGAGCCGCTTCAGCTCCAACAATGGGACACGGAAAAACTCTATTTCAAGATCCTCGAAAAAAACAAGGGCAAGACCCCCTACATTTTTCACGACGGTCCCCCTTATGCCAACGGACACATTCACAGCGGTCATATTCTGAACAAAATTTTGAAGGACATTGTCGTGAAGTATAAAAATATGCAGGGGTTTTTGTGCGAGTTTGTTCCGGGGTGGGATTGTCACGGTCTTCCCATCGAACTGCAGGTCGACAAAGATCTCGGCTCCAAAAAATCGAAGATGAAGCCTCTGGAAATTCGCAAATTTTGCAAAGAGCATGCCCTCAAATATGTCGACATTCAACGCGCTGAATTTAAAAGACTGGGGTGTCAGGCCGATTGGGATCATCCTTATATCACGTTGTCGCCCGCTTATGAGGCGACCATTGCGAGGGAGTTTGGAAAGTTTGTCGCCAAAGATCTCATCTATCGCGGAAAAAAACCGGTCTTCTGGTGTCCCTCTTGCAGAACCGCACTGGCAGAGGCCGAGATTGAATATGCCAATCATTCTGCCCCGTCGATTTATGTCAAATTTCGTCTGAAAGAAGAGGACTCCGTTCGCAAGCGCTGGCATTTGAGTGCAGAGCCGATTTTTCTGGTGATCTGGACCACCACGCCCTGGACTCTTTCCGCCAACCTTGGAATTACTTTGCATCCCCAATTCACCTATGTGGCCGCGCGCATCGGCGGTGAGATCTGGATTGTGGCGGAGGGTTTGCTCAACGCCATTCTGACAACACTCGGTTCTCCCGAATGCGATGTGCTGGCAAAATTTTCCGGCAAAGATCTGGAAAATCTGCACGCCCTGCATCCCTTTTTGCCGCGCGAATCTCTTCTTATGGTTGGGAGCCATGTGACGTTGGAAGCTGGCACCGGTTGCGTGCACACCGCTCCCGGGCACGGGCAGGAAGATTATGATGTCGGTAGAAAATATGGATTGGAACCCTTTGCTCCCGTTGATGCCGCCGGAAAATTCACGGCAGAAGCGAGTCTCGACTGGCTCATCGGAAAAAAAGTGGAAGAGAGCAACAAACCAATTATCGAACATCTTAAAACATTGGGTGCTCTTGTGAAAGAAGAGAAGGTGGAACATTCCTACCCCCATTGCTGGCGTTGCAAAAATCCGATTGTCTTTCGCGCCACCGAGCAATGGTTCGTTTCGATGGAAAAAAATGATTTGAGAAAAAAGGCCCTTATGGCCATTGACCATGTGGAGTGGATCCCCCCGTGGGGAAGAAACCGGATTTTCGGAATGATCCAGGGGCGACCCGACTGGTGCATCTCCAGACAGCGGCTCTGGGGCGTTCCCATCATCGCAGTGATCTGCGAAGATTGCGGCACGGCAACAACACGCGCCGATTTTGTGGAAAAAGTGGCCGCCCTTTTTGAAAAAGAGGATGGGGCCGATGCCTGGTTTGAACTCGATATATCCACAGTGCTTCCAAAAGATTTTGAATGTCCCACATGCAAAAAGAAAACCTCCTTCAAAAAAGAGATGGATATTCTGGATGTCTGGTTCGATTCTGGCGCCTCCTATGCCGCCGTGTTGGAGGGGATGATGGGAATCAAAATTCCGGCCGATTTATATCTGGAAGGAAGCGATCAGCATCGGGGTTGGTTTCACACCTCTCTTCTCGAATCGATTGCCACCCGCGGGATGGCTCCCTACAAGCGTGTGCTGACGCACGGTTTTGTTGTGGATTCCGAGGGGAAAAAATTATCCAAGTCTGCCAAAAATTATCTCCCGCCTGAAAATGTTTTGAAGCAGCATGGTGCCGAAATGCTCCGCCTCTGGGTTGCCAACGAGGATTATCGGGGCGACATCCGTTTTTCAGAAGAGATCCTGACTCGCCTGGTCGATTCCTACCGGAAGGTGCGCAATACCAGCAGATATATTTTGGGTAATATTTCCGATTTCAAACCGGGCGTCGATGATGTTCCTTATGAAAAACTTCAGGAGATTGATCGCTGGGCCCTGCACGCCCTGCAAGGTGTCACGACCCAGGTGCTCCATTCTTATGAGGCTTTTGAATTTCACATCATCGCCCACACCTTGAACCGTTTTTGCGCGGTTGAATTGTCGGCGGTCTATTTTGATATTTTGAAAGACAGACTCTACACCGACAAGAAAGAGGGCATTTCCAGACGGAGTGCTCAGACGGTCCTCTTTATTATTCTGGATCATCTGGTTCGGCTCATGGCCCCCATTTTTTCATTCACGGCGGAAGAGGTCTGGCAGTCGGCCCCTGTTTTCAAAAACAAACCCGCCTCTGTTTTTCTGGCCGATCTTCCCAAGTCGCATTCGGAATGGAAGAACGAAACACTGGGAGAAAAATGGGAGCGTTTTTTCACCATGCGCTCTGTCGTGACCAAGGCGCTGGAGAATGCGCGCGCCGCAAAGTTTGTCGGCAATTCGCTGGAGGCCAAAGTGGTGTTGGAAGCGGCCCCGGATCAGGAAAAATTTCTCAAATCGTTTGCGGGTCTTTCCGATCTATTCATCGTATCGGAAGTGGCGTTTGGAAAAGCCTCCGGAGACTGGGTTCATACTTCGGAAGAATTGCCGGGATTGAAAGTGGGGGTGGAGAAGAGTTTGGGATTGAAATGCGCCCGTTGCTGGAAATACCTCCCCTCCGTCGGCAAAAATCCGCAACATCCGGAAATCTGTGAACGGTGTGTCGAGGTGGTGGCTTGAGGATGTCCTACAAATATAAAATTCTTCTTATTCTGGCCCCCGTCATTTTTATTCTGGATCAATGCACCAAATATTTTGTCGTCAAATTTATTGCCATCGGGGATTCCATTCCCGTTATTCCCGGTTTCTTCGATCTGATCCATGTGCGCAATGCGGGAGCCGCGTTTGGTCTGTTCGCCAATCTACCCGAAAATGCGAGAGTCTCCTTCTTTTTTGGCATATCGGGTGTGGCCCTGTGCATTTTAATTTATGTGTTCAGACATCTTAAAGCTGAAGACCACTATTATGCATGGCCATTGAGTCTGGTGACGGGTGGTGTTCTTGGAAATTTTATGGATCGCATCCGTTATGGCAATGTCGTCGATTTTCTCTCCGTTCATATTCAAGATAAAATTATCTGGGGCATCTCGATGGAATGGCCGGCGTTCAATGTTGCAGATAGCGCCATCACCGTTTCGATGATTTTATTGGCGGCGCATACACTGAAAAGTCCAAAATGAGACCTGTCCTTTTCAAATTCGGTTCCATTGTTTTTCCCTCCTATACATTTATGATCATGGTCGGTGTGTTGGTGGCGACCTGGCTGGGGCTCAAAGTTTTGAAAGAGCGCGGCTTGCCGGTGGTTTATGGATTGGATATGGCGATGATCGGCATTGTGGCCGGTTTTCTGGGAGCGCGCATTGTGCATGTGCTGGTGGAGGCGCCAGCCTATTATCTGGAATCACCTGTTCGCGTTTTTTATTTCTGGCAGGGGGGTTTTGTTTCGTGGGGGGCCTATGTGGCAGTGATGGTCTCCTTCTACTTTTATCTTCGCTGGCGCCGCGTTCCGATAGCGGCCTATTTTGACGCCTTTGCCTTCGGCATTCCGATGGCCATTTTTTTCGGTCGCATCGGTTGTCTCCTGACCGGTTGCTGTTTTGGCAAACCGACCGATTTTTTTATTCATCTCACTTTTACCAATCCCGCTTCAACGGCTTATCAATTTTATCCCAACATGCCACTGCATGCGACACAGCTCTATCTGATGCTCAACGTTTTGATTATTCAGGGGGTTATATGGTGGATTTATAAAAAACATTGGCGGTTTCAGGGACAGTTGTTCTCTGTGAGTGTCGCGTTGTATGCGGTTGGGCGGTTCTTCATCGAATTTTTGAGGGGTGATGCCGATCGGGGTGTCTATTTTGGCGGCAACATCTCTTCGGGACAGATTTTTATGGTCGCCCTTTTTATTTTTGCGATGGGGCTCTATTTTTATTTCAAACGCAAAGCTCTGCCGCCACCACCTTTGCCTTCATGAATAAAATACTTTTTCAATCTTTGGGTGTCACATTGGGTGTTTTGCTTCTGCTTAAATTCGCCCAGATTTTTCTGCCCGCCTCCTGGATGGGTCTGCTCACGCCGGCCCTGCTTCTCTATGTTCCCTTTTTTATTCTCACCCGAAGGGGAGAAGCGATTTCCTTTATCGACAGGTCGTGGCGGCAGTTTGGGTTGGGGTGTTTTGTCTTTTTAATCACGGTGCTGGTGATTTTTCCCCCGTATATGGTGGCCGCACATTACTGGATGATGCACGTTTTTCATTTTCAGCATTTTGTTCCAGCCTCCTGGACCCATCTTTTTGATTATGCAGGTTATCAACTGTTGGTGGTGGCGATTCCGGAGGAATTCTTTTTTCGCGGCTATCTGCAGACACAGTTCAATAAAGTCTGGCAGACAAAGTGGCGCCTGCTTGGGGCCAATCTTGGTTGGGGGTGGATTGTCGCCTCACTTGTCTTTGCCTTTGCCCACAGCGTGATTTCTTTGCAGTGGTGGCACTTCTCCATTTTTTTTCCGGCGTTATTGTTCGGCTATCTCAAAGAAAGAACCGGCTCCATCACCGCTCCTGTTTTGTTTCACACTTTCTGCAACTGTTTCATGAACTGGTTCGCCGCCAGTTATTTTTAAGTAATTTATTTTTCCATCCGCAGGACCAAAGCGGGAACAAAGAAGAGGGCGACGGCGAGGCAGGTGATTTCGCCGATGATGGCGATCCATCCAAAAGAGACCAACGCCTGATTTTGGGCGATGAGCAGAGTGAAATAACCGATGATGGTGGTGATCGAACAGAGTCCCACTGTTCCGCCGGTGGTAATCAGCACTTTTTCTATCGACCCTTTCCCCTCCAGTTTATAACGCTGGTAGATGTTCACACCATAATCGATGCCGATACCGAATGTGGTCGGTATCGCAATAAAATTGAAAAAATTGATTTTGAAATTAAAGAGGGCGATCAGTCCTCCCATCCAGACCACGCCAAAAAAGAGGGTGCCGATAATAAAGAGCGATCCGCGTTTCTCCCTGAAAACCAATATCACCACCAGGCAGACTGCAAAAAAGGCAAGCAGTGTGGCTTTTGGACCGTCTTTGGCCACGGCGCGAAGAATGTCGGCAAAGATGACTGAATCTCCCGATGCCGTGATCACCTCTCCGCTGGGGAGCCTGTTTTCACGAATGATATCGGCAAAGCGAATCAGATTTTTTCCGTTCCAGAGTGGGGCCTTGTCGGTCGGGTATACAAAAACAATTTTGCCGACATCCCCGTTTTTTTCGCGGAAGGGCTTGATAATATCTTCAGGCAGATCTTTCAGTGTGACCGGTTTTGCCTCGAACTCTTTTTTGAATTTTTCCACATTCTCTTTTTGCTCCTTGTTCAAAAAGTCGAGAGAGCTCCCCTCCAGCAGATTCCGTGTTTGTGCCAGCAATGCCATTTTTTTATCCTGATCCTCCGGGATATGCGAGTAAATCGATTTGCAGTTGTCGATGACCTGTGTTTCAGGTGAATCGATATTTTTTTTGCGATTGATTTCGTCGCAGAGCGGAAGCACCTGTTCCATGCGATCGGTGACCAGCACGGCGGGTGTCATGGAGCCGGGAAATATCCGGCGGACCCGATCGTTCAACAACTGTTCTTCAGAGACGGTCTCCCCCTTGCTCTTGACGCGGAGTTTGGTGAAATCATATTCGAGGGAGCGCGGTATATAAAAGATCAGCAAAATAACCGAGAGGACCGTGAAAGCCGCACCTCCCGCGAGCAATTTTGTGGAAATTTTTGGCAAAAGTTTTGTGATGGGTTTCATGATGGAAAACTCGAGGCGGTCTTTTTTCCCCAATTTGACGACGGGCCAGATCTGCTCCGAGAGACTCAAAAAAACAGGCAAGACAGTGTAGGTGGCGACCCAGCAGAGAGACATCCCGAGCCCGCCGATGAAACCGAAGTGGGAGAACCCCTTGATTTGCGTGACGAGGAGTGTGGCAAAAGCGACGCTGGTGGTGAGTGCAGAGGCGAGGGTCGCCGGAAAAGTGGCGGGCATACTGATGTGCAGAGCTTCCAGCGGATTTTTTCCCGCTTTGCGCTCTTCCAGATATCGCGCCATCAAAATGAGGCCAAAGTTGATGCCGTTGCCGATGATGATCGATCCCAAAAATGCCGTCTGTGTGTTGAGGTAACCGATTTTCCATTCGGTGAAGGCAAAGGTCCAGGCAACACCGTTGAAGACCGCCCACGCCATGAGCAGGACCATCCGGATACGCTGGAAATAAATCAGCACCGCCAGACCCACGAGCGAAATGCACAAAACCGCAGTGGAAACGATATCGTCGATCAGGGTCTGGTATTCAAAAAGAACGCGGCGGAATTTCCCGGTGAGACCCGTTTTCATGGAGGCGTGGTATTGTTTGGGGTTCAGCTCCTCGATGGTCTTGTTCACTTTTTCCACCAGTTTTTTTGAAAATTCAATGCCGCTGGCTGTTCCCGGAGGTTGAATGATGATCGCCATCAGACGGCCATTTTCACCAAAAAAATAGCCGTCGATGTAGTCGTTATATTTGGATGTTTTGTCTTTGTATTTGTCCTCGATGTCTTTGGTGGAAAATTCTTTGGTGTTTTCATCCTCTGTCTCCAGATCGAGAAAGAGTCCGGTCCCCTTTAATTTTTCGCGCTGGATTTTACGATCAAGCCGGTCGTGGATTTCCTGCAGATCATCCATATTAATGTAGAGATATTTGTTGTCTTCGTAGAATTTTTTGAGACTGGAGGCATTATATTCGATGCGTTGGATATATTCGGGCGGATACTCTTTAAGTTTGGCGATCAGATCGTTGCCGAAGCGGATGGAGGATTGGGGGTCGTCTGATTCAATGGCCACAATCAACGTGCCGGTTCCACCGACTCTGGCCACAATGCGATTGATATCTTCCACACTCTGAAAATTGTCGGGAAGGAGCTCTTTAAAATCGCTTCGAATTTTAAGATGACTTGCCGTTTTGAGACTGAAGGCAAAAAGAATCAGAAACAAAATGGCGAGCGGGATTTTGCCGCGATAGAGAAAATTAATGTATTTTGAAAACATGGCCCGTCAAACTCTCACAAAGATTTTTTAAAATCAAGGAGTCAACTGGCGAAGTTTGGACCAATGATCGAGTCGGTAGAAGTGACGCGCCGCTTCCAATGTGTCATCCCATCGGCCATGCCGGATGCACTCATCCATATGGAAACAAAACCGGGCGGCAAGGTGGTTCGCCTTTTCATACCGGGACTTTTCTGCCTCCTCCAGATTCGGATCCCAGCTGAAATGTTCAAAGAGATACTGAAACAAAAATTCGGGGACCTCCCCCGTATGATGGCGATAAAGAAGGGCCGAGAGAAGATATTTGTCGACTTCACCCTGCAATTCCAGCTCCAGGCAGGTGACGGGGTGATTTTCTTCGGCCCTTGAGACCAGATAGAGAAAATGGCTCACCCCTTCTGTCGCCGTGCAGAAAGAATCGAGATTGTCTTGTCCCAAACCGGAAAAGGGATCGTGGTCTTTCAGCTCTTTCATCACCTCTGCATCCACAAAAAGGGCCAGTTGCAGATCCAGGTCTTCTTGTCTGACCAGGAGGGCCTCCCTTCCCAGGCGGTTTCCAATCGATGTACCTCCACTCGTCTGCTTTGCAGCAAAATAATCTTCCACATTGTGCTTCGACTCCACACAATACAGAGCTTCCAGCAGGTCCTGTATTTTTTTTAAAATCATTGTGGTTTGTGGGCCAGATCCTTTGCGAGCATGATCCCCGCTTCTTTAAGCATATTTTCCATCCGTTCGTCGCCGGTGGCGAGCCACCTTTCATAGAGTCTCAAAATATCCTGGTTGGTATTGAGAGGCGTTGTGGAAGCCACTTCGGAGAGGACGTTGACAAGATTCGGAAAGTTGAGGGAGAGCTCTGCATAAAGTTCCGCGAATGTTTTCTGATAGGTCAGCATCTGCGACAGACTCTGATAGGCGGTGCATCCCATCCGGATATAATAATCCCGATCGATAATTTTTTTGCGGATGCTTTCTCCAAACACACCGGCGGTGTAGAGACTCACATCCCCCAATTGTTTGAGACAGCGAATTCTTGTGTGGAGATCCCCCTCCATCGCTTGTGCGAGCCAGAGCGCCAGGGGTTTGTCCCACATTTTGGAATCTTTTTGTTCGAAGAGTTTTTCTGTTTTGCGAAAATCCTGGAGGAGATTGACGATATAAAATTCGAGAATTTCACTGGCGGAGATCTGAAGATTGGCGAGAGCTTTTTGAACCCGTTCTCTAAAAAAATCGACCAACGGGATCGTATTTAAAAGTCCTTGCGATTCTGACATATAATGGCCTCCTCGCCTTATCTGATCTCTTTCGTGTATTTTACGTTATATTGCCTGATGTCGTCCAGAAAAAGGTTAGATTGGGGAGGTTTCGATCTTGGAATCTTTGGGATTGCTAAAGAGATCTTTTGAAACCCGCTTGAGACAGATGATGCCGACGATAGTTTTGAGAAAATAGTTTGAAACCATCCAGAGCAGGCTGGCGGCGAAGAGCAATTCT
>JAUSII010000092.1 GCA_030648035.1 Deltaproteobacteria bacterium | reverse complement strand
CAAACGAAGAGGTGTTCCGCGGGGGACCCCCTTTGTAAAAGCTTTTCCAAAAATCTGTTTCAAATATCTGGGGTGCAAACCGTTTCCAGGACGGATGGAGCGGACATTTTCCATTGTAATATATTCTCCGGGCTTCACATCCTGAACCACAAAGAGAGATCTTCTGAAAACAAGATTTGATTCCTCTTCCGCACTCGGTTCAAAAACAGCTGTTCCCAATGCCGCTTCGGTCAACCGCACATTTCGAACCAGTTCCAAAAATTCTGCAGGTTCGAGGGAAAATTTGGCGTCAAGCCCGCCGTTTTTTCTGGAGAGTGTAAAATGTTTTTCAATCACACTGGCCCCCAGGGTGACACTCGCCAGAGCGGCATTCATCCCCAACGTGTGATCCGATAGGCCACAAAGAACATTCAGTTTGTCAGACAAAAGGGGCATCGCTTTAAGATGCATATTTTCAGGAGATGCGGGATAGGCACTTGTACACTTGAGCAGAACAATCTGGTCGTTGCCGGCATTGCGAATGGCCGTCACAGCCTCCTCTATCTCCTCCCATTTTCCAAGACCGGTGGAGAGAATGATCGGCTTTCCCTTTTTCGCAATGTATTCGATCAAAGAAATATCGACCATTTCAAAAGAAGCGATTTTATAAACCGGGACATCCATCGTTTCCAAAAAATCAGTGGCTGAAAAATCAAAGGGGGTCGAAAAAAAGTCGAGGCCGATCTCGTCCGCAATTTTTTTGAGCTTCGGCTGCCATTCCCACGGGGTATAGGCCCTGGAGTAGAGTTGATAGAGTGTCTCCCCCGCCCAGGTATTTTTTGGGCCCAGACGGAAGTGTGCATTATCGCAGTCGATCGTCATCGTATCGGGGGTGTAGGTCTGCAATTTGACCGCATCGGCTCCCGATTCTTTGGCCTCCTTGAGAATGGCCACTGCCTGGTCAAAATCCTGGTTATGATTGGCCGACATTTCGGCGACCATATAGACCGGATGACCGGGGCCGATGAGACGGGAACCTATTTGAATCGTTTTTTTCATAAATTAAAAATTATCTCAAAGATCGGATCAACTCAAAAGCCTCTGCGGCATTGTTGCCCGCCACACTCCCCCATCGTTTGGCAATCGATTGCAAAGCCTCCGCGGAACGGGGATGAGGGAAAGGCCTAATTTCGGATTCATAACAGGCCATCGCCCTGATTTTCAGATCGAGTGTTGAAGAGATATCGGTAAAAATATTGGGACGAAAAGCCGGTTCAAATCTCTGGAAAGCCCACTCGGTGGAAGAGGGAACTTCGAAGGCATAAATGTTTTTCACAATCCCACCCTGAAGCGGGCGTGTGGCCGTCATTACCGCGCGATTCACTACTGTATGATCGATATTCAAATCGCCGCTGTGATGGGTATAAATTTCAGCGGGCTGAAGCCTGGCAACCAGATCCTCCACAATTTTTACGACATCAAGCAAAGGGACAGTGTCAAAACGGTTGTCGGGAAGACCCGACATAAAAAGATCTTTGGCTCCCAGAATTTTCACCGCCTGTCGGCTCCGATCGTGCAGATCTTTCAGCAATTGGGCATCAGCCTCTTCCCGTTTGGCGTAGCGCGAAGTGACACCTTCTCCCAAAATGGCCACATAAATATCGTTTCCCTCTTTTGCAAGACGGGCCATGGTTCCACCGCAACCCAGAACTTCGTCATCGGGATGGGCGACAACAACAAGTATCTTCATTTTTGGGTCTCCTTCAATTTAAAGTTCACATCGGCCTCAAGTACTCCATCCTTTAGCACAGCCCCACTCCATTCAAAACGAAAAGGACCAAAGTCGGCAAAGGCCTTGGGATATCCCTCCGCATCGAGCATCCGTATAAAATTGTAGAACTCTTTTGCAGAAGAGAGAAAGGGTAAGGCACTCTCTTCGGGTTTGCGGCGCCGAAAATGAACCACCTCGCCCGTTTGATCCACCGGTTTCGGATTTTCTGCCACAAGACGTCCGATCATCTGCGCCGAGAGAAGATTGGAGCGGTGATAAATGGCATCGGCATTC
This sequence comes from Deltaproteobacteria bacterium, assembly GCA_030648035.1. Lineage (GTDB taxonomy): Bacteria > UBA10199 > UBA10199 > SPLOWO2-01-44-7 > SPLOWO2-01-44-7 > JAUSII01. The sequence goes on along the minus strand of JAUSII010000092.1, from coordinate 57,423 downwards.
CCCTCCAAAGAGAGAGCTTCTTTCATATAAATCGGGCCGCCATCCACTTCCGAAGTCATCCGAAAAGCGGAAAGCTTTGTTCTCTCAAACCCTTGTAAAATAAGATTCTGCAGAGGTGTTCCACCGCGACCAAAGGGGAGATCGGTCATGTGAAAGCAAACACATTCAAACCGATTTAAAATCTCTTTGGGAACAATCCATGACCAGTGGAGAAAAAAAAGATATTTCGGTTTTATTTTTTCCACCGCTTCCAGCGTCAACCCCTCTTTTGTCCCAATGAAATGCCAGCGCCCGGACCAATTTTTAAGAGTCTCTTCAAATGTTTTGACGCTCCACGGTCTGTTCCCCAGCACCAGATAATTTTCATTTTTCTGGCCATAGGCAATCAGATTTCTAACGGGGGTCTCCCAACCTTCCGTCAACAGATGCAACAGCGATTCTTTTTCCGATGCCTTATGAAAACTCCCACCGTCAGATTGTTTTGTGACAGTGCAGGCAAGACTGCGAATCTTTTCCCAGTTTTGAAAAAAAAGTTTTTCGATTTCATTGCGAAGTATCGCATAGCTTGAACGAAGCGTCTCATGATTAGAAAATGAAATCTCCTTTTGAACCAGAATATCTCCCGTATCGACCCCTTCATCCAACAGATGAATCGTCACCCCCTTGGGACTCCCTTCGACAAAACTCCAAAAGTTGGGATCCTTTCCACGGTTCCATGGGAGAAGAGCAATGTGCAGGTTGATAGCCCTTCCTGAAAACTGTCCCAGAATATCTTTTTTCAAGATATGGAGATAGCCGTAGCTCAAAAGAAAATCGAAACCGTTCGAGCGAACCCATTCTGGTGCGATTTTTTTGTCAGACTCCACCACGGTGACAGTGTCACCGAAGCTTTTTAAAAAAGGGATCAGCGAAGAATCGGGATATCCTAAAAATAGAATTTTCATGACAGATGCTCCCGAATAAAATGAATCTCATCTACAAAGACGTCAAGACAGACATCAGAGGTCTTGGGTGTCTCCAAGACGATAAGTGCCTCTTTGGGAAGCAGTGCAAAAATATTTTTCAAATCGTAATTCCCTTTCCCCAGATTCATGTGTTTGTCCTGAATATTCTGAACCAATCCGTCAGAGAGATGATACTGGGACGGCTTCAAGGCGATGAACTCTTTTAAAATATCGAAGGGATTTTTTTTATGAAAGGTTGCATAGGCGGTGGCGTGGGAGAGATCGAGACAGAACCCGACGTCGCAGGTCTCCATCGCCTTTTTTATATTCTCCGGCGAAGTGCCGATGCAGGTGGTTCCATCCAGGGCAATCTGCGGTTTATTTTCGACGACCACTTTGGAATATTCCAACTCTTTTAATTGGCGAAGGCTCTCTTTCAATGTTCCCTTTGTTCCCAGATGGACCACAATATTTTTGGCGTTCAAGGTTTCGCAATATTGTCTCGCCTCACCGAACATCTCCCTATTTTTCTCCCAGTTTTCAGCCAAAGAGAGATTGAACCCGTGTCCAAAATGGGGGGCATGAATAATATAGGGGATCTCCAGCTCTATCCATTTGGAGATCTCCTGTCTGTAAGAATTTGGAACTGCATACAACTCAATCCGGTCGAAATATTTTTGTGAATGGAGTTCCCGCGCGGCAGAGATGAGGCTGCCGTTGGTCGACCATAATTTGAGTGCAAATTCCATTTTGTTTATTCGTTGCGGGTAAACACCGGGCGGATCTTGGCCCCTTCCATCTGATTCTCCAGATTTTTGGACCCAAGAACCTCTTTTACTTTTTTCAAGGTTTTTGAATAGGCGGCAATCATCTTTTGCATATCCTCTTTGGAATGGGCCAGACAGAAATTGTGAACGCCCATATAGAGAATCCCCTCTTTCAAAACCTCCTGTTGAAAATAGGATTGAATATCGAGGGCTGAAACAGTTTCAGAAACCGGTTTGAATAGGAGAGCGGTGTGCGCAGGCAAACGGCAGGTGTAGGCCACCGACCCCAGATCGAGGGATGCAATCGTCTCATTCAGACCTATCAAAAGAAGATTTTCCATCTCCCATATTTTTTCAAAAGACTCCGGTTTTTTGAGAATCGCAATTGTCTCCAGAGCCGCAGCCAAAGAGAGGGCCTCACCGCCAAAAGTGCTCGAGATAAAAACCCCCTCTTCGATCAACCGCATCACATCTCTTCTTCCAACCACCGCCGACACCGCGGCACCGTTGGCCATTCCCTTTCCAAAGCAGGAGAGGTCGGGGGTCACATTGAAGTAACCTTGTGCCCCCTGAATATGAAAACGAAAACCGGTCACGACTTCGTCAAAAATAAGAAGAGCTCCGTGCTTGTGTGTCAGCGCGCGCACCCCTTCAAGATAGCCGCTCTGCGGGAATTCCAACTGGATCGGTTCCATGATGACGCAAGCGACTCCATTTTTATTTTCTTCCAACTTTTTTTCAAGCCCTGCCAAATCATTGTATTTGAATTTTTGCGTCAGTTTTTGAACAGCGAGGGGAACACCACTATTTTTTTCCGTCAGGCCGATCGACCAATCATGCCAGCCGTGATACCCGCAGGTGAGAATCATCTCTCTGCCGGTATGGGCCCTGGCCAAACGGACAGCGGCGGTGGTGGCATCGGAACCGTTCTTCACCAGCTTCACCATTTCAGCGGAGGGAATAATTTCTGCCAATGTCTCGGCCAATTCTGCTTCGAGAATGGAGGGGAGCGTAAAACTCATCCCTTTTTCAAGTTGCAGGCGAATGGCGTTGTTGACCCGTTCATCATTATAACCGACGGTGACAGCCCCCAGACCCAGAATTGTGTCGATGAATTCGTTGCCGTCGATATCCCAAAGGTGAGAACCCAAACCGCGGTCGGCGAAAACGGGTGCGGCCCCTTCGCAAAAATATTTGTAACTTTTGCTGTAGACCTGCGACGCGGCGGGAATAAATTGTTTCGCCCGTTTCAGTGCTTCCAGATTTTTGGAATAATTTGCCATGATTCCTACAAATCGGCTTTGCTGGCGCCACGCACCGTGGCCCGTTTGCGATCCTGAATCTCTCCGGTGTGGGGATGGCGCACTTTGTTCTGCGCCCCCAATTCATTGATAGCCCACCACGATAATTCAATTACCTCTTCATCGGGAAGATCGCTGAAATTGGTCCGCACCTCTTCTCCCTGTTCTCCCAGACGGATAAAATATTGTTCGATGACATCTTCGTTGGCAGGCCCCAATTCTCCCGTCACCGCCTTGCCAATCAAACCTTTGTCTAGGGCCAACTGCCAGAAGGTGGTGCCGGGATAGGCGGTAGTGAAGAAAAAAACTTCCGGCTTCAAGCCGACCCTTCTGCAAAAATCGACTGTCTCCTGCATAGTCTGTTTCGATTCTCCAGGAGAACCGATCATGAAAGAACAATCGGCGTAACCCATGATTCTCTGTGTTTCCCGAATGCAGATTTCCATTTTTTCCACCGTCTGCCCACTCTTGTCGATTGATTTCAAAATGGTGGGACTGGCCGATTCCACACCGAAGCCGGCCTGGCGCATCCCCACCTCATGCGCCTGCTCGAGCATGTGTGGGCGTCCCTCTTTTTTGGCGCGGATCACATCGTCGGCGATGATATTGGTGCGACAAGTGCCGCCCCACAACACTTCAAAACCGGTGGCAGCCTTTCTCTGTCGTAATTCTTCGCAGAGTTCCAGAGCCCACTTGTAATTCGTCATCATCAAATCATCCAGAAAATGGATATAGGTGACATCATATTGCTCTTTCAAAAACTGCATCTCATCGACCACTTCTTTGGGACTTCTCAACCGATAAAGTTTTCCCAGGTAAGCGGCGTAACAATAATCGCAGGCGCTCGCGGCATAAGGACAACCGCGCGAGGCGATCATCGAAACCGAATATTGGTTGGAATCGGTCGAGGCCCCGTTGATCCATTTGGTCTGCCAGTTGAGATGCCCGACGGGATTGCGTTTGTAGACCTCTTCTTCCGGCCATGCTTTGCGCAAAGGCCACGGGAGACCATCCAACCCCATATGACGAGATTGAATGGAGGGACGCAACCCGTTGTTGCGCACCTCGCCCGAAGCAGGGTCGCGATAGGCGGTCCCCTTCAAACCCTCGAGCGATATTTTCATTTCGAGACGATGCAAAACTTCTGAAAAAGTCGACTCCCCCTCTTCCTGCACTGCGATGTCGACCGGCATGCGCCGCACCATGAATTCCGGCATGGACGAGGCGATGCCTCCCCCCAAAACAATTGGAACATCGGGATAGGTCTCTTTGCAGAGACGCGCAATCCGTTTCAGCCAGCTGTATTGTGTGATGATGCCGCCCAGTCCGATCACATCGGGTTTTTTTTGTTTCAGTTTTTCCAAAACCCGCGCTTCAACCCAGGGAATAAAACCGGCGGCATCTTCAACCGGTTTTTTTCTCTCGGCATTTAAATCGAGTACATCGAGACGATGGCCATCCATCACCGTAATGGAGCCGACATACCCGTGTCCAATAGGCATGATGTTGGGAAAAGACCACTCGCGAATGGGGGCGTTGATAAACAAAACATCGAGCCCTTCTGCGCGCGGTTCAAAGCCAAGGGATGATTTTTCCGTGGTGATGCGGGACCAATCGAGACTCAATATCTCACCTTGAGTCCCAAATCGCTGATAAAAACGTTGTGGAGCGGTCGTCATATTTTTCTAATCCCAAATCCTTCCGGCACCGGCTTCATGCGCAGTGACCCATCCTCTTACAACAGGATGGGCATCGAGGAAACCGATAATGTCACGAAGAGCTGGAAATTGTTTTTCCCCTTTTAATGCCGAATAAATAGCCCTAACCCCCATCAGGTCTTCCGGATAATCGACGGTTATCCTCAACTCGGGTCGACACAATTCCTTCAGGGGTTGCAATTTTAAAGTTTTGAAAATCTCCGGGTGCTCCTTGATATGCAGTGTCACCCAGGCCCCACGATGTCCCATCTCATACGAACGGACAAGGGCTTTGGTCTGTATCAACTCATAATAAGCGCCATCAGGAAGATTTTCGATGACCGTCAGATCCGACTTCTCTTTGCAATGCAGCTCAAATACTTCCGTAAAAGTATCGAAATAAATAAAAGGACATTCGCTGGTGATGCGTAAAATGGTGTCACCCCCGACACTTTTGGCAGCGCAAATCATACGCGACATCACCTCTTCTGTGTCTCCCACTACCGCACTGATCTCCATTTTTTGGGCCAGATCGAGAAACGGGGTATTCTCCGGTCCCTCACCGACAGCCAAAACAATATCGGAGACCTCTTTTTGCATTCGGATCTGCCGCACCAGATATTCGAGTATCGTCACCTTGTTCTCCACATCGATATGTTGGAGAGGTTTCGCATACAGACGGCTCGACTGCGCGCGGCAGGGAATGGCGGCGATCAATTTCATGAAAGCATCTCCGGCAAAATGATCTGATCCTTTTTAACGACAGTCGCTGTCTTTTTTCCGACGAGACCGGCGCTGGAAAAGAGCGGCACATTATTTTCTGCCGTCCTTTTGAGGGCCATATTGTCATAGGAAAGAACAGTTCCCGGATTCAAATCGACCTTGGCCACCACATGTTTTTTCATTAGAGTCCGATATTGATTCTCCTTGGCGCTCAATTCAAAACCATTGACGCCAACCGCCACTTCGAGAGTTCGGATCGTCTTGACAAACCGCTGGAATTCTTCGGGCGTGAGGGCCGATCCGTAATCTTCCATCTGAAGCAGTCTGGAGAGGGTGATATGTTTTTCGATAATCGCCGCTCCGGCGCCAATCGCCATATAGGGAATCAGGAAACTCTCTTCGCATCCCCCTTCCACATGGTCCTGCAGTCCGACCGGGAGACCAAATTTCTCCGCCAAAAAACGGATTCGGTTCAAATGGGTCTCTTCCAGGGGAGAAGGCTCTCCCTGAAAGCCGGTCAGGAGAGAGACAGGGCTGATCCCATTGGAGAGAATTTTGAGTGCGTTTTCGATCTCCTCCAGCGTGCTTCCCCCGCAAGACAGGAGAAGCGAAGCACCGGTCTTGGAGAGAAATTCGAGAAGAGGCGGATTGGAGACATCGGAGCAGTGGATTTTGTAGCCGTCCACTTTCAGCTCATGCAGTTTTTGTGCCGTCTCCAGGCCAAAAACATCGGCATAAAATTTGAGCCCGTTCGATTTGGCTTCATGGATCAGCTCTGCCCAAGATGCCATCGGCATTTCCAGCGTTTGAAAAAGGGAAAAATATTTGTAATCGTGACGGGCCAGCTCGTCTGTCGCGAAAATTTGTATTTTGAAAGCATCGGCGCCACTTGCGATGGCCCCCTTCAGAAGCAACTTGGCCTTCTCCAGACTTCCTTCATACCCTTGCGCCGCTTCGGCGATGATGAATATTTTGTTTTGCATGCTATTTCTCCTTGTTAGTGAATGTTCAAAATGGTTCCAGATTTTTCAGAGGCATGACATGTGAGCGCCACTTTTAAAGTAAAGGCGGCCTCTTCCACATCGTTGCACGATTTTTCTTCCCCCTGAAGACATTTGATAAAATGGTTAAGCTGATCGATATACATCTGGTTTAATTCCAGATTGATATCGTCGTTCAAAACAGTCCACTGATTATTCCCCTCTGTGCAAATCCGGGTCTCCTTTTTGATGTAGTCCCAGATGATGAGCCCTTTTTCCCCAATGAATTCACAGGAGCGGCGATAGCTTTTTTGGAGATAATCGAGATGCAGTTGGGCGAAGACATTCTCTTCAAATGAAAAAAGAATCTCGGCCATATCTTCCACATCCAGCTCCAAATGGCTCAACTTTCTCGCCCTGCAGAAAACATCTTTGGGCCGACCCAAAATCCACTGGAGATAATCGATCTCATGCACATTGTCCAAAATCACTCCACCACCTTGAGAACGCTGGGAACTGTAATTTTCACGATAATCGAGATGCGGTCTCCAAGAGGGGAGATAAAAACCGCATTGCGCCCGCACGGAGAGAATTTTTCCGATCACACCCTCTCCGATCATCTCTTTGACTTTTTTTAACGATTTCACGAAACGCAAATTGCATCCGACCAACGTGACAAGATTGTTTTTTTTCACGAGTGAGATGAGATCCTCCACCCCTTCCCAATTGTGAGAGAGCGGCTTTTCAAGAAAGAAGGGGATTTTTTTCTGCGCCAGATCGAGAGCCAGAGGGATATGTGTATTGTTCGGAGTACAAACAAAACAGGCGGATGGTTTTTCTTTCAGTGCCGTCTCCAGATTGTCAAAAACTGGAATCTCTCCCTGAAGGCTCTTGAGAAGAGCGGGGTTCAGATCAAAACCGGACACGTTAATCCCCTGTTGCTTCAAAATTTTGATGTGTCGCCGTCCGATGGAACCACAGCCGATGACCAAGACAGAGAGGCTCATTTTTTCCCCCTGGCCAGAGCCTTGACGGCAGAAATCACATGACGGGCCTCTTCATCGGTCATCGCCGGATACAAGGGAATGGAGAGACATTTCTGATAATAACTCTCCGCATTGGGACAATCTCCCCACGCAGTGCCGAATTTTTTTCGATAATAAGGCTGGGTATAAACAGGAACATAATGGACCTGGGTCTGTATGTTTTTGTTTTTAAGTTCCTGCATAAAATGAGCCCGGCTCACCCCCATCTTTTCAAAATCGAACTGCGGGACATAGAGATGAAAATTGCTCTCTGAAAACGATTTTTCAAAAGGAATTTGAACGTTTTTCATTCCGGCGAAGCTCTCATTATAAAGATTCACAATCTCACGACGGCGTTGGACAAATTTTGGAAGTTTTTTCAGCTGCGAAATTCCCAAAGCCGACTGGATGTCGGTGATGCGATAGTTGTAACCCAAATCGTTCTGCTCATAATACCAGGTCTTCAATACAGGTTGGGCTTCGCTCTTGTCCCAGGCCTCTTCCGGGCAGACCAGTTCTTCTGCGTTGCTCGTGATCCCGTGCGACCGAAAACGCTTGAGACGGTTCCCCAGATTTTTGTCGGCAGTGAGAACCATCCCCCCTTCTCCGGTGGTGATGTGTTTCACCGGATGAAAACTGAGCACAGTCATGTCGGAAAAAGCACAGGAACCGATCGCTCTTTTTTTATACTTCGACCCAAGGGCATGCGAGGCATCTTCAATGATCGTAATTTTGTGGCCGAATTTTTTCTCGGCATTTCTCACCACATTCACAATCGCCTCCATGTCGCAACTCTGTCCGGCAAAATGGACCGGAATAACGGCCTTGGTCTTTGCGGTGATTTTCTTTGCGATCTCTTCGGGCAAAATATTATAAGTGGCGGGGTCGATGTCGGCAAAAACCGGTTTACCACCGCAATAGACGGCGCAATTGGCGGAGGCCACAAACGTGATGGGTGAGGTGATCACTTCATCGCCCGGTTCCACACCCGCGGCCATGCAGGCGATATGCAGAGCGGCGGTGCCACTGGAACAGGCAACCGCAAACGGGGCACTGCAAAAAAGAGAGACCGCGTTTTCAAAGGCGGCAATACGGGGGCCCTGCGCCAGATGAGACGACTTCAAGGCGGCAATCACCTCTTTAATATCGTCGTCATCAATCGACTGGCTCGAATATCGGATCAGATCATTGGGCATGCTTACGGCTCTCCTGACTTACTCCCTGTTCGGTTAACTCGCGGTATATAGGCATGAAATCCTCAAAATACATAGATTTTTTGTCCAGGAAAACAGAGAGCGATATTTTCTTTCCGCCACGCACACGTTCCCAGACACGCCGAACCAAGGCCATCTTTTTAAGGGATTGCAAAATGTATTCCTTGGAATTTTTGCGGTATTTTGGAGCCAAATTATTCTTCTCAAAAAGTGAATTGCGGCAATCTGTAATGAAAGAACCCATCCACGACAAAAACACCGCCTCGGCCACATCATACGCCTTTTCTTTCTCCAGTTTTTCAAATGCCATCAGTTCCACCGCCCACCAATCCAGCATCTGCAACACTTCTTTGGACCAGTCCCATTTGGCCATGCGTTCAATCCAGCGGATATCCCAGCTGACACTGGTTGCCTCGATTCTTTCATTGTGCCGCAACATGGCATGATAGAGATTTTGAAATTTTTTTTGTTTTCCCTGGATAAGACTCACAACATTGACAGAGACTTCATGAAGACATCCATGATATTTGGTCGTGTCCAAACCGATGTCCGATGCCTTTCTCCAGCGTTCCCGCATGCCATCCGTTCTTTGAACGGAGAAAGTATTGTTCGCCCGGCCGTGACTGACATATTCCACAAGTCTTTGCATCGCAGAGGCATTTTCATGGTTCATGACATATCCGGCCGTCACCCGATCCACCTTCATACTGGTGTCAGAAAGACGTCGGACAAAAACATAGGTCTGCTGTCCACAAGCACAACTATAATCCCGATTCTGCTCCAAAAACTGCACACAACGATCCAACTCACCTGGCACCAAAAAATCGTCATCCCCAGACAAAACGGCATAGGGCGTTATCACCTCAGCCAACAACAGATTGATCCCCTCGATCAGGGAAGTGTTGGTGGTATGCTGATAATGCGCCACTTTCAGTTTTTGTTGGGCACTTTCAACGATCTCCTTCCCCTTTTGATATTCAAGAGGATCACTGGCATCCCCGATCAAAATAGTCCCGCCAAAATTCATACCGGAATGATATTGGAGCAACTTCCCCAAAAAACGACTTCGGTTCTTGGTCGGAATGACAATAGTCAACTTGTTCTGCATTTAACTTATCTCCTGATAGAGTTGCGCATACAAACCACCCTCTTTGAGAAGAGAGGTGTGTTGTCCCAGCGATTCAATCTTTCCCTGCTCCAGCACCACAATCTGGTCGGCCTCCTGGATGGTGGTCAAACGATGGGCCACCACCACCACAATCGCTTCTTTGCTTAAAAAAGAGATCGCTTCATAGACCGCTTTTTCGGTGAGATTGTCGAGGGCACTGGTCGCTTCATCAAAAATTAAAATCTGGGGACGTTTCAAAATCTCTCTGGCAATGGCGACTCTCTGGCATTGCCCCCCCGACAATTTCAAACCGCGGTCACCCACCTTTGTCTCGTAGCCTTCGGGAAGTTCTGCAATAAAATCATACAGTTGAGCCAAACGGGCCGCCTCTTCGATCTCTTTTTCTCCCAAATTTTTATTCCAGAGAGAGATGTTGTTTCGGAGGGTATCGTTGAACAGAAAAATATCCTGCGAAACAAACCCGACTTTTTTTCGCCAGGAGGCGTGATCCATTTTTTTGAGATCGATACCATCGACCGTAATTTTTCCGGAGAGGGGCTCATACAATCCCAGAAGAAGATTCACGAGAGTGCTTTTTCCCGCACCGCTCGAACCGACGATGGCCGTGATATTCCCCTTCTCCATCGAGAAGGATAATTTTTTCAAAACCGGCGAGTCTTCTTTGTAATAGAATGAGACTTCTTCCAGCGAAACCTTCTCCACTGGGCCCAAAGACTCTCCCCCGCTGATTTCCTGCGGTGTTTTTTCGAGAATTTCTTCGATCACTTCAAGATTTTTAAGTTCTTTGCTGAACTGCAGATACATTGAATTGAAAGTGCCAAGCGAAGGACTAACGCGGCGAATCGCCATCATAAAAGCCACCAGTTCCGCAAATGACATTGGAATCCAGTGGAGACCGAGGGTCATGACCCCGAGCGCAATCACCACCAGACCCGCCACCGCCTCATTCAACAGAACTACGCCGCGCACCAGCAGATCAACCCACAATTTTGGAGCGCGCTGTGTCTCCAGCAAACGGCTTTCTGTCTCCAATATTTTTGATTCCAGCCCATGCGACTTCACCACCTTGATTCCGTCGATGGCATCGACGTCGACTTTTCCAAGCTCCATGTTGGAATCGTAGACTTTGCGCCCCAGTTTTGCTGAAAGAGTACCCAGATTACCGCGCAATTTCCACCACCAAACAGAAGCCAACACGCCGATCACCAGAGTCGCCTGCCACGAAAAATAAATCATGAGTCCCACCATCACGAGGGCCTGCAAGAGGCTCACCATCATTCGACCAAAGAGATCGACGATGGAATAGACCGCCTGTGCGGGAGTATTGATATCGTAGAGGATGGCGCCGCGCCCCCGGTTGGAGAAATAGGCAAATCGGCTGTGAAGAATTTTATCAAGAAGAATAAGTTTGGTTTTGGCAAACAGATCCTGGGCAAAAATCGCTGTTCCATATTGCTGAAAAAAAAGAAAAATGCTGTGTACAATCGCCACCGCGCTGATGAGAATGAGCAGAATCAAAACCAGATATTGCCTGTCGGATGGAAAACCAAAATACATCAGAAGCCGGTTGGTCAGTATTATTAAATGACCGGGGCCGGTCTGCCCCGAACCCATCACCATGTTGATCAGCGGAACACTCAACCCGATCGTCAACATGCCAAAAAAGGCGACGACAAAGGCCATCCCGGTCATCAGCGACATCGCCCAAAGATTGGGTTTGAAAATGAGCTTCCAATAGAGATGAGAATGGTTTTTCATTTTAGAAAATTTCGAATCCCCTCTTCCAAAGGTTTTGGACTCCAGCCCAGGGCTTTTAATTTTTCATTGCGCCCCCAGGAAGCCAATCCCTCTCCGGCACGCACCGAGTAGACTCCAAACTGAAGCAGATCGGCGGGCGCCTGAAGCGCTTTTGAAAAAAACTCGGCCAGCTCTCCGATCGAAATGGGTCTTCCGTTGCAGACATTGTAAATTTCAGCACCCCCTTTTTTCAAATCTTCCACCAGTGTGGCATAAGCCGAGACGACATCCTCGATGTAGAGAAAATCGCGCTGGACATTCTGTGGCACCAGAGAGACGGGGGTTCTGTTTTTCAGGCGGTTCACCACTTGCGACACCAGTTTTTCTTCTGCATCGAACGTGCCAAATGGAATGTAGAGTCTGGCAATACGCAGCGGGAGATTATATTTTGAAGAGAGTTGCATGGCGGTCAATGTCTCCGCCAGTTTGGAAAGTCCGTAGGGCGTATTGGGAGAACAAAAATCGGTTTCGCTGTTTCCCTCGGAGGAGACCGAATATTCCATGGAAGAGCCGGTCACGATCACACCTAAAGCTCCATTTTGATGCAGGGCTTCAAAGAGGGGATAGAGCGGCTCCACGTTCACCGCATGCCCCATTTTCCGGTCGTAATCGGGAGAGGCATATTGAACGGCGAAACCGGCATGATGGATCCAGACTTGCGGTTTTTGTTCTGAAATGAAGCGGCGCATTTCGGTCTCATTTGTCATATCGAGCACCCGAAGCGCGCAATGATCTTTAATATGATCAAGCCTTGTTTTGCGGGTACCTGAATACTCTTCCAAAGGTTTTGACACGATGCCCGTCACTTCAAACCCCTTTTTTTTAAGACCCAAAGCGAGATGAAAACCGACAAAACTTGAAATCCCGGTGACAACGATCATGACGCTCTCCTCAAGAGAATAAAGTAGCGAAGCCCTTGCCACATTTGACTCAAAGAGCGGGTCTGAAAAATATGCAGCCCGTTATCCCGAACGGCCCAGAAAAGAAAACGAAGTCTCAAAGAGAATCCCACATTCTTCCCAAACAGGGCCAGACGCAACAGGGTTCTCCCCCACGGAAGAGCGATCGCTTTTGTTGGCAATAATTTTTGATAACATTTTTGCAGCCATGCCACCGATTTTTCTTTAGCCTGTTTGTCCAAAGGAGCGGAGCCGGTCATCAGATTGTGAAAATCTTTGGCCTCTTCGGCGTCGATTTTAAACCCGAAGAGCGATTCCAAAACCTCTTTCAGCGCTAACACCGCCTCTTTTTCTCTCGCCTCTTTTCCCTTATGGGTGGCGGAGTCTGGATGAAGGCGCACCTGCATCAGCGGAAGACCTTCCATATTGTAAATGCCAAAATTTTTGAAAAGCAGACGGGTCCACAAAATCTGGTCCTGCACATATCGAAAGCGGGGATCATATCCGCCGACAGAAACCACCGCCTCTTTTTTCAAAAAAGCGGAGGGGTGTGCGATAGGGCTGGTGAAAAGGAGATGCCAGACCATATCGGTCGCTTCACAAGTCGCCTTGGGCGAAAAAATGGAACGACCATTGCTGTCAATGAATGTGAAACAGGCGCCAACGGCCGCAAAATTTGCCGGGGCGGCCTTTGCAAACTCAAATTGTTTTTCAATGCGCTCCGGATGGGCGATATCATCGGCGTCGATCCGGGCCACATATTCCCCTTTCGCCAGTTCCAACCCGTGATTGAGCGAGGGTGTCTGTCCCAAATTTTTTTCCTGCAAAACAAGGCGGATTCTTTTGTCTTCAAATTCTTTGATGATCTCCACCGAATTATCCTGACTCGCATCATCGATGATCAAAAATTCAAAATCGCGAAAAGTCTGCGCCAGAACGCTCTGAATCGCCTCGCGCAAATATTTCCCGTTATTGTAAACCGTCATCAGGACGGTGATGGGTGTTGTCATGAGGAATGTTCCAAATACCAGGCAACAGTATCTTTCAAACCCTGTTCAAAACCGATGGAGGGCTTCCAGCCGAGATGTTCTTTTATTTTGCCAATCCCCAGAGCATAGCGGCGGTCGTGCCCCAGGCGGTCTTTTACAAAACGGATGAGGGTGCGCGATTCTCTGGGGCGTTTGAGAAGATCATCAACGGTATCGCAGAGTCCGTTGACGATATCGATATTGCACCATTCGTTCTCACCTCCGATGTTGTATATCTCACCGACACGTCCCTCGTGCCAGACGGCATCGATGCCGGAGCAGTGGTCCGAAACGTGAATCCAGTCCCGAATATTTTTTCCGTCGCCGTAAACCGGCAGGGATTTTTTGTCGAGAATATGGGTGATCATCAGCGGAATAAGTTTTTCTGGAAACTGATAGGGTCCGTAATTATTGGAACAGCGTGTGGTCAAAACAGGCAGGCCATAAGTTTCATGATAAGACCGCACCACACAATCGCCCCCCGCCTTGCCAGCCGCGTAAGGGCTGTTGGGGAGAAGCGGCGAAGTTTCAGTGAAGGCCGGATCATTGAGCCCCAGACTCCCATACACCTCATCAGTGGAAATCTGAACGTATCGAAATGATTTTTTGAAAGATTCGTCTTTCTGTTGCCAGAATGTTTTTGCGACATCGAGCAAAACGCCGGTGCCGTAGACATTGCTCTTTAAAAAAATTTCGGGATCCAGGATGGAGCGGTCGACATGCGACTCGGCCGCAAAATTGATGACCGCCGCAATCGAAATCTCTTTGGGAAAATCGGCACCTTTTTTCTCCAAAACCGAGGGTTCATTGAAATAGCGGCCGGAAAAAATCTCTTCCAGTAACCGTCGATCACAAATATCGCCCTGAATAAAAAAATGTCTCTCATGGCCCTCCAACCCTTGAAGATTCTGCAACACCCCCGCATAGGTCAGTTTATCAAGATTAATGACGAAATAGTCGGGATATTTGTTCAAAATATACCGGACAAAATTGGACCCGATAAAGCCGGCACCGCCGGTGATTAAAACCGTATTCATGACTCTGTCCCCTTCATCTGTTCATTGGCAGTGAGAAAGTCTTCCATCGTTCCGGCGTCCAACCACCAGTCTTTGAAAATATGATGCTTCAGTTTTTGAGCCTGGGCGTAGAATTGGTTTACGGCGCTGATCTCCAGCTCTCCCCGAGCGGAGGGGTTGATTTCTTGGATCACATCGAACACTTTGGGTGTGTAGGCATAGACACCGGTTACACAGAGATTGCCTTTTGGAGTTTTCGGTTTTTCGACGACGTCGACAATGCGATTGTCTTTCATCTCGGCGATGCCGAACTGTTCCGGATTGGGAACCTCTTTCAAGACAACAAAGGCCTCGTCTTCTTTCAATGGAAAATGTGATTGCATCGACGCCAAAGATTCTCCAAAGAGATTGTCGCCCAGCAAAACCCAGAAGGATTCTCCCCCCACAAATTCACGACCGAGATTCAGGGCTTCCGCAATGCCACCCGGTTTGGGCTGTGCGCGAAAATAGAGACGCATCCCCCACTCACTGCCGTCTCCCAGAAGTTGCGCAAAAGGGGTCAAAGATTCCGGCCCGGTGATAACCAGCACATCTTTAATGCCAAATTCCTGGAGTTTCAGGATCGGATGCAAAATCATCGGCTTCTTTCCCACCGGGAGAAGATGTTTGTTGATCCCTTTTGTCAAAGGATGGAGACGGGTGCCGGACCCACCTGCGAGTATAATTCCCTTCATAAGTTCCTCCAAACGTAGTGGTCAAAAGAGATGGGATGATCATCCTGATCTTCCGGGTGCCAGGCCGGGTTGGGCATGTTGATAAACCACGCATCGCTTTCCCCCACATTTTGAATGGCGCAGGGGATGGCCGGCGGCACTTCGACAATTTTAAAACAGGGATCTTTGTCGGCGTCGACCTCGACCTCTTCATATTCATTTCCCCATTTGACGATGAACCGGATTTTTCCCTGGATGCAGACAAAATAATCCCAGCGGTTCATGTGCAGGTGGGGCCCTTTTACCGATTTTGGCGTGCAGATATTCATATAGATCTGCTTGGGCTCCGCCTTGAAATATTTTTCCCAATTTTTCCACAAGGAGATGACGAACCCATTGGGCGTCCCCTTCTTGTCTTTGGTCACAATTTTTTTTTCTTCGATGACTCTCGTTTTCATAACACCTCTTGTTTTTTAAAAAAATTGACGACGTTCTCTGCACAGCGAATCTCCATCGCCGTTCTCGACCCCCGGGTCAGAGTCCCAACATGCGGTGTCAACAAAACGTTGGGGAATTTGGCCAGGGGCCCGGCATAGGGTTCCTCTTCAAAAACATCGAGGGCGCAACCGGCCAACTGTTTCGAGAGGAGCGCCGCTTCAAGGGCTTTTTCATCAACCATATAACCTCTCGCCGTGTTGACCAGAAAACTTCCCGGTTTCATCAGGGAAAATTCTTTTATGCTCAACAGAAAACCCTCTTTAGGAGAACGAGCGGCATGGAGAGAAACGATATCCGATTTTTTAAGCAATTCTTCCAGACTGCAGAGATCCACACCCTCCGGCAGGGATTCTTTTTTCACAAAGGGATCCATCACGCGCACTTTTGTTCCGAAGGGTTTTAGAAAACGCTCCACGGTTCTGGCGATTCTGCCGAAACCGATCAGACCGATATTCAATTCGGAGAGGAGAAAGCCGGTGTGCTTTTTCCATTCCCCTTTTGCAAAATCGTTTGCATGCAGGGGAAAGTTTCTCACCAAACCCAGAATCATCGCCACCGTCATTTCTGCCACCGGTGCGACAATCTCCTCCACGGTGATTGTCACTTCGATTCCCAATTTTTTTGCCGCTTCCAGATCAATCGCATCGGTCCCCACTCCCAGACGGCTGATCACCTTGAGTTTGGGAAGCTTCTGCAACAATTCCGCTTCATAAGGTTCGACCGCCGCCACCACCGCATCGGCATTTTTTAGCGCGTCGAACATCTCCTCTTTTTTGATGCGGCGACCGGAGGTATTTTCCAAAATGGTGTAACCCGCTTCTTTCAAAATGCGACGCGGCGTTTCATCATTTTTGCAAAATTCAGAAAGGGTCACATAGACTGTTTTTTGTGTCATAAAATTTCCTTCACTGTCATTGCGAGGCCCCAAAGGGGCCGTGGCAATCCCGGGATTGCTTCGCTACGCTCGCAATGACAACAAGATCGATCGCTGGATCGGATCTTCCTTCAAAATAAGTTTCACCGTTTCGGCCTCCACCGGTGTGTTGATGCCGGGGTAGCCTTTTTCAAAGCGGACTCCCTGAATCGTCATGTCGTGCTCCAGAATGCGCGACTGCTCCACCGATTCCAGAAGTTCCAACGGCGTCTGGTTTAATTTTGAAAACTCTTCCAAAAATTTTCTCTGATAAGCCAGAATACCGACCACTTGAAAGACCGATTCGGAAAACAAAAATTTACGGGAACAAAAAAGAAGCCGGTCGGTTTTGGAGACGACACACTTTACAATGGCCGTATCCATCAAATCTTTCGGTTCTGTAATTCTGGCGATGGCGTTCCAGACCGATGCCCCAGAAGGATTGGCGCGGATGGCCTCTGCCATTTGGGCAAGATCGCCGGGCAAAACCAGAATTTCGTCGCCCTGCACATTCATCACATGGGTGCAGTCCAAATTTTGCATCGCCTCCACAATTCTCTCGGTCGCCACTTTGTGCGCAATGGAGGTCATCATTACGCGACCCCCATTTTTCTCCACCACCTCTGCAATTTCCCTGTCACAGGTGGCCACCACCACATCGGAAAATGCGCCGGACAGAAGAACTCTGCGTCTCACATGCTCAATCATCGGCAAACCTTCAATCTCGAGCAGAGGTTTTCCCGGCAGACGGGCCGAAGCCATGCGGGCGGGTATTATGGCGGCAATTTTGACGTTGGACGTTTTCATTGTGGGAGTACTCCACAGTCGACATTGATACACTGGCCGGTGATCGCGGAGGCCTGACTGCTTGCCAGAAAAAAGACCACCTCGGCCACTTCCTCTTCTGTCGGCAGACGATGCAGGGCTGTTTGCGTTTTGGCAAAAAGATCGAGATATTCCCGCACCGATTTTCCACCAGCAGGTGAAGATTTTTCTTCGAGCGAATTTAAAATGTAGGGGGTCTCCACATAAACGGGACAGACCGCGTTGACGCGAATGCCTCTGGGCCCCAGCTCTTTTGCCAGCGACTGCGTGATGCCGTTGACGGCAAACTTGGCGGCACAATAGGCGCTGTTGTTGGCCGAACCCCGTTTTCCGGCCAGACTCGAAACGTTCACGATGACACCCTCTTTGGAAAGAACCGATGCCGCGGCGGCACAACCCCACAAAGTTCCCAAAAGACTGGTCTCAATAATTTCGGCAACGAAAGCCTCGTCTATTTTTTCGATCTCTCTCCAGCGCGAAGCCCCGGCGCAATTGACATACGCATGCAATCCGCCAAAGCGTTCCACCGTCTCGGCCACAAAACGATTCTGTTCCTCTTTTTTGCGAACATCGACCTGCATGTGAAAAATATCGGAGGAGAGTGTTGTCTCTCTGGGAGAGCGCGAGCAGACCGCAACGGAGAAACCTTTGGCCGAAAACAATTCGGCTATCGCGCGTCCGATCCCTCTCGACCCACCTGTAATGGCCACCACTTTTTTATTTTTATTATTATTCATATCGTCATTGCGGTAAATCCACCGTCGATGGAGACAATGGAGCCGGTCACAAACGATGCCGCATCAGAGGCGAGCCAGAGCGCAGCCCCCACCAGCTCTTCGGGTTTGCCGAAGCGCTTCATTGGCGTGTGGCCCATGATCTTTGCTTTGCGTTCTTCATCGATAAAATGTTTCAAACTCCACTCGGTCGGAAAAAACCCGGGCCGCAATGCATTCACGCGCACATTGAATGGCGCCCACTCGCGCGCCAGATTTTGAGTGATGTTCATCACGCCAGCCTTGGCGGCGGAATAGATGAAGGCTTTGGAGAGCGGCGGCCCCGAAGAGGCCGAGGCAAAATTGATAATGCTCCCCGATTTATTTTTCACCATCGTTTCTCCAAACACCTGGCAGGCCAGAACGACCGCTTTGACGTTGGCACCCAAAATCCGGTCCATCTCCTCTTCGCCGATTTCCAAAAAAGGTGTCGGTGCGTTGGCGGTGATGCCATTCAACAGGAGATCGACTCTTCCATATTCTTTGAGCACTGTTTCACGGGCGGCCAGCAAATCGCTTTTGGAGGTGGCGTTGACGCTTAAAAAAAGAACTCTGCCGGAGAGATCGGCCGGAGGCTCTTTGGCCTGATCGAGAATCGCCACTTTCATTCCCGATTCGAGAAAGGCCTTCGACAGAGAGGAACAGATAAAACCAGCCCCGCCGATGACGACCGCCACTTTTTCCTTCAACCGAAATCGATCTTCCAGTGTCAGTATCGGCGTGTTCATAAAAATTTCTCCTTGAGTTGTCTCATCTGTGCCGACCAGTGCCAGAAAAGAAAAATATCGGAGGCCAGAACAATAAATGTGTAACCACCATCGACTGCCTTGCCGATTTTTTCTGCGTCGGGGAGTTCGGTAATCTGTGTGCCACAGGCCTTGCCGTGGCGTTTGCAGGCGTCCACCACGCGATTGCTCGCCGCGACCACTTTGGGGTCGGTCAGTTTTCCGGGGATTCCCAGAGAGCCGGAGATGTCGTAGGGTCCGACCATTACGCCATCGACCTGCTCATTTTCAAGGAGCTTGTCGATATTTTCAACCGCCTGAATCGATTCGGCCTGGATCATCAAAACTGATTTCTCATTCCAAATGGAGGTATATTCCGCAAACGTGGCGCCGTATCCTTGTGCGCGCGCGATGCCGAAACCTCTTTTACCCACCGGGGGATATTTGCACCAGTTGACGATCTGCCCTGTCTCTTCGACCGTGTTCACCATCGGGACAATGAGACCGTCGGCGCCTGAATCGAGAAGACGGCGGATCTGTTCGCCGTTGTGCGAGGCGACTCTCGGCAAAACCGGAACCCCGGCGGCTTGTCCTGCCGCAATGATTCTTTGAGATTCTCCGTGATTAATCGTGCTGTGTTCAATATCGATGCCTATAAAGTCGGGCTTCATAATGGAGGCGAACATCTCGGTGATCTGCGGATGAGCCAACGAAGTCCAGGCACCGAAAACGATGTCGCGATTTCTGATTTTTTTCTTCAACGTCATTTTATCTCCTTGGGCTGGCAATGAGCATGCGGCCGCCGTAACCTATTTTGGAACCCCAATCGCCATCTTGTTGGATCGGCTTTGGATTTTCCAGAGTGAAACAATCAAAATCTTTTTTATCAAACCAGGCCAGGACCTCAGGCGTTATCTCGTTCCCGACCTCAATCACCACCATTTGAACCCATCCTCTACTAAAAGAACCCTCGCCAGACGTCAATACCTCCATTTCGCTCCCCTCGACATCTATTTTAACGACACTTTTCTCTGTGATCAGATCATCCAGACGATAGGTGAAAACCTCATCTGATGGGATAAAATTGGCGTTTTGCGTCTGGTATGTTTTTGCATCAAGGCTGATCCCCCCGGTCTTGTATTTTTCAAACGGCAGAAGAGATCCCCCGCCGTCGTTGATCGGATTGAAATAAAACCGGGCCTTTCCTTTTTGCAGGGCCACCGCTCCCTGGACCGCCTTCACATTTTGCAGACCATTTGCGCCAATATTGTCGACCAACCGGTCATAATTTTGGGTATTGGCCTCTACTGCGATCACCCGCTTTGAAGGATGTGCCTGGGCCAGAGTCAAAGCAAAGACACCGACATGCGCGCCGATGTCGACAAACGCATCAGCTGTCTTCAAACCCTGGCCGATTTTTTTGATCCACGCCATTTCATAACTTCCGCCAGAACGAAAAAGCCACTGCTGCGTGTTCTGACACAAATCGAGTTTCAGTTTCAGCCTTAAAGCGGGGTCGAGCGGATTGGGATAATCAAAATCTATGAGATATTGTTTTGAGAGAAGACGAAACATTTTCATCAGATAGTAGTGATTGCGTGTCTGGATTTTCTGCCCCAGCAATTTTTCACGGAGGCGTGTTGAAGTGTCGACCGGTGTAAAGAGAATCTTCGCCGCCATTTTTTTAATGGAGTTCAACATCATCATTTGCGCACCCACATTTCCAAACGCTCTTTCGGATCGTGGCGGGCGCGCCTAAAGCCGGAATCCCTCAATACTTGTTCACAAAAATTCTGCACCGAATCGATATCGGAGCTCTCGATCAAAACTGAACGGAGTTCCGGAGACAAAAGAGTTTCTCTCGCCCCCTCCAGGATTTCGGGTTCATTGCCGTCGACATCGAGTTTGATGCAGTTGGGTTTCAAATTTTTCTCGCGGCAGAAAAGATCGACCGTATAAGTGCAAACTCCTTCCCTCCAGAGGACGGGACACTTCTCCACTGTTTTTTTCAAGAGTTTGGGAGAAGCGGTGTGTTTGGCGGAGCCGGGCTGAAGGTCCTGGATATGCAAATAGCTTAAACCGACCTTATTGCCCAAAGCCACACCGAAGACCTCAACCCTTTTTTCCAGATTGTTCTTCATAACATTTTCTTTGAGGAGGTGGAGATTGGAGTATTCCGGTTCAAAAGCAATCCCCTTCAGATTGGGATGTCGAAAAGCGGCGTAAAGAGAGTAGACACCGATGTTGGCGCCGATATCAAAAAAGAGATCGCCGTCTTTGACCACCGTATCGATCCAGTCGAGCGTCATCGGCTCCTTGGCGTTGTAATTTTTCCAACGGTGATGCGTGATCCAGTTATTGCACGGAAGCGTGAAGCGCAGATTGCGTGAGCGAACCGTTCGTCTGGGAGCAATGGCGCCGGAAAGCCACCACTGGATCGACATCAGATAGTCATAACGGATTTTATTAAGATAGTGGGTGAAGCGCTCTTTGTTCATGCGTCACACCCTTTCGAAAAAACGGCACGAATCCAGCATCGATCTCCTCCGCCATAAGCTTCCATGCCCCACTCATCAAACACAGCATTGTTTTGCAGATCGGTTGCAAGATTTTTGCGAACAAAAATGGAAGAAAGGGCCCTTTTTGCCTTGTTGTGCCAGGAATGCCTGTTTTTGGGATATTGCTCAAAAATCATTTTTGTTTTTTCCCGCGAAAGCCCCACGGAATCGAGAGATAAAATTTTCAGACCATTGCGTTCCAGGACTTTTTGCAATCCATCCATGGTGAAGAAGAGAAGATGTTCGGTCAAATTGGTTTTATATTCGCAATCGAGAAAGGGAACCTCCACAAAACCAAGCCCTTCCAACTTCATCAGCTGTTTAATTTCTTTTATAAAAATATCGGGGTCGGCATAGTGTTCCAAAATATGGCTCGCCCAAACAAGATCAAATTGTTTTTTTTCTTCTGTTTCAAAAAGATCACCGGACACCGTCCCTCCCAACGCCGTAATATGCTGGCGCAGTGTTTTCGATTTCTCAAACGCAAAAAAATCAAAATCAAACTTCTGATATCTCCCCACTTCAAGCGTGCAACCATATCCGGCACCGATGTCGCAAACAGAAAACTTGTTTAAAAAATCTTTTCTTCCTGCCTTCCGGACAGCATCCAGAATAAATCGCCATCGCGCCAGAGATTGACAACGCTCCAGCGTCAAAAGTGGTTTTACTGTAAACCCAAAAAAGGAACTGACTTTATTGCTCTCGATGTCATAATATTCCTGCAAAAGTTTTCCATCTGGCGGATTGGAAACCCAGCCGCTTTTACAAGCCTCGCAAAAAACAATCTGACAGGAGGCAAACAAGGGATGATGCGTCTTGTAAACACGCTCTTTTTCCTTTTTGGGAGTTTGAGAAGCCAGACAAAGGGGGCAAGAAAGGTTGTCACTCATAGGCAATTATTTTTCAAAAGAACTGTAAATTGGCATAAAGTCTGCGTGATAAGGCGACTTCGGATTCAGAAGATTTGGCAAAGCAGCTTTAGATGGACGCAAACGCTGCTTTAAATTCTTTAAAAAAGGGAATCTGGCGGCGACTTTATTAAAAAGGAGCCGGCCTATGCCGTGCTGTGACGAAACAAAAGTTATGCCATGTTCTTTTAAAACATCCGTAGGATAACCGAGCATCAAAACATTGGTGTGATAATAAAGAATGCATGTTTCCGCAATGGACTGCGCCTCATCAAGCGGTATTGAATCTTTTTCCATCAAAGCATCTGTCAATAATTGAATAACTTTTTTCAGATAAAGAGGCCAATATTCGAATGTAATGCGGGAAATCGAATTCAAACCCGCCGCACGAGATTGATACAATTGCTCCCCATGTTTTAATGCAACAATATAAAGCCTCGGGAGCTTCATTTCTTTTCCGTAAATGAGGCTCAATCCGTTCGCGGCCACTTCACACAAGATATTGCCATACATATCTGCATCCAAACCCGCATGAAGTATTTTTTTATACATGTGAAGAATATTTTTGGTTCTTTGCACTGAAAATGTATTGATAACCTGGCGTGGGTAATAACTCTGAATCAGCCGAGCGCGTGCTGAATTATCCAAGACGGATCTGCGAAAATCCCCAAATACTATTTTATCCATTTCATACCGACTTTGGGGTGTTCTTTTTACATAGGCCATCAAAAATTCGCCGCTGGCCAAATTATAATCCGGATTTTCATCCAAAAAATCAACGCATTCTTGCAAACAGGCAGGAACAAAAAAATCATCGTCTCCGGAGAAAACAGAATAAGGCGTCTTTATCATTTCAAGAGAGCGCACCACAGAAGCTTGTGAACTTAATTGCAGGGGATGTGCCTGATGATCGATATTCAACCGACCTTTGAGACCTTCCACAAGCCGGCGATTCTGCTCAAAGACTTCTTTGTCGCTGGCATCCCCGATAACGATGGGAAACTGGCATTTGTTTTGGGCGTAATATTCCAAAACCATTTTAAGAAAATGATGCCGGTTCTTCGTGGGAAAAATGATGGTCAGTTTATCCATTTTCAAATACTTCTGTATTACAGAATGCCGCCGTCCACGGTTATATTGGAACCATTCACCTGGGAAGCCTCGGGAGACAAAAGAAAGGTAATAACAGAGGCAATATCATTTGGAGAGGTCAATTTGCCGGTCGGCGTCATACCTGCCAGAGCCGTTTGTTTGCGCTCCGGGGTTCCCGCATTAATTCCGGCGGGTATAAAACCAGGGGAAACAACATTGATTGTGATTTTAAGACGACTTAATTCCGGCGCCAGCAACTGAACCAGAGGTCCCATGCATGATTTTGCCAGAGAATACCCGGGCATCGACTTTTCCAAATGTTTGGAACCTGCAGTCGACCCCAAAAGAATCATTCTATGAACATTGGACTGATTTTGACTCGCCCACCCGGCAAAAGAGAGGGGCAATTCAACAGAATGGTGGAAATGTTTTTTCATCTCTTCGATGGAACCCAAAAGACGGCGTTCAACAGGAACGAGAGAACTCATGTGAACAATGCCCCAAAAATCTGCGGGATTCAAATCGCTTAAAACAGAACGAAGGCTCTCTTCCGATTCAAGATCCAATTTGCAAAAATGAACTTTTTTTTTGTTTTCCAGAGGGCGTCTGGAAATCACGAGGCATTCATAATGTTGGCTCAGAATATTCACAATGTCGGCCCCAACCCCACCTGTTCCACCGGTGATAAGCAGTTTATTAACACCACCCTCTTTTTTTGGTTTTGGGAAAACATTGCCGACATCAGGAAGGGATTTTATTGATAAAGTTTCGGAAGTTTGATGATGAAGCATGAAATAAACATGGGTTAACACATGTGTTCCCTGATGACTGGAAACGGTCACTTCCACTTTGCCATCTTTTCTTTCCTCATTAAAATGAACGAGTTTTGCTTCGACCAAAATTTCAGCGGGGGCCTTTAATGCCTTTGGGAACTGCACCTCCTGGCGAAGGATCACGCAACCGGGGCCCGGCAATTCCATGCCAAGCATCCTGGAAACAAATGACAATAACAGGGCACCATGCGCAATACACCCCTTGTATTCAGAGCGACTACCCACACCCGCATCAACATGAATAGGATTGTAGTCGCCGGAAAAATCGGCAAAGGATTGAACCAATTTCTGGTCAATCATGACACAAAACGATTTGGATTCTCCCATTTTCATGACTGAGTTCCCAGCTTGCTTTTAATAACGGCAACAGCGCTGTCAAAGGAATTGACATCCAGGGCATCCTCATCATTGAGTTGCACCCCAAACTCCTCTTCCAAAGACAGCACTACATTTAGATGCATCAAACTGTCCCATTCCACGGAATTCATCTGACTGATTTGACGAATTTCCGGATGAAGCGGCTCCGGAAAAATATTTTTAAAAAGCTTTTCCAATCTCTCTTCAATAGCATGACTCATCTAATCACCACCTTTGTTCCGGCTTCTGAACATTTATTTTCAAGAACCCCCAACAAAGAGGGAATATCCAAAAGCTCTGTTTGCTCCCACGACAAAGCCAATGATTCAAGAAATTTGCGCGCATGGGCATTACGCGGAGTCTCCTTGACCACAAACACGATTTTTTTGCAATTTTTGATCTGCAACAAGGCCTGCAAAAAAGCGTATTCCACATTTCTGTCAAAGGCCCGACAGCTGACAGCCATGGCATCAATAAAAATCGCTTCCGAAGTCTGATGGCCGCACATCACGGCAATCGTTCCAAAAACACCGTGAATATCTGTCAGGTTCCCTGACAAGCACCAAGCGCTATTGTCTTTGCGAAGTTCTAAAAATTGGGAGGGAGTGTAACGATTGCCATTGAGAGTAAACTGATTTGTTTTATTGATCAAATCGAGCGTCCTTTTTTCTTCCCAAAGCCCTTGCTGCACTTCCAAAACAAGCTTTAAAGAACGGAGATATTCTTTCAGGGAAGTTCCGCCCGCATGGGAAGAAAGCGCCTTTCGCTCTACTGCATGTTTATCCTGGACTCGAATAGTATCTTCCAAAGATGCAGCAGAGGGTCGAAAACAAATCTCCTTGAACTGGGCATAAAAATCGAGCCATTCCTGCGTTTCATTTTCATTGGGTGTTTTAAGGCAGATGATTTCGGGAAATTTATTTTGAACCTCCAACAATTCAGCCGGATTATCGTCCACAAAAAGAACATTCTGCGGGAGAATGTTGAGCGAAGCACAAATATGGGCGATACCGGCTGACTTTAAACTCCAATCGATTACAACTGCATTAAAATCTTCCAAAGACATTGCATTGTTTAACCTGGAGAAGTTTTCCTGAACGAGACCCAGATCATTTTTGGAACAGCAGGCAAGAAAAATGCCCCGTTTTTTCTGGGACAAAAGCATGGAGGCGAAAACGTGATAGGGTTTATGATTCCATGATTCTTCCGACGCATTCTGCAGTGCAGAGCCATCTTCCAAAATCCCCTGCCACAGCGTATTATCCAAATCCACAACAATGGCTTTAATCCGGGCACTCAAAGGGGCAATCATCGCAGCAATCTTGGAAGAAATCTCCCGAGCCTCCTCCAGGGCCCAGGGAGAACCGGAAGAGAGCATATCCCGAAGATTGAGTTTGGGCTGACCCAAATCAAAAACAAACATGCCTCTTTTTTTCAAATCCTGGGAAAATTTTGTACGCCATGTCATTAATTCGATATGATTGGAATCCAGCAAAAACGAAGGTTCTCCACCCGTTGGCGGCAACCACGAGAGAGGAGGTAAAAGCACAATCGATAATCCACCGATTTTACTTCTATCTTCTCCCCACTGAACAATGGAGGAACACAACGCTTCTGAAGGCTCCAAAATCAAATCAGGCCTGGCGGATCCAGACTGTCTGCTTCTCCAGCCCAAGGCAGGGATAAAATCTTCCCACATCAAAGAGAGCACTGCCGGATCAGCTCTTTTATCATCAGAAGAAGTTTCTTCAAGAGCACGCCGCAATACATCATAATCAAAATTCTTCACCTCATAACACATCTGATTTTTTTCCGAATTTTTTATCAAATGGGCCTGAAGAAAAGTTTTTAGAACAAACGGATTATAGGAGGCAAGGCACCACATTGTTCCATCAAAGGAATGGCGCAGTCTTGTGATTTGAAGTGCTTCTGAAAATTTCATGGTCGCTTACCCACAACACGGGCAGGATTGCCTGCGATCACAACATCTGCAGGGAAAACCCCAGAGACAACGCTCCCCGCTGCAACAATGGAATGATTCCCAATATTCACACCTTTTAAAATAATCGAATTCATACCTACATAGACTTGTTTTCCGATAATCACCTCTCTATCTTCTTCAAAACCGGCTCCAAGAGCTCTTTCTTCCGGAGGCCAAAATTTGTGAAAATCAGAATCAACAATAATCGTATTGGGGCCCAGCATTGCTCCATCGCCAATGACAATCTTTTTGCGGGAAGTAATGGATACCCCGCTTAACTCGGCATTATTCCCAATAACAATTTTTCCATTGGCAAATGTGCGAAATTTACAATGCGAAAAAAGGGCAATACCGGAACGTTTGTTATCGGAAGCCATGCGAATATTATTTCCAAGAGTAATGAAGCTATCCTCACTCATTCCCACAATGATCTTTCCCCAACACCTCACGTTTTTTCCAACAGAAAAATTATGATAAAGAAGTTTATGGAACAAAAGTGAAAAGTGGCCTCTGATTTCACGAAGTTTATAAAGACAGATCCTCATATACAAAAGGCTCCATAATTGCCTTTTTTGCACCAACTCAAAAAAACGTCTTATTTTTTTGATCATTTTACGTTCTCTTGTGTATCTAAAATCATCGAGACCGAACAACATGCGCCGGGACACCCATTGCAACGCTAAAAGGGGGAATATCTTTTGTCACAACACTGCCAGCTCCAACGACAGAACCTTTGCCAATGCGCACATTAGGCAGAACAACGACTCCGGCACCCAGCCAGACATCGTCTTCCAGCACAATAGTCCCGCCCTTATGCCCCTGACTACGGATGGGGATATTTTTTGACTCAAAAGAATGGTTGGCAGCGCGCAAGACAACATTGGGACCCAACAAAACATCATTACCAATATAAATTTTTCCCCCTTCGTTAGCGATAATCATGGCATTTGAATTCAAACTGACATTGTTGCCAATCTCCAGGACACTCCCCTTTTCCGGATCCTGGCAATATATTTGGCAGAATTTTCCCAAAGCCAGATTTTTGCCGATCTTGATGAACTTGGGAGTTGCAATAATGGTGCTACTGGGAAGAAAACAACGAAATTTACGCCACACACTCCACCGCATTTTTTGAAATCGAACCGGCTCATAAATGGATTTGGCCAAAAATTTTAGCATTTTGTTTTTCTCGCCACGATTCTAGCAAAAGAACTCATGTTTGATTGTTGTAAAAAAGATTGAAAAGCTGTGTGAGTTACTCTATCGGCCCCAAGTAGTTTTTTTTCAAAAGTAGAAAGAGAAGTATCCGGATTATGATTCAGATGGGACTTTACAATTTCAACATCCAGCACCCCTGGCGTGCTGACTTCCAGAAGTTGGAACCCGGCTTTGGTTATCAGGGCTTTTAATCCTTCAAGGCTGAAACAGTTGGCCCGATCCGGAGGATACAGGTAGGCATTGTTGGACCCCAAAATCATCATATCAAAACCCGATGACACCAGGCCGGTGACAAAGATTAATCCCTGATCGGCAAGCGAATCATGAACATTTTTCAGTAGAGCGAGAGGATCATTCACACGATCGAGCGATTCCAGAAGAAGAGCGGCATCAAGCTTTTCAAAAGCAGGTTTCCCTTGGCTCAGATCTGTTTCATCCACCGACAAAATCTCGCCAAAACCGCCGCGCGATTGAATCATGGCAGTAAAGCCGCTGGGAGGAGTAGCCACTTCCAAAATTTTTGGGCGATGCACGCCCTCAACCCGCAAAGTACTTTGAATCCAGTGAAGCTTTGGTTCAAAAACATTCTCTGTGCGCGACTTCGTGATATCCGCATGGAATGTTTGAGGGGAGCGGCGGAATTGCGCCACTTCAGCCAATAGTTTTTTCCAAACTTCACTCGTTGCAACCTCTGCAAGAAAAAGACTCCCGCTTGCCGGGCAACGAAGATATTCCAGCCCGCCGATATTCCCCCATGGTTCCATTGAAACGCCATTGATCGGCGAAATATTCCGGCGCGTTGCCCCTTTTGCCAAAGCCTTCTTCGTCGCGTTCAGACAAAATTCACGGTAACGGAGGAGCCCCTCCAACGGTTTGACTTCTGAAAGCGAAAAAACATGACTGGTCTGTATCGATTGCATATCCATCAACCTTTCTATTCGCTCGCACCGGCAAAGCCGGATGCTAGCTAAAGTCAGGGGGAGCGTCTACCCTACTCCGCAAACTCTTCGAGTTTGCTTCGCGGCTTGGCAAAGCCAAGCCTTGATGACGCTCCTCCCTGACAACCCCCACCGCTATCTACTTTTGGTAGGCATCATTCACCAATGACATCACCTGCCGGGCCTCATCCAGTGTTCCGTGCGTGGCCGGTCTTTTTTCGTGAACGGCAGAAATAAAATCATCGACTTCCAATTTCCACGAATCGTCGCGATCAAAATAGATCATCTCTTCACGCGGATTGCCTAGTGCGGCCGCTTCGTCTTCAAACTGGCGTCTGCCGATCACCAACTGCTCGCGTCCGTAGCTTCCCGTTTTGGAGAGCAGACCACTGGCTAGCAGATAGCCGTCTCTCAAACCGATTTCCAATTGGAACGTGTGCTTCCAGAGCGTGGCGGAAGAATGAAGAAAAGCCGGAATCCCCTCCGAATTTTTCAGCAGAACAAAGGCATTGTCTTCCACACCGCATTTCCAGAAAGCATCGGTCAAAACGTTGTCGACCAGTTTCAGCGAACCCAAAAAATGGCCGAAAAGGTCGAGCATATGAATCCCCTGATCGAGAAGAATGCCGCCGCCCGAAATTTCGCGATTGTTTCTCCAGCTCTCACGATAATGAGAGCCTCCCGATTTGCCGTAGGTCCCCTTCACATACAAAATGTTGCCCAGCCCACCCTCACCCACCATCGCCTTGGCCGCCTTGATGGAGGGATGGAGACGATGGTTGAAACCGAATACCAGCACGCGATCGGGTCTGGCCCGTGCCGCCTCATCAATGCCCAAAAAATCTTCCCAGTTTCGGCCGGGGGGTTTTTCACAGAAAACGTTGCCACAATGTTTCAGCGCCAGAATGGCATATTGGGCCGTCACATTGTTGGGGGTGCAGACAAAAACAGCGTCGAAATTATTCCAGGCAATTTCTTCGGACGGATTTAAGAAAAGCTCCCTGATATTTTCCTTCACGGGATCGATTTGAGGGTCGTAGATTTTAACGCTTTTTATATCGGAACGTTCCGCCAGAATCTTGTGGCGGATTTTTCCCATATAACCGTAGCCCAGTATCAGACACCGCATTATATTGAAGCCCTTTCTGAAATTTGCATGGAGGCCAGGAACAAATCAATCGATCCCTTTTCCACGGGGATGTTGTAATCCTTCACATATTTTTCAGCAACCTGCCATGCCAGGATATTTTTTTCAATGTCGGTTTTTTCGTAGTCCTTCAAACCATCACCCAATTCTTTTTCAGAATTAACATATATTTTCCAATATGTTAACTCAAATACCGGATCAATCACTTCCAGGTCTTGTCGATGAAAATAAAAGGGCTTTAACCCCTTCAAAATCGCATAAAAAACGGCGGAGGAACCACGATAGAGGAGAACCGAGGCAAGGTCAAAATCCTCTTCAATGGAGGGCTTGGTCGAAATTTCGATATTCGACAGGGTTGCCGGGTCGATTTTCAAATGGGGCCGGACCCTTTCAAAAGGGAGAACCGGATGTGAGCGAAAGATAAACCGGTGATCCTGCAAATTCTTCGCCACCATCATCGCCGCATCAAAGAGTAAAACCGCCTCGGGAAGAAGTCCCTCGGGGGTGACCAGCACAGTGCGGCGCAGAGAGGGAGGAGCTTTTGCCATTTTAACACCGGAAGTTTTGCCAGCTCTGAAGGAACCAAACACGACAAATTTTGTTTGGGGATGATTGGCCTTACCTCCCATCATTTCAAAACTTCTTTGTCCACTGCACAAAACAACATCGGGCATCGTCGGAAAGTTTCCATCTGGCGCGGGGACAAGAAGATCAGAGGCCCTCTGCATGATCACCGTGTGTTGATAACCGAATGTTTTGCAACCAGGCGAGATCTCTTTGACCCCTTTCCAGATACATTTCTCCCACGCGTGTCCCTCATAAAAAGTCAGAAAGGCTTGAGGATGCCATAGGGCAACCGCACTCTTCGCCAGAAAATAGTGGAGCATGTTGAAAAGTGTCTGTTGCCTCAAAACATCACATGCGGCCCATTCCAAAACGGTGCGAGCAAGAAGATCTTTTTCATGGCGACTCTTTTTCAAAAGAAAAAAAGAGGTTTTTATCTGCAACAAAACAGATTTCAAAACATCAACCGGAGAGACAAGACATAATTCCGGAAGGCGGCACAATCCTTCTGTTCGAACATGACCCCTGGCAAAACGGCGCCACTCTTTTCTTTGCACGTTACCACAAAGAAGAAGAAAATTCAGACCCTCTTTGGCCAATTTTTCCTGCAGATTGCCGTAATAAAAATCAGGAGTCTCTTTTGAAGAATCGGGCCCGAACGACCAGGTTTTTCCGATCACCTCGAATCTTTTTTGGGCGAGGGCTTTTCTCTCACAACGCAAATCCCAACGCAAAAATAAAACGAGACAAAAAACAGAAAGGCCTTTCCATAAAATCCAGCCACACCTCGCCACATTATAAAATACTCCGGGGGCCTTTTTGCCCACCAGAATTTTTTCAGTCACACTCTGGCGCGCATTGGTGAAATGCATCCAACCAATGGCCATCAGGGCCAGATTCGGCCAACGGTCGCGAAGCTCGTGACAGACTTTAAAAAGTTTTTTTTCTTTCATGAAATTGAAATGATTTTGTCGGCGCCCCACTGTTTGGCATAGCGTTCGGCGGCATCCGAGAGAACGGTGTCGCGCGGGAGCCCGTGTTTGAAACCCTCTATCAACCACTGGATATAAGTCCCCATCCGATGCGACGCTTTTCCATCCCGAAACGGATCAAACCGGTCGAGCATGGATGACCAGTCTCCGAAACCGGGAACACCGTCATTATTTTTCTGATGTTCCTGAAACACCTTCCACAAAGAGGTCCAATCGTTGAACACCACCTTGCCAACACCCAGATCATACAGGGGACTGACCGACCATCCCTCGCGATCAAGAAGAAGTGTCGGAGTTTTGGTCAACGCACATTCGAGCCCAGCCGTTGACGCGCATAAATGCCCGTGAATGGCCACATCGGCGGCTAATGCGGCAATGGCGGGGGGATAATGCCCATGAGCAGTACCCTCCTCAAATATATAACAGCGCCCGGTCTGCTCCGCTTTTTTAAGCAGTTCCGCAACATTCCCCAGGCGTTGGCGCAATGTTGAAGGCACTTTTGGTTTGAGCACCAGACCCAATTCAGGTGTCGACAAAAGTTTTTCCAGCAAAAAGACATAATTCTCACGCATAAACTCGTGACCCGTATGCCATCTGGAATCGCCACAGGAATTTTCATCCGTATACGCAATAATCTGCCTGGCCCCGGCCGTCTGTAATTTTTCACGAACCTGATCGGCGGCAGTTTTCAAAAGAGGAATACGATGGTCCCCCAAAAAACCGGTCACCACAAAATAGGGAATGGTCGATCCAAACCCCTTTTCGACCTCTGCGGCCAAAGCAGAAAAACCGAAACAGACATCACTGACAATGGCCAGTTCTGTTGAAGACCGGGTGTCCAAAGCCCGTTGATACACCGCCAAAACACCACCCACATCCTTCAAGGCATTGGCGATAATGCAGTGATTGGCGTCATAACGATTCCATGTCACGAAAACTTTCACTCCCTTTTTTTCAAAAAGGTTTCTCCAATAGTGTTTTCTTCTTTTGAAATGACTCCAACTTGCATCAAGCCATTTTTTCTCAAGCCCCAAAAAACCACTACGGGCCTTCTTTGGAAGGCTACGCGGGCCCATCGAAAAAATCCGTGTGGGAAAAAACGGGGGGCAATCCCTGATGGTTGTGGCCCTCGGATCCAAAACAATGGGGGTCATGCCGTGTGCTTTCATCTGATCAAGCTTTATTCTGTCCAGAGGTTCCTTGTGAATGTGAAATGAAACCAGAATATCATTGCCGGACAAGCTGGACTCCTGCCAAAAGGCCAAATCTGAAAAAAGTTCCGGGCGGTCCAGATTCAAATGGTAGTAACACTCCAGCAAAACCCGCGGCGAAAGTTCTTCCTGTTTTCTTTTTGGCCATTTCCATCCCTTGCCCGGAATCTTTTTGAAATGCCATGCGGCAATTCTTCCCAGCCGAAGCCAGTGACTCAATGCTCCCCCCCGAAAATTCATCCCCAAAGATGAAAAAAGCGTTTTTATCTCCACCAATTCTGTTGCGCCATACTCCCGCATCACCTCCATCCAGGGACGACGGTATAAAAAAAGGGTGCGAGGCGTTTTTTCTTTTCCAAGACGTCTCATTTTCCAGGCCGAAATCTGGATCAACAGAAGAGCCTGCCAAAGGTTAGAGTTTGCGTTACACTCAAATGCGGTCAGACTCTTCGAAAAATAGAATTGCAGTAAATCATCCGTCTCAATATTGGACATTAAAGACTCAAATCTCGGCAATCTATAAATGGCATTACGAATTTGACCGATATCATCGAAAGAGATGCGCAGTCTCAAGAGCAACTTATTTTCATCCTTTACCTCCACCAGGCGAAAGGCCAATTTTTCAATAGAGAGGCCATAACGTCTGGACATTGCCTGGGCCAAACGCAGCACCCACGGCGAAGCATCGATGACAAAAATGTGCTCAAAGCGCTTCTGCCTCACAGAAGGCAAAATCTTCAGAAACCAATTGATCGGAGTCAATTTTTCGACAAAACAGACTGAATTCATAAGTTATAAACTGGCGAGAGACTTTTTGAACACAGCAACCACTTTTTGGAGTTCATCGGGGGTCACATCGACACTGGAAGGAAGACAGACCCCTCTTTCGTAGAGAGACATCGTCTTTTCCATTTTGTAGGATTCAAAATTTTTGTAGGGAGCAAGCGTATAAATGGGATGCCAGAAGGGTCTGGCGTCGATCCCATTTTCTTTCAATGTGCGAAGGAGATCCTTGCGTTCTTGCAAAGACCTCTTCGCCCCCAGCAAAACGGTGTAGAGCCACCAGGTCGACTCACAATAGGAGGGAGCGGACATGAGTGTCAGCTCTTCCAAATCTTTGAAAGCCTCCTGATAAAAAGAGGCGATTTGCCTTTTTTTTGCCACAAACTGATCCAGTTGTTCCAACTGGGCCAAACCAACCGCCGCCTGCAGACTGGTGAGCCGATAGTTGTAGCCGATCTCATTGTGGATATATTCCAGCGGATCATCTTTGGCCTGCGTCGTCAGATAACGGGCATAATCCAGATCTTTTTTATTTTTTGCGACGATCATTCCCCCACCGCCACAGGTGATCACCTTGTTGCCGTTAAAGCTGAAGCAACCGATATCCCCCAGTGTTCCGACCGATTTTCCCTTGTAGAGAACCCCCATTGCTTCGGCCGCATCTTCGATCACCTTGAGATGATAACGTTTTGCCATATCCAGAATCGGGTCCATATCGCAACAATTCCCCAGAAGATGCACTGCAACAATCGCCCGGATTCTTTTTTGACTCTTTTTGTTGAAACATTCTTCTCCACGCACTTCACAATTTTCCGCTAGGAAGGAGGCCAGCTTGTTGACATCGAGATTCCATGAATCAGGCGAAACATCCATGAAAACAGGCGAGGCATTCACATAGCAAATGGCATTAATCGGCGACACAAACGTCAACGCTGGAGCAATCACTTCATCACCGGCCTTGACACCCATCACCAGCAAAGCAGTATGGAGAGCGGCTGTTCCACTGCTGACGGCAACCGCATCCTCCGCCCCGACATTAAAAGCCACGGCTTTTTCAAAACGGTCTATGAAAGGCCCCGCGGAGGAGACCCATCCGGTATCAAGGCACTCTTTGACATAGAGCCACTCGTTGCCGCCGAGACAGGGTCTCGACAATGGAATAAAATTATTTTTCATTTTTGTTCCGGATGAAAATAGACCGCATCTTCCTGGGCGGTTCGGTATTCGGCATGACTGCCGATATCGAGCCAATATTCATGAATAGGAAAGCTGACGACATTACACCCCCGCTCCAGCAGAGATTGAATGAGATCTGTCATATTATAATGCTGTCCCTGTGGAATAAACTGGTGCACATGCGGCTCGAGAAGGTAAATCCCCGCGTTGACCAGAAAACTGTAACTCGGTTTTTCTGCGAGGCCCACTACTTTTGCCCCATCACATTCCACCACGCCATAGGGAACCTTGAAATCATAAACCCGAACCCCCACCGTCAGGTCGGCCTGATGTTCACGATGAAACTGGAGGATCGCCTTGAAATCGACTTTCGTCAGAATATCCCCATTGATCACCAACAGAGGATCTTTGGGCATCTTCATCAAACCAATGGCCCCCGCGGTGCCGAGCGGGGTCTCTTCCGGAACATAGGAGAGATTGACATCAAAATTTTGCCCATTTCCAAAATGATCCGAAATTTTTTCGGACTTGTGATGGGTGGTGATATTGACATTCCGGATTCCAGCCGATCTCAATTGGGCAATGATAATTTCCAACAACGGTTTTTCTCCGACCGTCAACATCGGCTTGGGAATATCTTCCGTCAACGGATTCAAACGGGCTCCGCGGCCACCCGCCATCACCACCGCCTGCAAACGGATATCGACAGGATCGACAAATTCATCCATGGTGACCAACCCTACTACACGGTTCCGGTCATCCACCAGGGGCAACTGCAACAACTGATGTGTTTTAAGCAACTGAAGATAATGTTTTCCCGATTCACCCGCTTTTCCGGTCAAAGGTTTGGAGTGGGGCGTGTTGGCCTTGTTTTCCAGAAGTATCGCCACCGTCCCAGTCAGGGCAATATTGGCCAGAATAGTCCGCCGGATGTCGCCATCGGTAATGGTCCCCAGCAGTTTTTTCTCCTGATCGACCACCAGCACAATACCCAGACGGTTGAGCGTCATTCTCTGGACGGCATCCAGAATGGAGCTTCCCAGGGGCACACACAATTTGTCGAGATCGATATACATGTCAGGTTACAGGGCAATCCTTTGATTCTTGATTCAGCAATGTATTAAAAACCGGTTGCAAGGTACCGAGCAGAAAAGAGTGGGCCAGGTGCACCTCTTCCAGAGTCGGCAGTTCACAAATATTGTTAAGCAGAATGGATTCCACAAAAGCTCTTGTCATATGACTCACCTGAAAATTTCCATCGAGAGAAAAGGGTTTCCATACCCAGCTCTCGTCTGCATGACTTTCAAAAGCCCAGCGCTTTGAACTGTCGGTATGAGCATGATCAAAGACAAAACGGTGGTCTTTGGCAACAATGGAATACAAAGGCGGGTTCATATTTTTTTGATCATAAGAAAGATTCAGGATGCTCCCCTTCTCCGATCCGATCTGCAGTTGGCCGCTCAAATCATAAAGCCCTCTTTTTGTCGGGTGTAAAACAGCATCAATATTGCTCCCCAACTTTTGCAACGTCCGGCAATGGTCATAAAAAACAAAAAGATCGACCAGATGAATGCCGCTGTTGGCCAGACCATGATTGCCGCAGAGCACGCTGAAGGTGATTGGAGAGGCCTCTTTAAGAAGCTCTTTGATTCTTTTGTGATAGAGATAGGTCCGGGTTTTGAAATTGACCCAAACAGACAACCCTTGGGCCTTTGAAAATTGGAGCAGAGTCTCGTATTGGGACAACGACTGCTCCACAATCTTTTCCAGAATAAAACGTTTAAAGCCCAGCCTCTCCGCAATCTCCATGACAAGCCTGGCTCGTCCTTTGGCCTGTGTTGCCACAATGCACAAGTCCCCTTCACGAGTCGCCTGTTCCAGCGAGTTGAGCCAGCGAAATTGGATGGAGGGATTCAAATTGGGAAGATCTTTCAGACGCGACTTGGCAACTTCCAGCGCCTCGGGCCTGGCATCGACCACTTCCACGCGGCTTACCCGCGGCAGAGAGGCGACGGCCTGCAAGTGCCTCGATCCCAATTCACCGCAACCGACAATGAGAATATTAAAATCAGACATGTTCCAGAAGGCTCCATTCCAGAGGGGAATCTTTTTTAATATTTTTTTTCAATTTCAAGCCGATCAATTTGTCGGCATCGGAGGGTTCAATCCCGCCCCCCGATCTTTTGAACGCAAAATGATGTTCTGTGAGAACCTCTCCGGCGGAAATATCTTTTTTGGCGACAATACTTTTGCGAACAACCTCCCTGTTCTTCAACTCCGAGGGTGCTGGAACTTTTATGCCATTGCCCATGGCCAGTGCTATTTCTTTTAACCCATCGGCCAGGGCTTTTAATTCGGAGGGTTCCAGGGAGCAGGCATGATCGGGACCCTTCATCGATTTGTCCAGAGTGAAATGTTTTTCAATGACAGAGGCCCCAAGCGCCGCCGCCGCGAGAGAAACCGAAAAACCCAAAGTGTGATCCGAAAAACCGACCGGAAGCTGAAAGGTCTCCCGCATCGTCTGCATCGCTTTCAAATTCACATCGGCAAACGGGGCCGGATATTCCGAAACACAGTGGAGCAGAACGATCTGATGATTGCCCAAACTCCGGATGGCCGAGACAGCCTTTTCAATCTCCACCAGAGTCGACATCCCGGTGGAGAGAATAACGGGTCTGTTCGCTTTGGCGATCAGACGCAGGAAAGGGAGATTTGTCAACTCTCCGGAGCCGACCTTGATCGCCTCAAGATTGAGAGAGACAAGAAATTCAAGACTCTCTTCCTCATCCGGGGTTGACAGAAACGTGATCCCCTGTTTTTCAGCATATTTTTTGAGTGTTATAAAATCATCGAAAGAGAGTTCCAGCTGTTTGGCCATTTCAAACTGGGAAAGTTCCCCCGATTTTTTCTGATAATCGGCCAGAGGGGCGGATGGCGACATCAGATTTTCAGTGACAAACGTCTGGAACTTGACTGCATCGGCCCCACTCGCTTTGGCGACATCAATCAGCTCATGCGCCAGGCGGATATCCCCGTTGTGATTCACCCCCGCCTCGGCAATGAGATAGGGTCTGGACGTTTTTTGAAGGGTTTCAAACCAGTTCATAATATTTTTTTCAACGCATCCACCAGATATTGCATATGCTCCATTCCATAACGCTGGTCAACAACAAGGCCAAGGAGAGAGCCGCTCATCCGATGGGCCGCCGCAAAACGTTGTTTATCAATGCGCCCATCCAGGGGCCAATGGACCGGAAGAAAAATACGGGACTGCATCAGCTCGACCCTGACACGGTCCCTTTCTGGAATCGAAATGGGGATGACCAGAGGGACAACCGAAGAATCGAAATCAAACAGAAAAAGACTCTGATCCAGATGTTGATATAAAAAACGGGCGTTCTCTCTTCTTTTTTTGGCGATGGTGTCAAAATCGGTTCTCTCAATATATTCGAGGGAAAGGCGGGAAGAGACACTCAAATTTTGTCCCGCATCGAGTGCGGTTTCGGAATGATGGATCAATTCCAGACAGAATTTTTCCGCCGCTTCCGATTTTCCACCCTCTTTCAACCAGACCCCTTTGAAAATTTTTGCGGCCGCCCGCTCCCAAACCATTCCCCTTACCGAGGGACTTAAATGCCTTCGATCTATTTTTTTGTGATTGGAGATCAGCAGAGCCCCATCGGGAACCGGGAGTGATTTTCTAAAACTGGTTGCGATATAATCGACACAGGGACTCTGTAATATTTTTTTATCGATGGAAAAGAGGGCCTGTGCAAAATCGAGTATGATCGCCGTATTTTTGTTTTTCGCCCGGATGGCCTGCAAAAGTTCAAAATCTGTTTTTGAAAATCCAAAGTAATTGACCCAAATCACCGCCTTCGTTTTTTCCGTAACCTCCGCAAGAAGTGCGTCGGCAGAAACCTGAAGATTTTCTGCGACAGGATAATACCGACAAACTCCTTTCAGATTTTCGACCACATCGGCCACTTTCATGCAGTTATAGGCCGGCAAACAGACTTCATCACCAGCTTCAAACCCTTCATTGATGAGGGCCAGCGCCAAGGCATCCACTCCGAGACTGGTCCAGACAAAATCATGGGCCATTTCAAGATGAAAAAAGGACTCCGCCCCACCCGTTTTGGGAGCCTTCAAGTAATCCAGATCCAACTCCAGATCACCGCCAATATATTTCATGTCTGTGCCTGCACGATCCATTCTTTGATGAGTTCTCCCTGATGTTTTTCGGAGCGAAACAGAAAATTGACTTCACTCTTTTTGAAACCGGTCTCTTCCAAAATGGTTTTCACTTCCGGTTCGGTAAAAAAATGGGCAATTCCGCGGCCCCCGAATATTCTGTTTGGAATTTCGGCATAAGTGTTCGGCTCCAATTCTTTGCCCAATCCATATCCATGCGTTTCTGTGGCAAACATCATCGAGAAAAAATGTCCACCGGGTTTCAAGACGCGATGGATCTCGCCTAAAATTTTGCGGATGTCGCTCAAGGTATTGGCATAGATGCACTCGATATCGGCCACGGCATCAAAATAATGATCGGGAAAATCAAGAGCACAGGCATCTCCCACGACCA
This sequence comes from Deltaproteobacteria bacterium, assembly GCA_030648035.1. Lineage (GTDB taxonomy): Bacteria > UBA10199 > UBA10199 > SPLOWO2-01-44-7 > SPLOWO2-01-44-7 > JAUSII01. The sequence goes on along the minus strand of JAUSII010000092.1, from coordinate 18,110 downwards.
GATGTCCTTTCAGATTCTGTGTTTTAAATCTCTCCGAACATTTTTTGATCGCAGTCGCGGAGCCATCGAGTCCGGTCACATCAAAACCCTCTCGTGCGAGATACCACAAGTTGGCCCCCACCCCGCAACCGACCTCCAGAATGCGGGTTGAGGCGCGGTCTTTTGAATACAGATTTCTCGCCACAAAGCGGACCAACTCCAGATCGGGATAGCCGCCGCCGAAACCGGTATTTTGATAAACTTCCTCCCACGTTGGATCAAAGGGTGCCATAATTTCTCCTATAATTTATATTTGAAGATCAGATCTTTGTTGCGTTCTGCTTTTTCCGGATTTCTTGCCGCAAAACGACTGCAAATGTCATGATAGGTTGCTTCATCATGCACTTTGGTGCCGATATAAAAAGGATGTGCCCCATCTGTCGCGAAGGAATTTTTGTATTTGAAAATACCATCCCCCCGTTTTTTTCCGCCACCGATACAATAATATTCTTTGCCGTTTTTTTTGAGCCGGCGGATCAGATGATCTTTCAAAAAATGATTGGGCCGGAAGTCATAGGCCTCTGCAAGGGTGCCGCCCAAAAAAGAATAGCCCCCTTTGGGAGACAAAAGGACCAGTTCCGCCGAAACGGCTTTGTCCTCCAGCAGAGCGAAAAAATAGAGGGCCTTCTCACCCAGATTTTTATTCAAAGTTTGCAGATAATGAAGATCAAAATAGCTCTCCGGAGTGGCCTGGTTTCTGTCCAGAGTGGAATGAAAAATGGATAAAAACTGCTCCAAATAACCGCCGGAGGCGACCGTACAACCATCAGAGACGACCATTTTCAGATTATTTCTCTTCGCCTTGTTGACACTTTTTCGCACGGCATAGTCATAGGATTTTAACCAGAGATCTTCTTCAGACATTTTCAGATCGACGATGATGTTATCGTTCACAGGGATGATCTTCATATAATCGGAGACGACTTCGTTCTTCAAAACCGGATTAAAGCGGGTGAACTCGGCAACAATGCGGCTCTCTCTGCAAAATTCCAGAAAATGTTTTTGAAAGGGGCCGACAAAAGAGGGGGAAGCCGTCGTCGCCAGAACGCCATTGTAGCCATAGGCTCCTTCAATATCAAAATAACGCCCCATGACAGAGTCGGGGTCATAACGGCCTATATCGTTCATCAAAAAAGGATAGAGGGCCACATCTCCCTCTTTTTCAAAAACAAAACAGAGGGCTTTGCCATCCCCTTTTTGTTCAAAGGCCTCATACCAGCCGGGTGTGAAAAAAAGTTCCTGCCTGTCGCGTGGAAACTCTGCCAGGCAAGCGGCCCATGTGTCACTCTGTTTCAAATCGAGGATTTTTGATTGCATGAAAGAACTACTTTTCTGTAAATTTCTTGTGCAGTGCTTCAGCAGAACGGGGGATCCATTCCAGCAGGGCTTCCTCAACACGAGCGCTGGTATTGCCATCGCCATAGGGATTTTGCATCCCCACCAGGGTTTTTTTGAAGTCCCCGGAGAGAGCCTTTTCCACCGCAGACATGATCCGTTCTGTTTCAATCGGCGTATCGATAATGTTGACCCCCTTGATTCTCCCATTCTGCCGCGTTCCAAGGTTGACCACCGGAAGTGAAAAAGAAGGTGCCTCCACAATACCACTCGAGGAATTTCCAAGCAGGGCACCGACAAACTGCAAAAGACTCAAATATCTTTTGTGCCCAAGATTTTCCACATAAAGGGTCTTCGGATTTTGTTTTGCAAAATTTTTGAGCGTTTCGCGAATGACGGAAGAACCGGTGTCGACATTGGGACCGGTGATAATGGTCGGGAGAGACAGTTTGGAGAGGGTTTGGGTGAGAATGGCCACTTGCCTCTTTGAGTCTCCCGCTTCGAGTGTCTCTGGATGAAAGGTCACCAACAGAGTGGAATCCTCCAATGCAAATCCCAGATCTTTTTCCAATTCTTTTTTTGTCAGAAGCGTTTCCTGACTTAAGAATTCGAGAGCGGGCTCGCCCACCGCACGAATGCGCCACGATTCCTCTCCCATTTGTTGCAAACGTTTTGCATGCACTTCTGTTGCCGGAAAATGAAAATGACTCAGTTTGGTGACCGCGTGACGAATGGCATCATCGATCACCCCTTCCGTGAGATCACCTCCCGAAAAATGAATGACCGGAATTGCAAAAGGGAGACATGCGGCGGCGACCGACAAAATTTCAAAGCGATCTCCCATGACCATCACCGCCTGCGGCCGAACCCGATCGAGGAGATCAGCAAAGCCCAGAATGCCCATACCCATTGATTTGGCGATACCGGCGGGAGAATCAGAATCGAGGAGCATCTCAACCTTTTCATCCACCTCAATGCCCAACTCTTCAAACTCACGAATGGTCTTTCCAGAAGAGGCAGCCAGATGCATGCAAGTGGCCGTCACAATAATTTTAAAATTCGGATTTTTTTGCAGGGCCTTGATGACAAACCGCAAATAGCCGAGATCGGCACGGGTGCTGGACACCAGCAGAATCCGATATGGCGTTGCTACCATGTTGTCCACCCTCCATCGACCATCAGATTATGGCCGGTAACGTAACGTGACAAATCACTGGCCAGATAGGCGACAGCCCCTTTCATGTCCTCTTCGGTAGCCATTCTTTTTAAGGGCGTGCGCGCGACATAACGTTCCTGAAAACCCTCCGGCTGTTTTCTCCAGACACCCCCTGGCGAAATCGTATTCACACGAACTTTGGGGGCCAGTATCGTTGACAGGTAACGGCTCAATTGAAGCAACCCTCCTTTTGAAACACCCCCAGCCACCGGATTGTGCATCTCGGTCCCTTCATACAAACGCATATCGGGACCGACAACGCCGTAAATGGAATTAAATAAAATAACTGAACCGCACCCGGAGGCCTCTAGCGCTTTTTTGGCTTCCTGCACCGCAACAAAAGCGGAGGTCACATTCACCCGCAAAGCCTCATCCCATGCTTTGACGGTCTGTTCTTCAAACGGAGACGACCACCCGGGAAGCTTTGTGGTCCCGACATAAGCGGCGCAGTGGATCAATATGTCGAGCCCCTTCATTTCGGTGATGGCGTTCTGCACAAAATCACGCGTGGCTTTTTCATCCTTTAAATCGCATTCCGGAAGATCCAGAATTTTGACCTGGGCCTCCAGTTCTTGAAGCGTTTCGCAAACGGCCCTTCCAATAAATCCCTTGCCCCCTGTCACCAGGGCTTTGCGGCCTTTCAAATTCATGAGTTGTTGGATTGTTTTCATGCCTGATATCGGAACCATAAATTTGCTTTCTTTTGAGCAACAAGATTTTTGGCAAAAGCCCAGTCTTTTATTTTGAAAGAATCCAAAGCATCCACCGGCTTTATATTAAACCGGCTCAAAAGATCAAAATATTCATCCGCACTGGATCCGGCCGATCTTAATATGTCATCCTGACATTCGCTGTATAAAAGGATGTCCTTTGATATGGCCAATAATGGGGCAATCCCTTTTATGATGCCGGGCTCCGCTCCCTGAACATCCATTTTAATAAACAGACGGGGATTTTTTAACCGGCATTCCCGAATAAATGTTTCAAAAGAGAACGTCTTGACAGAGAGGCCACCCATACGACCGGTATCTTTGGCATCATAAATTCTGCCATCAGCGGCATGATCTTTGGAGGGGAAAAAGAGGGTCTCCCCGTCTTTGTCCGACAAAGCTCCGGGAACAAATCGAAGGTGGGGCCATTGATGATCGGCTATCGTTTTCTGAATGCACCGCACACAATCCGGATTGGGCTCAATAAGAAAAATCTTTGAAAAATGACTCTCCAAAGAAAAGGACCAAACCCCGTAATTGGCACCGATATCAATCATATCAAACGTGCGTGGTATCAACCGACGCACCAGATCAATCTCTTCGTGATTATATCTGGGCTTGAGAACATATTCACGCATGACCCAAAAATCACGGGGATCCACCCATATTCGAACACCATTGACTCGTGTGGCCCATTGCGAAATGCCCAAACGGGTCGCACACATCCTGAAAAAACGGATCATCCGGTTTCTTATTTTTGAATCACCGAGGATGCGGAATAAAAACGTGTAAACGATAAATTTGAAAAGTCCCCCATCCCGAATTCTTTTCAGAATTCTTCGCGGAAGAGAAACTTTGAACGGAATAGACAGATTTAAAGTGTTTGTGTCAGCCATGGAAAAAAGATCAAATTATGTTTAAGAAGCAACTCCGCCCGCTCAAATTCGTGGAGATCGTCAATGTGGATAGCACGGACTTCCGGAATTTCATAAAGAAGATGCTTCCCATTTTCAAGCCAATTTTCACTGCATTGACGGATAAAAGAGGTTTTCCATATATACAACGAAGCGTTGATCCGATAGACGGGGGGGACATCCTGACGACGGCCATAAGCGCTACCACCCCCCTTTATCAAAAGTTCCATCCACCCCTCTTTTTCCACCACGCAATGCCAAATCGGATTGAATTCAGGCTTGGAAACACCGACGATGCCGACGGCGTCCGGGTTTTGCTCCAATTTTTCCAGCGCACCGGTAATATCTGCGGGAATTCTCCCAGGCGAAGTCGGATCGAGAAGCAAAAGATATTTGAATTTTTCATTCCCTTCTTCCACCATTTGAAGTGCGTGGCGAAGTACCGGCCACATCGGAGTGTCATCTTTTGCCAATTCTGCCGGGCGCATAAAAGGAAGATCAGCGCCAAATTTTTTCGCCGCCTCGGCAATCTTCGCATCATCCGTACTCACAATGACCCGATCAATTTCTGGAGCCATCTTGGCCATTAAAATGGAATGGGCAATCAGCGGAATTCCGGAAAAGGGGCGGATATTTTTCCCTGGCAAACCTTTGGAGCCCCCTCTTGCAGGAATCACCGCCAACATTCTAGATTTTTCTGTCAAAGTATTCCTTTTCATAATTTGCTGACATTGCGTCCAAAACGCGCATCCCTTCACTGCTGGCTCTTTCTTCGGCAAAATTTCGTCTTTCCTGAAGCTCCCCAGCCTCGCCAAGTCTTTTATCAGAGGGTTTCCAACCGTATTTTCGATACACTTTCAGGTTGATCCCGTCTGCCAGCATTTTTCGGGGAATGTTTTGCCTCTTCAATTCTTTCAAGGTCCGCTTCGTCACTTTGGAGTCCAGAAAATGCTCCAGTTTTTCCAAGTCGGCCCACGGATTTTTGACAAAATTCTCAAAAGAAATAATCATCACCTGTTTTTTCTCATTTTCGGAAAGCGCCTCATAGCATCGTTTGCTCTCCTCAATATGATGGCGCATCATATAAATCACCCGGTCCATTTTGTTGGTGATCTTCAAATATTCCTCTTCCCATCCCGAAACAAACCAGGGGAGAGAATTTTGTTTATAAAGAAAGCGGATGGAAAATTCTCTCGGATTAAAAGTGTTGTCGTAGAACTGCTCAACATTTTTATACCATTGTTTGATCATATACAAAGGGTGCCGAACCAGCTCCAACAGCCTCGCCTTTTCGCCCAGCGCTTTCAAGAGAGGATGACTGTGCTGGAGCAGATCATGAAAGGTGATATGCAAAATGGGGCGCTCATTTTTCACCCGATCCACAATGGCATCATCACCGGCCTGAAAAAGGCGGCGGAAATAGCGCCATTTGCCGGGATTTTTAAAAACAGAAGACAAATCGCTGAATCTGAAATTTGTCTCTCTCGACATCATCATGTTATAAATGTCGAGATCAGTCTGCATCCGGATCATGGCAAAGGCCACGTCATCACCCACTTTGCCCAGCCGATGCAAGGTGCATATATTTTCAATCACATAGTTGTATTTTTGTATCTCCACCCGGTCAAAGCCACCGATGATCGCCGTCAGCATTGTTTTTCCGCACCCACCCAACCCTCCGACAAAGATGGCTCTTTCGAGAAGCTGTCCCTCGCGCACAATGGGGGAGTTGTCTAAAGTCATATAGGTTCTCCGGTATATTTTAAAACAGCCCGCGCCGGGGCGCCTTCCGCGCCGACCAGATTCAGAGGAAGACAAAAAAGTTCATAAAATCCCTGGTTCACATCAGACAAATTGATCCCTTCCAAAATCACAACCCCGGCGCTCAAAAGAAGTTCGTGAACAATCGGGGAATCGCCAAATTTTTGAATGGAGAGGTAATCGATGCCAATCAAGGCCACTCTTTTTTCCAAAAACCATTCTGCGGCCTTTTGAGACAAGGCACAATAATCGCTTACGAACTCGTGACTTCTGGTTTCCCATAAAGCGGAGTTTCTTGTCTTGAGCAATACCCGCTTGACCGGACGACGGGGCCACAATTTTTCCAAATCATCGGTTTCAATTTCTGGATGGGCTGACAGGTCGACAACAAAGGCCTCTCCAATCATGCTGTCGAGCAACATCTGTTCCACAGCAGTGCCATCCGCCACAAAATGCAACGGAGCATCCACATGCGTGCCGGTGTGGCAATTCATGAAAAGATTGCTGTTGTTGCTTTTGTCCCCCTTCGCCATCGAACGCCGAAAGCCGATCTCCGTCCTGGGAGCACCCGGCCAGACGGCCATATTTTCAGTAATGGGGACCGAAATATCGATCAGCGTTTGCATAAAATTAATTTTTATAATGAACCACTTCTGTTTTTTGTGATTGTGACGACAACCGTGCCGCATCGCAGATGGCCAGTGCTTTGAACCCCTCCTCACCGTCTGCGAGCTTTGTGGCACTCCCCTGCAAACAGGCCTCCATAAAAGCCATCGCCTGTTTTGCATAGAGAGCATTGTTTTCTTCGGGGGCTTCAAACAATTGAGGATCTTGATGAATGATCGTCAGCAAAACCGTCTTTTGAATACCGTCCCATGTGATAGTTCCCTTTTCACCACAAGCCCTCATTTTTCTTCTGGGGACTCTCGTCAGGTAATCAAGGCAAATTAAAACACTCACCCCTTCTTTTGTTTCCCATCTCAAGTCAGCTCTCTCTTCGGCCTCAATCCCCAAGACTCCAAGATTCGCCAAATGCCCCTCCAACTTTTCCGGCCAACCAAAAATAGATCCGGCATAATCAATTTCGTGGATCAGATCTCTCAAGACGCCCCCTTCTTCTTTGCGCGCCGAATAAGAATCACGATAGGGGTGGTCTTTTCTCCAATCGGGGAGATAGGACTGGCACTCAATATGGACCGAATGAATTTTGCCGACTTGAGGCAATTTCTCGCAAAAAATATTCAGGGCTTGAGCCTGCCGCAACACACACCCTACAAAAATCTTTTTTTTCATTTTTTTGGAGGCCTTCAACAGATCGGCACCCTCCAAACTATTTTTGGCGAGAGGTTTTTCCATCAAAACATCCATCCCCAATTCCAGGGCACAAAGCCCGTCTTGAAGATGGCAGGCGGTGTCGGTCGCCACAATGCAGAGTTCGACACCCAGCCTGGCCGCCGACTCTAAATCGGGAGCGGTCTTGTATCCCATATCCTCAAGATTTTTAAATCTCCCGGGCCTCTTCGAAATTGCAATTGGTTCAATCCCTTCCATGCTCTTTAACACCTCAAGATGACGCATGCCGATACTTCCGGTTCCATAAACAGCAATTTTAATCGGATTTTTCATTATGGATTAACGATGGAACGAATGGATCTTCATAAGACCCGCTTTGCAAGTTTCTGCCAGTAGCAAAGTATCAAGGCTGTAGGCGATAAAACGAAAACCTTCCCTGATTTTATCAAAGACCTGATTCGGATCGGGGGCAATCACATGAAAGCCGGGGAGAGCTTTGGACTTGTCGAAGGCCGAACGGATTTTATCCATCGCCTTCAAAACTTCCGGATGCTGAAATTCACCGGGCACTCCAAGCGAAGAGGAAAGATCATAGGGACCGACCATGAATCCGTCTACCCCTTCGACCGATAAAATCTCCTCAATATTTTTTACCGCCTGAATGTGCTCAATCTGGACAATCACGACACTCCCCTCATTCACCCAGCCTTTATATTTTTCAAACGCGGTTCCGTATCCTTGCGCGCGACCAAGCCCCACCCCCCGGGTCCCCTTCGGCGAATATTTGACGGCAGATACAGCGGCCTCTGCTTCTGCGGCCGAGTTGACCATTGGAACAATGACACCGTGTGCCCCTGCATCCATCACCCGTTTTATAATGGTGGGATCGTTCACCCCCACGCGCACCAGCGGTGCCTTTCCCGTCAAGTCGATGGCGCGAATCATCGCCTGGGCCGTGGAGAAGTCGATCACAGAATGCTCCAAATCGATCGTCAACCAGTCGAAATCGAGACCGGCCATCACCTCGGCTATTTCGGGGCTGGGAATCGTCAGCCAGGAGCCGACCGTGACCTCACCCCTCTTTATTTTTTCTTTAAGTTGTTTTGAGGTATTCATAAACAAACGTCGCCAGTTTAAAATCTTCTTCGGTATCGATGTCAATGCTCTCAAGTTTGGAAACGGGGTGCAAGATCGGACGCTTTCCTATTCTTCGTCCTGTTTTAATAAAAGACTCCCTCGAAAAAAGATACAAGTTGGAATTCTCCTCGAAAAGAGGCGGCAAGTCCTGCGTTCGCAACATCTCTTCGGGATTATGATTGATGGGATCTCCTTTTGCATCGTAAAATCGGCCATGAAACGGGTTGACGCCAAAGAGAGAATCCGACTCTGGATGGCTCAAAAAAGTTTCAATCGCACGAGTGACTGTTTCGGGTTTTAAAAGCGGATTCGTGCTGTGGGTCTGCAAAAAATATTTTCCTTCCACCTGCGACAGGTCATGATTGATCACCACATTCATGGAGACAAAATCACCGCAGATTTCTTTGGGTCTCTGAATCAGACGAACTCGGTCCTTAAAATTTTGAGCAACATCCGATGCGATCTGCGGGCTGTCGGTATTAATGTAGACACAATCGACATGGGGGCATTGCAAAAGAGTACCAACAATATGATGATAGAGGGGCTTTTTCCCAAAAAGGCGCAAATTCTTGTTGGGAACCCGCTCCGAATGTCCTTTCATGGGCACCAGTGCGGCAAATTTTGAAATGGCTTGGGTCATGATCAGGCCGGATACTCCGCTTTGCCGATGATCAGATCACAGATAGCCAACAACCAGATTTGGTGGACCATTTCGATGACATTGTAGGCCCGGCTATTAAGAGACAAGTTGATGTTGCCGAGCGCGGCCAGGGGAGAGTCGGCTCCAAAACCGGTCAACGTCACCAACGTCAGGCCCGCTTCTTTTGCATATTCGCCAGCGCGCAAAATGTTGGCCGACTTTCCGCTGGAGCTGACCAACACCACCACGTCTCCGGCATCAGCATAAAATTCCAGCGCCTTTTGAAAACATTTCTCATAACCGAAATCGTTGGCAAAACAGGTGATCAGATCCGCTTCATTGAAATTGATACAGCGGACGCCGGCATTCTTGGTAAAATCGACCGCGCAATGGCTCGCCATCGCGGCACTCCCACCGTTTCCGATGAAGATGATTTTTTTGCCCTGACCATGGCACTTTTGAAACAGCTCCTTTACCTCCAGAAGCTCTTTGCGAACATCGGTTGCAAAAATGGCCTGCTGATATAAATCGAAATATTCTGACAACCACTTTTTTTCTTCATCTCTGTTCATGACAGTCTCCTCTTAGGCTTCGTTTTGTGAATAAATTTTGTCCATAATCCGCATCAACTTTAATGCATCAGCCGAATTACCGGTCTGAATCGGCTTGTTTTCAATCATTGCATCCAGAAAATGTGTCATCTCGTAGTGCCACGAGTTATTCACATTAAAACGGATATGTTCTTCATCATCCCATGTGGCCATCGGGGCTTTGGTTCTGTTTTTGGCCACGGTCATTACTTCTTCGCCATAAGTTCCCGACGATGTCAAAAGTCCGTTGATGACGATGTAGCCCTTCTCCAAAAATATTTCCAGCGAAAAGAGGTGCCGCCACTGCGTCATGCTGGAATGAAGCGAGGCCACCACTCCCTGCTTGTTTCGTAGCATTGCAAAAACGTTGTCTTCGACATCCAGCTTCCAATAAAGATTGGAAACAAAGGCCTTTACCTCGTCAAAATCACCGGCCAAATGAAGGAAAAGATCGAGCATGTGAATGCCCTGATCCATCAGAATGCCGCCCCCTGCGAATTCTCTTTTGGAACGCCAGTCGTTGTAAAAATCTTTGTCGACGCTTTTGCCATATCGCCCGCGCATCCACAAAATGCGCCCATAGGTTCCCGAATCGATCAATTCTTTGGCCTTTTTGATACTGTCGTGATGGCGATGATTAAAACCATACATCAATTTTTTGCCATTCGAGTTTTTTTCCGCCACCATGATCTGTTCCACCTCCGCCGCAGAAAACGCAGGGGGTTTTTCACAAAAAACATGCTTGCCCGCCTTGAGCGCCTCAATCGTCAGGGGCAAATTCAGATAATTGGGAGTGCAGACAAAGACAGCGTGAATATTGGGATCGGCAATCAACTCGGACGACGTGGCATACATGCGCACTTCCGGAAGAAAAACATTCTGGTGCGGTTCATGAATGCCGACGACACAACCCCGTCCATCCGCCCGAATCGAATCAAAACGAATCTGGCCCATTTTTCCAAAACCGATGATGCCGATATTCATCATAAAATGTTTTTGAAATATTCCTGACAGATTGACCGGAATTTTTCGTCGTTGGGATAGCGATCTCTGAAGATGTTTCCCGGACCGCGCATCAGCACCAGAGAGAGATCGTTCTCCACATTCTTTTTGTCTTTCGACAATGCCGAGAAAAAAGAATCTTCCGGAATTTTGGACGATTCAAACCCGCGATAATTTTTTCTTAAAACCGGATGAATTTCGGCAAAGACTTTTTCGTCGATCAATCCCAACCGCCACGAGACAAAGTTGGCCATATCCATGCCGATGGTGATCGCCAGACCGTGCGGCACGCCGTATTGCGTGGCGCTCTCGATCGCGTGTCCAAAACTGTGGCCGTAATTCAAAATGAGACGCTCTTTCAGATCAAACTCGTCTTTTTCGATGATTGCTTTTTTGATTTCCAAGGAGCGGCGAATGGCGGTCATGAGTCTGGTTTTGTCTTTTTTGAGGCCGTCATAATCCGCAGCCAGAGGCCTGAAGTCCTCCCATCCGGCGATCAGATGGACTTTTAAAATTTCGCCGATGCCGGAACGAAAATCGGCCTCCTCCAGAGTCTCCAGCACTTCGGTGCTAAGATGAATATCTTGAGGTGGAGTAAAAGTGCCGACCTGATTTTTATATTGCCCCACATTGATCGATGACTTGGAGCCGATGCAACTGTCGGCCTGTGCCAAAAGGGTCGTGGGATAAAAGCGCCAGGAGATGCCGCGAAACAAAACCGCCGCGATGAAAGCCGCAGTGTCCTGAATAATACCGCCGCCGACCGCAATCAATGTATGTCCCCGCTTGACCCCATGCTCACTCAAAAAAGTGACGTAGTCGGGGATTCTCTCAAGCGATTTGTTTTTCTCCGTCGCCGCAATTTTGAGTACCGAAGCACCTTGCAGAGCCGGTCCCAATATCTCTTTGTAAAGTTCGGCCACTTTTGCATCAATCAAAAGATGTTCGTTCTTCTGTAAACCTTTTTCAAGACCTGCAAAGGGAGCTCCAAAGACCACGCGATACGGGCCTTTGTGCGATTGAATGGTTATTCCATTATCCACAGGTAAATCCTCCATCGACCACGACATTCTGTCCGGTCATATAGGTATTCTCTTCACTGGCGAGAAACAAAACATAATGGGCCATCTCTTCAGGAGTGGCCAGGCGTCCCATCGGAATTTTTTCGGACATTTCAACAATTCCTTTTTCTCCCAAAATGCCGCGGGTCAATTCGGTATCGACAAAACCGGGAGCGAGACAATTGACCAACACATTGTCTTTCGCGGTCTCCAGTGCGAGTGCTTTCGTCAAGCCTGACAATGCAAACTTGGTTGCGGAATAGGCCGAGCGTCCCTCTTTGCTGACCACACCGAAAACGGAGGTGATGTTGACGATCCTTCCAAATTTTCTTTTCGACATACCCGGCACCACCGCACGACAGAGAAGAAACGGAGCAGTCACGTTGACCTGTTGCAAGAGTTGAAAATCTTTTAATTCATAATCGGACAGGGAACCGACCTTGTTGATACCGGCGTTGTTGATCAGCACCGAAAATCCCATTTCCTGAATCTCTTTTGCAAATAATTCGATGGCTTGGAGGTCCGAAAAATCGACGGCCAGATAACTGCAACCCTTGGGAGCCTCTCCACGGGCACAAGTTCCGGTCACCGTCACTTCAAAACCGTTCTGGCTTAAAAGTTTGGCCACACATTTGCCAATCCCGCGCGTGCCACCCGTCACCAGTGCTTTTTTATGCATGATTTTTCTCTCCATTGTAACCGAACACCTCTTCCGCAAACCGTGTCCACACATAAGCCTCTTTCAAAGAGACGAACCCCATTTTTTCACGGACATTTGTATTCAAGGTCGCCGCCACCTGCTCGGCAAAACCGACCTTTACTCCAGGTGCAAAAGTGGTTATTGGAACCTCTTCCCAATCTTTCGTCGCCACCTCTCTCCTAAATAATTTTTCCAGAGGACAGAATCTATATGCCGCTTTCGAGGTATAAAATTCGACGCCCCAGCGCCCCTTGGAAGACCAGTCGGCATGATACGAAAACAAAATATTTTTCTCCGACACTCCCGACCCAACAAAAGTGGTGCCCGACGGATGCCACGAGAGAGAGTCGCCCGAGCGGGAGCCCTGCCAACTTTTGGGAGCACCGATCAAGGCATGCGCCATGCTGATGACATGAATTGTGTTGGAGGCCCCCCATCGCGAAAGTTCTTCTTTGGAAAACCGTTCGGTCCAATCGCTCCGCACCATTTCTGTCAGCGTGTAGTGGCAAGAGGTGATACCCCCTTCGGCTTCGGCAAAACCTCTCGCCTCCAATAAAGAAGGATAAGCAATTCGGTTGTAGGCGCAGAAAGCACTGATCCCGGGCGTTTCAAATTGATGCAAAAATGATTCAAGCTCGGAAGAATAAAGCGAGACCGGTTTTTCAATCAGAAATTTTTTATATCCCAGTTCTTTCAAAAATTTTGAGGCCGGAATCAGATCGGCCACCGGCAAGGCAATGATGACCAACTCCTTTTCTTGAGGCTTTGCTTTCAGATTTTCATAGCCACCGCTTTGAACAGTGATTCCCTTGAACCCCTGCAATTCTTTCAGGGGTGCCTCGCTTCTGGAGCAGACGAGAATCTCTTTTACCTTCAACGCTTGCAATGCCTTCACATATTCTTTTCCCATGGCACCGTAACCGAGCACCGTGACTTTCGCCCCGGAAAAATCAGACACCGCCATGATCTCTGCAATTTTTTTTGAAAAACTCATGATCAGGTTACCGGACAATGTTGGATCTCTTTTTTCATCAACTTTTTAAAATGGGGTTGCAGGGCGTTCAAAATAAACTGGTGGGCCGGGAAACATTCCTCCAGTGTCGGCAGTTCGCATTTCCCTTTGGAAAGAATATCCATTGCAAAATTCCTGGTCATGTTGCTCACCATCAGGTTGGCTTCATAGGGGACTTGGCGCCAGACCCAGCCGGTATCGGCCGAGCTTTCAAAAAACCATTTCATCGCATCATCCACCACCGCCCGATACGAGGGGGAACAGATTGAAAACTGCGCGGGGGCGGTGTTGTTGGCCGAAAAAGAAAGGGTGAACTGGCTCCCCTTGTCGGTGTAACCGTGCAGTGTGCCGGTCAGATCAAAGACCTCGGGTCCGCGTTTGGAGGGATGCAAAACAGGATCGATGACAGCACCGGCATTTTTGATTTCAGAAGTTTGATCATAAAAAGCAAAGAGATCGGCGCCGTGCAAACCGTTGTTGGCAAGCCCGTGGTTTCCCCCGGAAATATTAAAGACAATCGGCTCGCCCGGTTTGAGAGAAGCCTTCACCCGCTTGTGCGAGGGATGAGCACGCGACTTGCAGTTGACCCAGATGGAGAGTTTTTTTCTCTTCGCAAAATCGAGGAGCCGTTCATAATCGGCAACCGATTGGGTCACAATTTTTTCAATGAGAAAATTTTTATACCCCAGCAGTTCCGAAACCTGAAAAATAATATCGCTTCTCCCCTTGGCCTGTGTGGCCACAATGCAGAGGTCGCCCCCTTTCGTGGCCTCTTCGATGGAGGTCACCCATCGAAATGAGATCGGTCTTTGCCGCTCCGGAATTTCGGAGAGAAGTTTGCGTCCGATTTCCAGCGCCTCCGGCCTGGGATCGACCACCTCAATCTCCCGCACAAACGGCACAGAGGCGATGGCCTGCAGATGGCGGCTTCCCAATTGTCCGCAACCGACAATCAAAATGCGAGAACCTTTGTTCTGATCTTTGTTCATAAAATTTCTTCTGACATTGGATCGAGCCAATTTTTCTGATCTGTCCCTTCAAAAAACTGGTGGAGCATTCTTTTCCCCAGATGATGCAAAAGAACGTTGAAGGGGGCCTCATGCAGAGGCGACATGTTCAAAAAGATAACCGACGTGAGCAGTCTTATTTTTTGCATATCATAACCCAGGCCGGAAACGGTTTTTTTGAAAATTTCTTCCGCGCTCAAAAGAGAGAGACGGGTTTTCACTTTCAGTTCAACATTTTCTCCGCTTACTGTGCAGGAGAAGGCCCCTTTTTTGATCAGATCATAGGGAAGGAGAATACCACCATAGAGTTTGGCCAGATCATAATAGATGTCGCCATATTCGGTGAGCCCACCAAAATCCTGCCTCCAGTCGATCATCACAAAACCGGAGGGGGAATCGGGGGTGACCAGAATGTTATCGAACTGGAGATCGCCATGAAACCGGCCCGGAACGCCTTCCAATAAAATTTGCCACGGGATTTTTGCAACGAGGCTCTCCAAAGAAGGAACGCGCTCGCCGTTCACGTTAAACGCCTCATCTTTTTGTCCGGTGCTTTTGAAATAGAGTCCGATCCGCTCCAGAGTTTTATCGTAATAGAATTTTCGGCACGCCTCTTTGAAAGAGGTTTTTTGGGTATCATCCAAATCGGCTTTTTTCCAAAAAGAGGTGTGCAACCACTGCAACAATTTTTCAACCAGCGCATCATTGACGGAAGCATAGAGAACATTCCCGTCCAACCGCTTGTAACTGTAAAAAAGATTTTGATGCCCTTCGATCTTCGGAACAAAACCCGCCAGCAGACCGGCCCGCTTTACCCGCTTGGCGGCGATGTCGGGATTGCGAAAATATTTGACGATTTTTCCATTCACAAAATAGATAAATTCATCCTTCTTGGAAAAATCAAAAGCCTGTTCGGCATCGGGATAGAGGGCCAGCCATGTTTTTTTAAAATTGACTTCATCGCCGGTATCAAACCAGGTGAACTCCATCCCCTTCACCCCTTGTGCCACCAGGGCTTTCAGCCCGTTGGAGAGTTGAAGCTCGTTGTTGACCAAAGCGCCATCGCCTTTGAGATTTTTCCAGAAGAGCTCTGTATTTTTGATGCCGCAAAGCCCGATGAAGGCATGGGTGTTGTCACATTCTTTTTTATCCTGCATGTTCACCGCAAGTCCGTTTTTAAGACGCACCGAATTGAATTTTTCTGTGGAGGCAACGAGAGCGATGCCGAGCCAATCCTCGGTTGGAGGAGGGACATTCTCCTTTACCAAAGTATCCACGGTGGTGATGATGAACGGAGAATCGCCCAAAACTTTTTCACAACACAAGAGCGAGTAACCGGGACCCGACCCCGGGCCGTCATAATTATCAACCTCGACAAAAGTAAAACGCCGCTCTGGATGCGCCAGACCCAGATAATTTTTTATTTCCTCTTTCTTGAATCCCAGTGCCACCACCAACTCTATTTCAACCGGGAATTTTTCGACAATATGCGAGAGGATCGCCTTGAAACCGAGCGGCAAAAGGGCTTTGTTGATGTCGGCGGTCTTCGACCCGAGCCTGGTCCCACGGCCCGCGGCCAGAATGGCGACTTTATAATCAGGATTTGTGTTCAGATTCGATCTTTCCATCGGGACGTTTGAAATCATCCTGCAGACGAACGACGTCATCGAGATGATTGGAAGAGACTTCCACCAAAAAGACATCGGTCAATGCTTCAATGCGATGCACAGAGGGGGGGCGAACCTGAATGATCGATCCGCTGGAATATTCCTCGGTCGCCACCTCTCCCGTTTTTTGATCGTGATAATAGAGCCGCACTTGCCCCGCAAAAACCACGTTATGTTCCGTTTTTTCCTTGTGATACTGGAGACTCGTTTTATTTCCCTTCGTAATGTAAATCATTTTCAACGCGTAGGGAAGCTCGGTGCCGTGCGCCAGCCATAATTCAAAACCCCACGGCTTTGAAACCATTTTCGTTTCCCCGAAGGTCTGAATATTGATGCCGCTCGGAAAATTGGCGGGGATCACCGGCTTGGTTTTGTTTCCCTTCAGTCCATTCACATACTCTACGATATCACCCACGTTGATCATAATAGTCTCCTTTTGAATTTATGTTTTAAAACGCAAGTATTCGGGATTGTTTTCCAAAAATTGATCGTAAAAACTTTTTACATAACGAAGCATGTTCCAGTGGCTCTGGAAGCCGTATTTTTTGCGAAGCCACTGGCTCCCCTCCAGAAACATCTTGTCCTGATTCTCTTCTGTCTTGTCGGTCCGCATGATGTAGCTGAAGCGTTCTTTCAAGTTGGCCTCTTCGCGAAACATCGCCTTGCGGGTGGTGGCGTAGCAGAAGTTGTTGGCATAGGCTTTTCCGATCAGCTCGACATCGAGATAATAACCGCGAAAGTTGGATCCGTCGTAGAGAAAGTTGAGATGGTCGGGCTTTTCCATTTCACGAATCTGGTCGATGAAGGTTCTACGCACCATCCAGGCAATGTGATTGCCATACCAGAACATGCGCGTCTGGTTTTCTGGGATAATGCGATATTCCCCCCACGAGGCATCGCAGGGAGACAAAATTCCGATTCTGGAGTGGGACGACATCTCTTCGGCAAGAACACCGACGGTCGGAGATTCCATAAAGAGGCTGTCGTTGCAGACCAGAAAGAAATAATCATACTGTTCGTATTTTCCGTCGCGAAGCAGGGATGACAGACCAAAATTGAAACCTCTCGGATAGCGGAGACCCTCTTCCACCGCCTCTGTCCAGTCGGCGCGATAACTTTTATATTTGGAACAGTTTTCCAGGGCAGAGCCGCTCTCAATCACATAGAGATCAGAGACATCCCCGTCAAATTTCTGCAGATGCTCCACCAATGTGTCGGTAATGGACTTGAGGTTTCTATTGAGCACCAGTGTGGCGATTTTTTTGGACATGATTTAGCTCTGCACCAGATTAAAATTGAAGAGATAACGATATATAAGCTGTTTTAATTTTTCCTTGAGACACTGATCCAGATCGATATTGTGGGGCAGACATTTTTCTTTAAGTCTCTCTTTCAATTCACGAAACGACGGCGTTGAAAAAACATAATGCCCGGAGATAATTGCCTTTTCGGTGTCCGTGGCGGTCGAGTTGGGCATCATCCATTTCTCCCACTTTCTCGATTCATAGGCCAGACTCAAAAACTCCTCGGTCTCCTGTTTGAAACCAAACTCTTTGCAGATCGCCAGAATCTGGAGTGTCTCGCCAACGCCAAACTCGGGAGCGATATTGGCGGCGTGAATTCCCAACTGCGCGTGCCAGCGAACCCCTTCATCCGTCAGGTAATCGACATTATGGGCTTTGAGCCAGACACCGTATCGATTGCAGGCATCCACCAGTTTTGGAACCTGAATCTGTGGGGGGATCTCTCCGGCTTTACGAAAATGATTTTCAAAATTTCCGACGTTTCGTCTCTCTAACACCTTGGTGCCGGTCTGGCCGACGACAAAAAGAGGCAGTGGCATATTGTCTTTTTTTGCAAAAGCGACCATCTCCTCCAAAAATTCGGAAAAAGCGGCCTCGTTCCCCTCCACCTCTGCTCCCTGTTCTTCTTTGCCGAATTCGAAAGAGACCTCTTTTTTCAACTCCTGTGCTTTGGAATGGCAAAATTGAAAAAGTTCTTTGAGCCACGCCACTGTCTCTTGCGA
>JAUSII010000104.1 GCA_030648035.1 Deltaproteobacteria bacterium | reverse complement strand
TTTGCGCCCTCTGCTCACATTGCTCTCCGCCAAGCTCTCCGGCTATCAGGGCGCGGCCGCTCCCAAACTGGCCGCCGCGATGGAGATGATTCACACCGCCAGTCTGCTCCACGATGACGTGGTCGATGATGCGCAACTGCGCCGCGGCAAAACCTCCGCCAAGGCCAAATGGGGCAATTCCATCAGCGTTCTGGTCGGCGATTTTTTCTGGTGCAAGATGAGCCAGATCATTGTCGATCACGGTTGTCTGCGCACACTCAAAGTGGTGACCGACACCATCACCGTCACCACCGAATCGGAAATTCTGGAGATCACCAAACACAGCGATTTTTCGGTGAACGAAGAGGTCTATTTGAAAATCATTCGCGGCAAAACGGCGGTCCTGCTCTCGGCCTGTTGTCAGGTCGGGGCCATTTTGGGCGGCGTTTCCGAATCGTTCGAAGAATCTCTCAAACGGTACGGCCACGATTTGGGAATCGCCTTTCAACTGGCCGATGACATTCTCGATTATGAATCGGAAGAAGAAAAATTCGGCAAACACAAGGGGAGCGACCTGCGCGAAGGCAAGCTGACCTATCCCCTTTTGGTCGCACTCCGAAGCGCGAACGCAGAAGAATCTCAAATGATCAAAGATGCCCTCCTCTCTGGCCGCATCGAGAGCGACCGGCTCAAAAAAGTTTTGGATATTATTTATAAGTATGACGGCATCGAACAGGCAAGACAGTTGGCCAGTCATTATATCGAACGCGCCAAGGCAAGCCTGCACCCCTTCAAACCCTCACTCGAAAAAGAATCTCTTCTGGCCCTGGCCGATTATGTCATCGAAAGAGATGAATAAATAATTCTGCTTCAAATCGGTCTTTTCTCTGCTTCAAATCGGTCGCTGATTTTCCCCGCAACAAATAAAACAGATCCCCAAGCCTGGCACGCCGATTGCATTTGTCTTCATCAACGATCGATCGTTTTTTAAAAAAAAGGAGTCACTATGGATGAGAGTCGCATGATCTGGGATGCGTTCCAAATCACCGAGCGTGAAGGAATCAAAGCCCAGTGGAACAAGGTCGGAGTTGCGTTTCAAAACAAGGACAGCTCTATTAACGTCTTTCTCGATGCCTTTCCAAAGGATGGCAAGGTGCAATTGAGAGACAGGAAGTCTAACAAAAAGGAGAACATATGAAAAAGAGAATGGCAGTTATGTTGGCAATGGCGGTGTTGTGTGCCGCGGCAGGTTTTGATGTGCAGGCCAAGTCGTCCGCCGCCAAGGGGCAGTTGACCGGTGTGGTGAATATCAACGAAGCCGGTGTGGCCCAGTTGACCCTGCTTCCGGGGATCGGTGCCAAACGGGCGCAATCGATTCGCGAATACGTGCAAGCGCATCCCTTCAAATCGGTTGAAGAGTTGAAGGCGATCAAGGGCATCGGCGACAAGGGGATGGAGAAGTTAAAACCTTATCTGACGCTGACCGGTCCGACCACGGCCCAGAGAGTCAAGCCGGTTTCGGTTCAGGCCTCCGCCATGGTTCCGGCAACGTTGCCTGCAAAATAAAGCGGGACTTGAACCTCCTGTTTTTCGAAAGATTCCTGGTCTCCCTCAAAAGGGGCCGGGAATTTTTTTATTTTTTTTAAACTGGGTGTTTTTTGCCCTCGCTTCATGTTGAACTATTTCAACTCTTTTTTTGATAAGGCCGATTGTCAATAAACCGACGCTGTTTTTCTCCATTTTTTCTCATTTTTCATTTTAGATTTCTAAAATATTTTGTTAAACTCTGACTCACAGGTGATGACAAAAAAATCCTCCATTCAGCATGAGATGTTGCAGGTGATAGACCTCTTGAGGCATTATTTTAAAAGGCGCTTGCAAAAAGAGTCGATACAAAATCTGAATCTCGTCGTCCACGATTTGAGAATTCTTCTGCACAAGGTCATCATCGATCACTTTCTTCACCTCTCTCTTGTCGATGCAAAGCAATTTCGGCTGGGGCTGGCGGATCAGTTGAACAACGTCTGTGGCGAGCTCTATGGTGGGTGTTCTGTGGAAGATGAAGATCATCATCGTTATTGTATCCGGGAGGTTATGGCCTGTTTTGAGTGGGCGGAGCAGATCAAGGAGGAAATTCCCGACGATCTCGTCACCCAAAAGATTCTGGCCGTCGATATTCCCATCTTAAGACCCTTTGATTATTCTTCCGGCACAAAAAAAGGGATCCCCCGTTTTCACAAAAAACCCTGATTTTTAGTAAAAGGATTGACGATCGTTTTTTTAGGGGATATAGCCCTCAAAAAAAAGGAGACTTTATGCGTGTCGGTTGGAGCGAAGTATTGATCATCCTGGCCCTGGTTCTGTTGTTGTTCGGTGCCAAGAGGTTGCCAGAATTGGCCAGATCTTTGGGAAAAAGCATCACAGAATTCAAAAAAGGGACCAAAGATTTGACGAAGGATGATGAAGAGAAGAAATAACTTATGTCATTGCGAGGCCCGAAGGGCCGTGGCAATCCAGTGAATACCGGGATTGCTTCGCTTCGCTCGCAATGACACCTACTTGGACAAACTTTCAATCTCCCGTTCCGAGATTCCCAGCAGATAAAGAATCGAGTCGAGCGCACTGTGTTTTGAAATGGAATAGTGCGCTTTTTTGCGAACAACCGGTTTTGCCTGAAACGCGATCCCCAGCCCCGCCTTGGCCAGCATCAAAATATCGTTGGCGCCATCCCCGATGGCAATCGTCTGGTCGAGCGAAATTTTTTCTCCCTGGGCGATGGTCTCCAGAATCAGCGCTTTTTTTCTGGCATCAATCACCGGCCCCAGCACTCTCCCCGTCAGTTTGTCGTTTTTTATTTCCAGCTGGTTGGCAAAAGCATAATCAAACCCCAGATCTTTTTTGAGACGTTCGGTGAAATACGTGAACCCGCCGCTTACCAAC
This sequence comes from Deltaproteobacteria bacterium, assembly GCA_030648035.1. Taxonomy (GTDB): domain Bacteria; phylum UBA10199; class UBA10199; order SPLOWO2-01-44-7; family SPLOWO2-01-44-7; genus JAUSII01. The sequence goes on along the minus strand of JAUSII010000104.1, from coordinate 18,214 downwards.
GCAATTTTGTAGCCCAGGTGTTTCAAAACTTTCAAAAGTTTGGCCGCTCCCTTTGTCAGCTTGAGCCGGCGATGGACTTTGTCGAGATCGCTTCGCGACAGACCCTTCAAGAGAGCGACCCGCTTTTTAAGGCTCTGTGTGAATGCGATTTTGCCGTTCATGGTTTGATGCGTGATTTCCGCAACTTTTTTATGAACGCCGGCAATTTTGGCCAACTCGTCGATCACCTCGCTTTGTATCAGCGTCGAATCCATATCCATCACCACCAGCCGCTTGGCCCGCCTAAGCAGGTCGTGTTTTTGTATGGCGATGTCGACGCCGATGCGGTTGCTTAACGACAGAAGTTCGCGCGTCAGCAGTTTGGGGTTGAGCGGCTTTTTGGCGTGGGCGATCAGCTCCACCGCGCTGATATTTTTGAGAGCCAGTTTCGAAATTTTGTCGATGTTGACCCCGCGTTTGGCCAGGGCCAATGCGATCTGGCTCAACGGATAGGCTCCCACCTCTTCGCCCAGGCAGGTGATGACATATTGGTGGTGCGCGGTTTCTTCTCCCAGAAGGGCCGGATCAAAAACCTCAAAACCCAGTTCAACCCCCAACTTTTTCGCTTCAAAAAGGAGTTCTTTTAAGAGGGGAGATCGGTCGGCATTTTTGCCGGGAAAGGCAAGCAGGATGGAGAGTAGCAGTTTTTTGTGCACCACCGTCTGCTCGATATCGAGAATCTTCGCTTTGGAATCTTCGGCGATGAGAGAAGTGAGTCGGGAGGTGATGCCCGGAAGATCACGTCCGCGCACGGTCAGCAAAAGGATCTCGGATTTTTTTAAAGCAGAGTTCATCGCGCGGGAAAATGTATCTTAAAACTTGCGGTTTGGCGACAATAATGAAATATCTGTCCCTCGAAAAATGACAACCGGTCTCAAAAAATTTCTTTTTGTCTCCCTTGAAAGTTTGAGCGGAGATCTGGCCTGGCGAGTTGCCAAAGAGGGGCATCAGGTCAAATGCTGGATCAAATCCAAATCCGATGCCGATGTTTACGATGGCTTTCTTGAAAAAGTCGACAAGTGGGAAAAACACACCGACTGGGCCGATGTGATTATTTTTGACGATGTTGATTTCGGTGAAGCGGCTTCGATGCTCCGCAAAGAGGGCAAACGGGTCATCGGCGGAAGTATTTATACCGACAAGCTGGAGATCGATCGGGAGTTTGGTCAGGCCGAGCTCAAAAAATATGGGGTGAATGTTCTGCCCAGCTGGCATTTCACCAATTACGAAGAGGCGATTGCCTTTATCAAAGAAAAACCGGGGCGCTATGTTTTCAAACCATCCGGTAATGTATTGTCCGAGAGCAAAGGCCTTTTGTTTCTGGGACAGGAAGATGACGGCACCGACTTGATCGAGGTGCTCGAACAGAATAAAAATATCTGGAAAAAAAGCACGCCGGAGTTTCTCCTTCAAAAATATATTTCGGGTGTGGAGGTGGCGGTGGGCGCTTTTTTCAACGGCACCGATTTCATCTATCCGATCTGCGTGAACTTCGAGCACAAGCGTGTTTTTCCGGGCGATGTCGGTCCCTTCGCGGGTGAGATGGGAACGCTGATGTACTGGAGCGATTCCAATAATCTTTTCAAGGCGACGCTGGAGAAGATGCTCCCGGCGTTGAAAGAGTCGGGCTACATAGGCTATGTCGATGTTAATTGCATCGTGAACGGCAAGGGGATTTATCCTCTCGAGTTCACTTCGCGTTTCGGTTTTCCCACGATTCAGATTCAGCTCGAAGGAATTTCCATGCCGGTGGGCGAGTGGCTCTATCGTCTGGCCAGCGGTGAAAAATTTGAGATCAAAACCAAAAAAGGTTTTCAAATCGGCGTTCGCATTCTGGTTCCCACCTATTTTTGCAACTCAAATGATCCCATTTTGCACCCGATGTATAAAGACATGGCGGTGACATTTAAAAATGCAAACAATCTGGACGGCATCCACATCGAAGATGTGAAAAACGACAACGGCGTTTGGCGCATCGCCGGCACTTCCGGCGTGGTGATGGTCGTGACCGGTTCCGCCGGCACGGTGGAAGAGGCGAGAAACCAGGCCTACAGCCGCATCAAAAATATCATCATCCCCAACATGTTCTACCGCACCGACATCGGCTCCAGCTGGTTCAAAGAGTGCGACCGCCTGCACACCTGGGGTTATTTGCGGTGATCCTCTACGAAGTCAACCTTGAGGTTGATAAAGACATTGCCAATGAATATCAGACATGGCTCAAAGAACATGTGGGGCACATGCTCCAGCTTGACGGTTTTGAATCGGCGCAAATCTTTTCAAGAGATCCGAAGGATGAAGGGCTAGAAATTTCCGATAAAGTTTTGCTGACAGTCCATTATCATCTCAAAGAGAGGGCCTCACTTGAAAATTATTTCAAAAATCACGCCGAAAAAATGCGCGCCGAAGGCCTCCAGAAATTCCCGGGAAAATTTAAAGCGACAAGGCGAATTTTGCTGCCCAATCAATAAGAAGCGGATTTCTCCCTCAATCTTTTATTGATACGACATATTTACGGAGCCATTTTTCAATTCTTGCATAGCGCAAAGTTTTTTGTTTCAGCAGGGCCATCATAAATTGATGCCCTGTTTTCGGTTTTACTTTTATTTTCCAGCCGTTCACTCTCAGAAAAATATCGGTTAGAAAAAAAGCCATCCGTTTGTTTCCATCGACAAAAGAATGGTTGATGACCAGAGATTCCATAAGAGCCGCCGCCATTTCAATGATGTCGGCATAATAACCAGTTTGTGGGCGGTAGAGAGCGCTTTCCAGCAGACCCAAATCCCGCACCCCTTTGGCACCACCAAAATGATGGATGAGTTGATGGTGAAGTTCCAGCGCTTCTTCCAGGGAGGGAAATAAGATCATTTGGCCAACAATCGTCCCAATTCTTTGTTTTCTTCGATAGACTTTTCCATATTTTTTAAAAAATCGGGACGAAGAGCTTTTTTGCGGATGTATTCTTCGAGAGCCTCTGTGACCATACCGGAGAGACTTTGGCTGTTTTCTTCAGAAAGTTCTTTGATTTCTTTCCAAATTTTTTCATCCACCAATGTGGAAATTTTGATGTTCATGGCGCCAGTTTATGGAGGTTGTCTTGAAAAGTCAAGAATTGTCTTCCTTATTTGAACCCAAGCAACTTAAATTTGTTTCTGCCGAAGAGACTGTTGAAGGAGAACTTATGCCAAAACCGGTTCAAAGAACGCTGTTGTTGAGTGGTGGGGGGAATTCCACCAGTAATCATTATTCACAATATCTGCAGGCCAAACGGGTTGAAAAATTTTTGTCGAAAGAGCCTGGCGTTGCGTTGACCACTTTTTTTGGAAGCGGCCTTACCCCGAAGAGTCCGGCTTCTGTCCCTCCCGATGTTTCACGGGATGACGGTGGTGGTGCCATCCATTTTATTCGCGGGGAAATTCCGGGCAACCATGCGGCGACCTATCAAAATGTGCAGGATTATTTTAAATCAAAAATGGCCGGGAACTCCTGGAATTTGGGAGACCAGTTTTTTCTTTTCGTCGCCGATCATGGTATGCCGAACTCTTGGGATCCGACCGATATTGAAGTGGGAGATGAGAACAAAGAGGTTCCGGCTTATGACAATAATTGCATCAACCTCTGGATGGAGGAGCCGTCTCTTTATCCTGAACAACAGTGTTTGAGCGTTTCCACTCTTAAGGATTGGGTGCAGACAGCCATTCCCAAAAATGTTCCCGTCCACTTTGTGATGAGCCAATGTTATTCGGGAGGCTTTCATCTTCTCGGTTATGACAAAGATGAAAAGGGATTTCCGCATGCGGAAGAAAATATCTGCGGCTTCACTGCGATCACAGACGACACCACTGCGGCCGGTTGCACCTCTTTTGTAAACGAAGATGTCTATGATGGTTATGAGCGCCGCATGGCCGAGGCGATGACCGGCCTGTCGATCCTGACGGGAGAATCCATTGGGACGCCCATTCTTCGTCTCTCCGAGGCCCATGACAAGGCGATATTTTTGGACAACACCAAAGATGTTCCTCTGCGCACTTCCGAATCGTATCTTCTGGATTATTGGAAAGCCTTTGCCCGTCAGGAATCAGGCAAGGAGAGTGCAAAAAATTCCGATGTGGTCTTGGACAAACAGTGGAAGAAACTTATCGATGATCGCCAGAAAGTTTTGAACACCATGTCGCCTTCTTTGAGGAAGGATATGGAAAGACGCTTGCAACTCATCGATACTTTGCAAAAACAGGTGGTGAAATGGAATTCGGAGCAGAAATTTCTTCTCGATGACGCCGATTTGGCTTCCATCCGCCAAGCCAGAAAGGGGATTGAGGGCTCCATTTCCAAATTGGGAGAAGAAAGTGCCTTGTTGAGTGAAGAGCGTCGTGAAAAAAGTAAGCCCATAAATACGAAATACATTCTCTCTCTTAAAAATCCAAAAACGGAAGGGGATAGGGAGAGACTTGAATTTTTGACGCTTTTTGAAATGGATCACGATGTTGTGATAGCCCGTCTTAAAAAAGAAGACCCGAGTTTGAAAAAATTGGAGCGGTTTTTAAAGACAGAAGACGATTGGAAGAAGAATACGCTGGCATGGGCTGAAGAGGATGAAAAACGTGCCAAGCCGAGTGAAATTCAGGCCATTAGGGATCTTTTGGGAAGAAGGCAGTCTGTGAATGTCCAGAAAAGTCGTTTGGAAACAGTGGAGGGGCAACTGCGCCGCATCGAGGTTCAGATGCAGGCCGCTGCCGTTGTCGCATGGCTGGTGGAAAATAAATCCGATCCCGTTTTGGCCGAAGTAGCTTCTTTGGTTAAATGCGAAACAGAAGCGGATACGTTTTGATAAAGGGTGATGAAATTATTCGTGTTTTTATGTTCCTTTCTTCGCTTTCAAAAAAATTAAAAAACGAAGCAACTTTTGTTGAGATGGGACGATAAGTTTTGTAGAAGGTACAAAAAACAAAGGAGAGTATATGGGAACTTCTTATCGTGTTTGTCAGGATATTTCTCTTACAGGTGTTCACACTATTCAGGGAATGGGGTTAGCGGTCGGAATGCCTTATAAAGAATCGTTTGGAGAAACATTTGAAGTTTGCGCCAATGCAACATCCGAGCAAGTAGCTCGATCGGAGGCGGTTTCTAAAGCCGACGCCTATTGTGACTCTTTTAGACTGATGTGTGATGAAAAAGGATACACTCTTTGTGAAAAGGGAGAAATAGTTGTAGGTGGACGTTCCTTCATGGGCCTACTTTTTGGTGGTATAAAGATGTTTTAGTTCAAATCTCTCCGACGCTAAAATAACAGGCTTGCGGATGGTGGATGGCGATGGCGGAGACGCTCGCTTCGGGTTCCATCATGAAACCTTCTGTTAATGTTACGCCGATGTCTTGCGGGCGGAGCAGATCAAAAAGAATCGTCTGATCTTCGAGTCTGGGGCAGGCGGGGTAGCCAAACGAATAGCGGCAACCGCGATATTTGGCTTGATAGCGCTCCATCATTGTCATCTCGGCTGGATCGGCAAATCCCCACATTTTTCGCAACTGACTGTGGAGCATTTCGGCGTAGGCCTCGGCCGATTCCATCGCCAACACCTGCACGATGATCGACTTTAAATAATCGCCTTTTATTTTTAATTCTTCCGCCAGCTCTCTCACTCCCTTGCCCACGGTGGTGCAGAACATGGCGATGTTGTCGATGGGGGCGCCAGCAGGATTTACAAAATCAGAAATGCACAATTCTTTTCTGGGAAAATCAAATGTCGCGATATTTTTTTCATCAGCGTTCAGAAGAAAAAGCCGGTTGGCATCAGACTGCGCTTTGAAAAATTGAAACACGGCCGAGGGTTTCAAAATATCGCTGTTTTTATATTCCTGCTTCACCGCTTCCACGGCATTCCAGACCTCCAGAGAGCGCGACTCATTTTCTTCCAGTGCAAGTCCCGCCACCAATTTTTTGACCACGCCCCCTTTGATCCCCAGATGTTTTCCGTAGAGCATGAGGGGGTTGATGTATTGCCAGATTATTTCGATGGGAGTGTTGGTCAGTATGTGGCGATCAAAATCGGAGGGTGATGGAATTTGCGACAAGATTTCGATCTTTGCGGCCCGTTTATTTTCTATCGAAGCGATCTTGGGTTTGGGAGCCTCTGCCGCCGCGTTCATTTTTTTTGTGGTGCGGCGCTTGTGAAGATCGATCTTGAGTTGTTCAAAACGGGCCGGATCGACAATGGTTTTGGCCAAGTCGAGACCGTGCATGGCATCAGAGGCATAGGCGACCGTGCCGGTGTAGGCCTCGGATATTTTTTTGTCGACGAAGTTCTCCGACAGCGCCGCTCCGCCAACCAGCATGGGTGGTGTGGTTCCGGCCTTTGAAAAATCATCGGCTGTTAACACCATCTGCTGTGCCGATTTGACCAGTAGGCCGGAGAGACCGACGATGTCGGGATTATGTTCACGGATTGCCGCAATGAGCGTTTCGGGCAGAACCTTGATCCCCAGATTGATCACATTAAAACCGTTGTTCGATAAAATAATGTCGACTAAGTTTTTGCCGATGTCGTGCACATCCCCTTTGACGGTCGCAAGCAGAATTTTTCCCCGTTGGGCCGCATCGCTCTTTTCCATGAAGGGTTCCAAGTGAGAGACCGCCGCTTTCATCGCCTCCGCCGATTGCAACACTTCGGCCACGATCAGTTGGTTGGTGTTGAACAGGCGCCCGACTTCATCCATCCCCTTCATCAGCGGGCCATTGATAATCTCGAGCGGCTTTTTATTTTTCAGTGCTTCATCAAGATCGGAGCCCAATCCATCTTTCGATCCCTCCACAATATAAGTGGCCAATCGCTCTTCGAGCGGAATTTTGCTTTTGTCGCGCGGCTCTTTTTTCTTTGCCTCGCGAAACTGTGCGGCAAAGGCGGCAACAGGATCATCCCCGCGATTGAATAAAAGGTCTTCAGCCAGTTTTTTTTCTTCGTCTGGAATGCTGGAAAATCGTTCCAGCTTTTCAGAATTGACGATGGCCAGATCGAGACCGGCTTGCACGCAGTGATACAAAAAAACAGAATTTAGAACTTCGCGACCGGCCTCCGGCAGACCGAAGCTGACATTGGAAATGCCCAGCACCGTTTTGGTCTGCGGGAATTTTTGTTTGATGAGGCGGATGCCTTCTATCGTCTCTGCCGCAGAGCCGACATATTGTTTGTCGCCGGTGGCGCAGGGGAAAACGAGCGGGTCCCAATAAATATCCTCCGGCGCCACGCCATATTTGTTGACGAGCAGATCAAACGAGCGCTCCGCAATCGCGAGTTTGCGCTCTCGTGTGACCCCCATTCCTTGCGTCGGGTCGTCATCGATGCAACCGACCACGAGAGCCGCCCCGAATTTTTTGGCCATCGGAATCACCTTTTCAAAACGCTCTTCGCCATCTTCTAGATTGACCGAGTTGATGAGCGCCTTGCCCTGGCAATAGGTCAGCGCCATTTCGATGACGTTGTGATCGGTTGAATCGATCATCAGCGGCACGCGAATTTTTTTGACCGCCAGCTCCAGAAAATTTTTCAGATCTTCAAATTCGTTCCGGTCGGGATTGGCGAGACAGATGTCAATGATCTGCGCCCCGTTTTTAATCTGCGCGCGTGCGATGTCGGAGGCTTCGTCGAATTTTTCTTCGCAGATCAATTTTTTAAACTTGCGACTGCCGATCACGTTGGTTCTTTCTCCCACAATCACCGGTCGCATCTCGTCGGTGATTTCCAGATAATCGATGCCGGAGAGGGCCGATCTTTTTTTAACGGAAGCCACGCGCGGTTTATATTTTTGTGCAAGTTCCACCAGCGCCTGAATATGCCCCGCGTGTGTGCCGCAACACCCCCCCAGCACATTGATCCAGCCGTTTTGCACAAATCGCTCGATGACATTCACAACCATCGCCGGTGTTTCCAGATAACAACCGTCTTCGTCGGGGAGTCCCGCATTTGGAACGCAACCAATTGCGAAAGGAGAGAGCTCGGCCAGAGAGCGGATGTGATCAGTCATGAATTCGGGACCGGTGGCGCAGTTCAAGCCGATGTAGAGAAGATCGCGATGGGCAACCGAGGTGAGCAGGGCCTCCACCGACTGGCCCCCCAACATGGTTCCCATCGGTTCAATCGTGACAGAAATGGCGACCGGAATCGATTCTCCCTTTTCGGCAAAAAATTTGTCGATGGCCAGGAGTGATGCCTTGATGTTTCGGGTGTCCTGGCATGTTTCGATCAGAAAATAATCGGCGCCCCCATCCCATAATCCTGCGAGTTGTGCGTGAAAATGAAAAATCAGTTCTTCAAAGGTGATGCCGCCGGTGACCGAAATGGCCTTAGTGGTGGGGCCGATGGATCCTGCCACAAAACGGGGCTTGTCGGGTGTTGAAAATTTGTCCGCCGCCGCTTTGGCCAATTGCGTCGCCGCAAAATTAATTTCGTAGCATTTTTTTTCCAATCCATATTCGGCCAAAACCAACGGTGTGCCGCCAAAAGTATTGGTTTCGACAATATCGCAACCGGCCTTCAAATAATTTTCGTGAATTTCCTGGATCACATCGGGGCGGGTTATCACCAGATATTCGTTACAACCTTCCAGATGGGCGCCGCCAAAGTCATCTGCGGTCAAATTGCACTGTTGGATGGCCGTGCCCATGGCGCCATCGATCACCAGGATGTGTTCCTTGAGCCGTTGGCAAAGCCTCGCTGTTCTTTCTTTTCTTGGCATGGAAGGGGGTTTTAGAGGCATTTTGGCTGATTTTGCAAGAAAAATGCACTGGTGCATTAATCTTCCATTTCTTTATAATCCACTTATGAAAAAGACATTGGGAACAATTCTGTTGTTGGCCTTTTGGGTGGCCATTTTTTCAGCCGAGGGAGAAACGATGGAAAAAAAGAACGGTTTTGAAAAGGCGACATTCGCAGGGGGATGTTTCTGGTGCATGGAAGGTCCGTTCGAGGCGCATCCGGGGGTCAGCAAAGTTGTGTCTGGTTATATCGGTGGTGTAAAAGAAAATCCAACCTATGAAGAGGTGTCAGAAGGCAATACCGGACATTATGAGGCGATTGAGATCACTTATGATCCCAAAAAAATAAGTTACAACGAACTACTCGATATTTTCTGGCGGCAGATTGATCCGACTGACAAAGATGGACAGTTTGCCGATCGCGGGTTGCAATATCGGAGCGCCATTTTTTATCACAACGAAGAACAAAAGAGATTGGCCCTCGCTTCCGGCGCCGCGTTGGCGGCTTCCGGACGTTATGATAAGCCGATTGCAACGCAGATTTTGCCCGCCGCAAAATTTTACGCCGCAGAAAATTATCATCAGGAATATTACAAAAAGAATCCGCTTCGCTATAAAACCTATCGTGCCGGTTCCGGACGGGAGGACTATCTCAAAAAAACCTGGGGGAACGAAGAGGGGCAGACCTGCAGAGAAAAATCTTCAACGCCGGAAGATCTTAAAAGCAGATTGACGCCTCTGCAATATGAAGTGACGCAGAGTTGCGGCACCGAGAAACCCTTTGACAACGCCTATTGGAACAACAAGCGCGAGGGGATCTATGTCGATGTTGTGTCAGGTGAGCCGCTTTTTTCTTCCAAAGATAAATTCGATTCTGGCACAGGCTGGCCCAGCTTCACCAAACCTCTGGCTCCGGCCAACGTTGTTGAAAAAGAGGATAACTCGCTTTTTAGAAAGAGGGTGGAAGTGAGAAGCAAAAAGGGAAACTCCCATCTGGGGCATCTTTTTAACGATGGGCCAAAACCGACCGGAGAAAGATTCTGCATCAACTCCGCCTCGCTCCGCTTTATCCCGAAAGAAGATCTGGAAAAAGAGGGATATGGGGAGTATAAAAAATTGTTTAACAATAAGTAAGAATTATTTCTTTTTATCAGGTTCGTTGGAAATAAGAGCGCAGCCTCGAGCTTCTGCAGAGAGACTACATCCCTGGGCAATCAATTCTTCCGGTTTTACAAATTGGACATGAAAACGACTGACCCTGTTGATGCGAAGTGGTTTGTCAAATTTTGTATCGTTCATAAATCTGAATTCCGGAACCAGGAGATATTCATCAAATTCAGGAATAATGCCCGTTGCAGAGGTGATAATTTGGCGGACGATATCGGGTATGAATCCCCCTGTTTTTGCCATTGCCTCCCCTTCGGCTGAAAAGGCGCCAATGAGAACGATGTCTGCCATAAATCTGCAGTGGAAATCTTCTTTTTCCTCCAAAACTATTACAAAACGTTCCTGGTCATAGCGGACATCGGAAACAATACGATGCGTTCCAGAATTGGGTGTCCATGATTTTCCAAAAGTTTTATATTTGATGGGAACATCACAAACAGTAATAGAATCAAGTTGGAGTTTGTCTTGCTTGAAGCAGGAATCCTCCGGGAATTGATAACAAGCCACTGAACTCTCCATTGAACAAGAAGGCAGTTTTTCCGCGCCGGCTCTTTCTTGAAGCCATTGTTCAAAGGCGTGAGGGATATCCACCTCAATTTTTCTCGTGTCAATTTTTGGACATCGATCGCTCATAGGGGGCCTATTACTATTATCGGCAGAAAAAGAAAAATGTTGCTTAAAGAGATCACTAATCTATAACTACTTGAATTAACATGAATAAATGCTTCATCCCCATTTTTATTCTGGCCCTGTGTGCTTGTATCGGATTGGGACCCAAGCCGGCTTTGGCAAAATTGCCCAACGTCATCAAGCATGCCGAAGGGGACATTCGCTACACCTTTGGCTATTGGCCTGTTGTTGTGATCGGAGGCGGCGCTTTGACTGCGGGGCTTTTGTCTCTCAAGGATCATTCTTTTCAGAATAATTTCAAAACGCGACATCTGGGTCGGTTCGATACGGTGGCCAAATATTTTGGGGAATATTATGTGCTCGATCCCGCCGCTTTTCTTTTGTTCGGTGCCGGAAAATTGTTTCATAATGAAGAGCTTGTCGTTACGGGTGAGACCCTTGTGGAATCACTTCTCTTTACGCAAGCAATGACCGGTGTTCTTAAATTGGGTTTCAATCGCACGCGTCCCAACGGGGGAAACTACAGCTTTCCTTCAGGTCACGCCGCCAATACATTTGCGGTCGCCACCGTTTTGGAAACACTCTACGGGCTTAAAGCCGGCATCCCCGGCTATCTGGCCGCCGGCCTCGTCAGCTATTCGCGTCTCGATGCGAATGATCATTTTTTATCGGACCTTGTTTTTGGAGCCGCCTTGGGATCCGCCATCGGGTGGGGGACAGCCCACTTTCATAAAATGAAAAATCCCAATCTTTATGTTTTGCCGATGATTGGAGCAAGCAAGGGGTTGAGCTTCGTTTATAATTTTAAATAAGGGTGAGTTTTTTGTCTTTTTCGTCGTGACGGTTGGTCACAGTTTCCAATTTGTCGAAGGTCTCCGAAATTTTCTGCTCCAGAGCCTTGATCGATTTTGAAAGCGACACGAATTGCTCTATGTTTTTATTTTTGGACGCCTCCAGAAGGGATTCTTTTTCCAGAGTCAGCTTTCTTTCCAACGCGCAGATTTCATTTTCAAGTGAGGCCATCTCTTCTTTAAGGGGGTTCAAGATTTTGGAACGTTCGGCAATAACCTGGGAGCGTTCTTTGCGGAGATCTTTTTTGTTTTTTGTTTCGCTGGGAATCTCTTTTGCTTCCGGTGCAGGTGCTACAGGCATGGCGATTTTTTGCGCCGGCTTGACAGGCTCTTCCTCTTCCCATCCGAACTTCTCCAGAAATTCGTCGTAATTGCCGTTGAAAACCTCCGCCCTGCCGTGCTGAAAAACAACCAGTTTGGTGGCGACGTTTCTTAAAATCATTTCGCTGTGGGTTACAATCACAACGGCCCCGTCAAATTCCTGAATACTCTCCACCAGCGTGTCGATCGATTGCATATCGAGATGGTTCGTCGGTTCATCCAACAGAAGAAGGTTGGCCGGAGCGGCCAGAATTTTGCCCAGGAGAACACGGCTTTTTTCCCCGCCGGACAAAACAGAAACATTTTTTTCCGCCCGATCGCCGCTGAACATCATGATGCCGCAGATTGTTCTCACCTGCGTGCGCGTGAGAGTCGTGTTGGCTCTCCCCACTTCTTCTTCCACCGTCAGTTTCGGGTCGAGCCGGTCGATGTTGGTCTGGCCAAAGTAGCCGAGCTTCCTGTTCGGATGCGACTGGATTTTTCCCTGTTGCAGTTCCAGTTCACCGGCGATCAGTTTGAGCAGTGTCGACTTTCCCTTGCCGTTTTTTCCGATCACGGCAATGCGGTCTTTGGCCTGAATATTCAAATTAAAATTCTGTATGAGAGGATGCTCCGGATCAAAACCGAAAGAGAGGTTGTCAATCTCCATCAGTGTCTTTGCCCCGAAGGAGGAGTAGTGAAATGAAAAATCGAGATTCTGTATTTTGACCAATTCTTTTTTTGCCGGCATTTTTTCAAGCTGTTTGACGCGGGACTGCACGCTGGAAGCCTTGGAGGCCTGTGCGCGAAAACGATTCACAAAAGATTCGATATGTTTTCTCTGTTTGTCCTCGTTGATCCGTGTTTTTTCATGAATTTCTTCTTCCTCCGCCAACTGCTCATAAACCTTCGCCGTGCTTCCCCGGATTTTTCGGATGGTGTGGCGATGGATGGCGGCGGTGTGTGTTGTGACGGTGTCCATAAATTCCCGGTCGTGGGAGATGATGATCAGTTCGTTTTTCCACGCGCGCAGGAATTTTGTAATCCAGCGGACCGAAATAATATCGAGATAGTTGGTAGGTTCATCGAGCAGAAGCAGGTTGGGGTTCGAGACCAGCACCTTGGCCAGATTCAGACGGACCTGAAAACCGCCGGAAAAGCTTTGTGGAGGGCGTTGCATGTCGGCCTCTGAAAATCCCAGCCCCGACAGAATGCGCTCCACTTTATAATGGTCCCACTCTTCCCCCTCGGGGAGTCCCAGAATCCCCTCTTCGAGCACGGTCGGCTGTGTAAAATGGATGTGCTGGGCCAGATGGCCGATGCGATAATTCTTGGGGCAACGGATCAACCCGGAATCGGCCTCCTCTTCCCCCAGAATCATCTTGAAGAGGGTCGATTTGCCGTGACCGTTTCTCCCGACAAGTCCAATCCGGTCGCCGGGTGACATCTGGAGAGATGCTTTCTCAAAGAGAATCTGTGCCGCGTAAGTTTTGTCCAAATCCTGAATGCTCAACATAGGGGGGGTGGTATATGCATTTTTATTGTTATTATGCCAGAAAATTTGTACTCGGGTATTGTCATTGCGAGCGTAGCGAAGCAATCCCGATGATCAACTGGATTGCTTCACCCCTAAAGGGGTTCGCAATGACACACACAAATGAACGCGATTTTGAAAAAATATTGGGGCTATGACTCTTTTCGTCCCTTCCAGGAAAAAATCATCCAGGCCATTCTTGCAAGCAAAGACTCTCTGACCATTTTGCCGACCGGCGGGGGAAAGTCTCTCTGCTTTCAGATTCCGGCCCTTCTTAAAGAGGGAATGGCGGTGGTGGTCTCTCCACTGATCGCGCTGATGAAAGACCAGGTCGATGGGTTAAAAGAGATGGGGATTGCGGCCGACTATCTCAACTCGAGTCAGACGGGTGAAGAACAGCAGGCGATATTTGAAAAAATCCAGAATAAAAAAATAAAACTTTTGTATCTGGCGCCGGAGCGTTTAAAAATTGAGAGCACTCTTCAACTATTAAAATCAGTGACCCTCTCTTTTTTTGTGATCGACGAGGCCCATTGCATCAGTGAATGGGGACACGACTTCAGGGCCGATTATCGCCAACTCCGTTTCATCAAGGAGACGTTTGAGAATATCCCGGTCCACGCTTTTACGGCAACGGCCACTCCCCATGTGGAAAAGGATATTGTCCAGTCACTCAACCTGGTTGAACCGCAAATTACAATCGCCCCGATCGACCGTCCCAATCTGACATTTCGTGTGGCGCCCCGCTCGCAAGCTATGCAACAAATTATCGGAGTGTTGGAGATGCACAAAGGGAATCCGGGAATTATTTATTGTTTGCGTCGTGCCGATGTGGATGAAATTTCGGAGAAGCTCAACGCCAAAGGATATAAAAATGTCGCCTATCATGCCGGTCTCTCCGATGAGGTACGAAGAGCGCATCATGAAAAATTTTCGAGGGAAGAGGTCGATATTGTGGTGGCCACCATTGCTTTTGGAATGGGGATCGACCGGTCGAACATCCGTTTTGTGATTCATTCGGCCATGCCCAAAAATGTGGAGCAGTATCAGCAGGAGACCGGACGGGCCGGGCGCGACGGGCTTGCCTCGTTCTGTTATCTTTTTCACAACGGCGGTGATTTTCACACCTGGACCCGCATCTTGTCCGATTCGGCCCATGAAAAAATAATGATGGAAAAATTGGGGGAGATGTATCGCTTTTGCACCGAACCACGGTGCCGCCATCAATCCCTCGTCCGCTATTTTGGCCAGACTTATGAAAAGACTTCGTGCGAGGCGTGCGACTATTGTCTGGGAGAGATGGAGATGGTGGCGGATCCCCTCATTCTGGCGCAGAAAATTTTGTCCTGCGTGATACGCGTGAAGGAGCGCTTTGGCGCGGATCATGTTGCCCGCGTTTTAAAAGGGGATGCCACCGACAATATCACCAGGTGGGGACATCAGAATCTTTCAACGTTTGGTTTGTTAAAAGACAATCATGCCTCTTATATCCGTTCGCTGATTGAACAATTGGCCGGCCAGAATTTTCTCAAACGAAATGCCGAATTCAAAACCCTTTCCGTCACCGAGCTCGGCTGGGAAATTTTAAAAGGGGAGAAATCTCTGGCGCTGGTCAAGCCGGTGGTGACGGCCAAAAAGAAAAAAGAGATTGCAAAAGAGAGAAAGAAAATCATGGAAGGAGAGTGGAGCGATATCGATCAGAAGCTTTTTCAGGCCCTGCGTGAGAAAAGGAGCGAATTGGCGGTGGGCAAAGGAGTCCCCGCCTATTTTATTTTTGGCGACAAGAGTTTGCGAGAGATGGCCCGCTTAAAACCGGTGAGCCTTAAAGATTTTGCCCTGATTCCCGGTGTCGGTGATCACAAGCTCAAAGCGTATGGAGAAATTTTTATCGGCGTGATCGTCAATCTTTCCTGATTTCCACCCATTTCTTTTTTCCTGAAGCCCCCCGGACAATTTCGATATCTGATTTTGGAACGCGAAAATATTCAGCCAAAACTTTGATGACCTCCGCATTGGCCTTTCCCTCTGTGGGGGGTGATTTGACGGAGACTTTATAAGAGCCATCCGGGCGCTTTTCCACGCCGGGATTTTTTGCATTCGGTTTGACGGTGATGGAAATTTTCATATATTGAGTTTCATACTCGTTCGTATTACTCCATCATTTATGAAATTCCTTCAACTTCTTTTGATTTCCTATCTCCTCTATCGGCTCGTTCGCTTTGCGGTGCCGGGGCTGTTGCGGTTATTTTTATTCAAGAATGGGGTTAAAAAAGAAAGTGGTTCACAGCGAAGAGAAATCTGCGACATGATCCCCTGTTCCCGTTGCGGCACTTTTGTGAGCCAGAGCGTTGTCCTCTCCGAATCCGGAAAATCTTTCTGCAGTACGAAATGTTGTGAGGGGAAATAACAACCGTCTCAGCCTATAGAGCAATAGCGTCAAAAGAATGACTATTGACTGTTTTGCCAATAAAATTACCATTGGAGTATGACAAAAGAGCCTCTGTCTCTAGAGGATTATAAGGCTTTTTTTGAGATGCTAGGGAAAGATGTCATCTCTTCGGCTACCAATGTAAAAGGGGAGATTATTTACGCTAACGACAAGTTTGTGGAAGTTTCCAAGTATCGTCGTGAAGAGCTTCTGGGCAAAACTCACCGAATCATCAAATCCGAGTTTCATCCGCCGGAGTTCTACGCGGAGATGTGGAGGACGATTGCTGCGGGGAAAGTTTGGCGCGGTGAAGTTAAAAACAAGGCTAAAGATGGCACCTATTACTGGGTCGATACGAGTATAGCTCCCATTCTGGGGGCAAATGGAAAACCAGAAAAATATGTTTCGGTCCGTTTTTTGATCACAGATCGAAAATATCTTGATCAATTAAAAGATCACATCATCACGACCATCTCTCATGAATTGCGTACTCCTCTGGCCATCATGACTGGTGCTGTTTCTAATCTCAAAGACGGCATTGTCGAACCTCTGGGTAAAAATCAAATGAAACTGGTGAAAATGGCTGGTAGAGCGGTGGACCAGCTGAAATTTATTGTGAATAACATTACCGATTTGTCGAATTTGGAATCGGGTTTTACACAACCAAATTGTCAGCCTGTTAACATGGGTTACTTAATATCAGAACAACTTGAAAATATTCGGGTTGCAACCGGACAAGGTCATATTGCCTTGAAGGTCGATTGTCCCAAAGATATTCCCTCTGTGTCTGTGGACCCGGAGCTCTTTGCCAAACTTTTGAAAAATCTTTTGTCCAATGCCCTTTGTTTTGCCAAGAAACAAGTGATGGTCAGGGTGAAGGTCGAGCAGAGAGGTGGCGAAAACTTTGTTCATTGCAGTGTCTGGGATGATGGTGCCGGCATTGCAAAAGCCGACAAGGAGCATCTTTTTGAAAAATTTGTCCAGGCAAACCCAAGCAAAGGCGGCGCGGGATATAAAGGTTTGGGTATTGGATTATGCCTTTGCAAACAGATTGTGTGCCTGCATCAGGGAAATATCTGGGCCGAAAGCGATGCAAGCCGAGGGACGACATTTCATGTTCAGATTCCGATTTAACCCTTGCGACAAATCAACCGGAAACAATCTACAGTATGGTCGTTGACCATTCCTACCGCCTGCATGTGGGCATATATAATGGTGGGGCCGACAAACTTGAAGCCGCGGCGTTTTAAATCTTTGCTGAAGGCATCCGATTCTTTTGTGGTCACCGGAAGTTCTTTGATGTTTTTGCGCCGATTGATGATCGGCCTGTTGCCGACAAAATGCCAGCTGTATGCGGCAAAACTTCCAAATTCTTTCTGAACTTTGAGAAAGGCCTGTGCGTTGCTCACAGCCGCGCGGATTTTGGCCTGGTTGCGGATGATATCCGTGTTTTGCATTAATTTTTTAATTTTGATTTCGGTGTAGCGGGCCACTTTTTTTGGGTCAAACTGGCTGAAGGCTTTTCGGTAGCCTTCTCGTCTCTTGAGAATGGTGAGCCAACTCAAACCCGCCTGGGCACCTTCCAAAATCAGAAATTCAAACAGCTTTCTGTCGTCCCAAACGGGAACACCCCACTCGGTGTCGTGGTATCGAATATAAACAGGATTGTCTGTCACCCAGGCGCATCGGCATTTCAAGATGAAGTCTTCATATCATCGCACTCCATTATTGCAATACGTCATGAAAAAAAATATGAATGCCCGGCAAATAAGGAGGATAAAAATGAAAAAAGAGATGTTGGGAGTTGCGGCGGCGTTATTGTCAGTATTTTTAAGCGAGACAGCCCAGGCCTGTTCGCGCGTTTTGTGGTCGAACAGCGGCAAAGGGGTTGTGGTCGGCAGAAGCATGGATTGGTTTGAAGACACCAAAACCAATCTCTGGATTTTACCCCAAGGGATTGAGCGCGACGGTGGCATTGGTAAAAACTCGATGCACTGGAAATCAAAGTATGGAAGCCTTGTCGCTCCGATTTATGACATGGCCTCGACCGATGGAATGAATGAAAAAGGGTTCTCCGCCAATCTTTTGTATCTCACCGAAGCCGATTATGGAAAACGCGATCCGTCCATTCCCGGAATGTCGGTCGGTTTCTGGGCCCAATTTTTTCTCGATAATTTTGCCACGGTGAAAGAAGCGGTTCATTATATGGAGACTCACCCCATGCAATTGGTGGAAGTGAAAGTGGCCTCGACTGGTAAAGCTGGCAGTGGGCATTTGTCTCTTGCCGATGCGAGCGGTGATTCGGCGATTGTTGAATATATTCACGGCAGGCAAAAAATTTATCACGGACGTCAATATCAGGTGATGACAAACTCTCCGCCGTATCAGGAGCAGTTGATCCAACTCAAAAAATATCGTGGTTTTGGCGGCAAACAACCACTCCCCGGAACGTCCCAGGCGGCCGATCGTTTTGTGCGTGCGGCGGCTTATCTGAAAGATCTGCCGAGGCCGAAAAG
>JAUSII010000084.1 GCA_030648035.1 Deltaproteobacteria bacterium | reverse complement strand
ACGATACGGGTTCGATTCCCGTTGGAGGCACAAATAAAAATGGGGGCTTTTTAGCCCCCTTTTTATTTGTGCCTCCCCGGAAGCGAGCCCTTGTGAGATACGCAGCCCTTGCAAAAGCGGCTGCGCTTTTTGCAGCCGGTTTTGTTAGGGATGTGGATACCCGTAGGGTGTTCCCGTTGGAGGCACAATTCGCTCCGACCGGCAAAGCCGGATCGTCGCTAAAGTCAGGGAGAGCGTCTTGACGCTCCCCCTGACAACCCCCATCGCTGTTGAATTCGAATTTGTTTGTTGCTTCCCCGGAAGCGAGCCCTGATCTTCCTCATCCTTCCCAACCCATTACTGTGATACAATGAGGCCATGAAAATAAATCTTATTTTGGTCCCCTATCATCTGGGAAGGGAAAATGATGATATGGGGAAGGGACCTCTCCGTTATCTGCAGGCGGGGGCGGATAAAAAACTGGCATCGTTGAAAAACGAAGTCGATATCAAAAAAATCAGGAGCGCCTCACACTCCAAAGAAATTCTGGACGCCATTGCCCGAGTCAGCCTGCCGCTGGCGCAAAATGTGAAAAAAACAATCCGTGAAGGAAAACTTCCCTTTGTTCTGGCGGGAAATTGCAATGTCTGTCTGGGAATGTTGGGGGGGCTCGACACCACCAAGACGGGGATCATCTGGTTTGATGCCCATGGCGACATCAACACACCAGAGACAACCTTGAGCAATTATTTTGACGGCATGCCGCTCGCCATCGCGCACGGGC
Source organism: Deltaproteobacteria bacterium (assembly GCA_030648035.1). Lineage (GTDB taxonomy): Bacteria > UBA10199 > UBA10199 > SPLOWO2-01-44-7 > SPLOWO2-01-44-7 > JAUSII01. The sequence continues at coordinate 10,512 of JAUSII010000084.1, read as the reverse complement.
GCTGTTATAAATCTTTAAGAAAAAAAATCGGCATTGAACCACCACTGCCCGAAGCACACACACTGATGGTGGGATTGCGCGATCTCGATCCGGGAGAGACGAAGCATCTTAAAACCTCACCCATCACCACCATCCCCGCCGAGAAAATAAAAAAATTGGGAGTTGTGCGGGCGATGGAGGCAAAAATAAAAAAATTTTCCAAACATGTAAAGTCGGTCTATCTGCATATCGATGTCGATGTGATGGATTTGAAAGAAGCCCCCGCCGTCAACTTCCCCTGCCCGGGGGGATTGACGATGAAAGAAATGACAGAGGCAATCCTGCTTATCGCGAAAAATTTTCATATCACCGCGGTTGCCCTCACCAACTACAACCCCGAAAAAGAGATCCACAATAAAACACTCAAAACGGGCCTGAAGCTGATGACTACGATTGCCAAAATTCTTCAATCGGTGTAGACGGAAATCATGCAGGAAGAAAATTCCCACAACGTCGCTTTCGGTTATCTCCTCTGGATTTTCGGCTTCACCGGTTCGCACCGCTTTTATTATGGCAGACCCGTCAGCGGCACGATCTGGTTTTTCACCTTCGGACTTTGCGGCATAGGCTGGCTTGTCGATCTCTTTCTGATCCCCTCGATGGACCGCGCCGCCGACAGAAAATATTTCAGGGGTCCCTACGATTATTCGGTGGCCTGGGTGCTCCTCACCTTTTTGGGGTTGTTGGGTGGGCACCGTTTCTACATGAGAAAATGGGTCACCGCCCTCCTCTGGTTTTTCACCGGGGGGTTTTTTCTACTCGGTTACGTCTACGACTACTGGACCCTCAATCAACAGATAGACGACCTCAATAAGCGGTAGTGGGCTTTGTCATTGCGAGGCCCGCCGAAGCAATCCCGTGGATTATCGGGATTGCCACGGCCCCTCTGGGGCCTCGCAATGACATTATCAATATTTGACAATCCTTTGACAATCTCTCGATAAGCAGATAGGTCCTCGCAAAATCAGAAAGGGCCTATCGATGCTGTCAGAGGGTTTCAATTTTTTTGTTTCCAGTGCGTTGGCCACGGAAATGCACTTGGGACAAGAAGGAATTTTTGGAAGCAACTTCGACACAGCCCTGGCGACACTGCAAGCAGTCCCGAATACTCCAAAACTGATCAGCGACACTATCGATGTTTATCTGCTCACACGCGACTTAAGCAAAAAACAGGCATTGCGTCACGCACTGGCAGGATTGGTCCGCCAAAACGGACGCGACATGGAGCGCATCCTGGCCCAAACCGATTTCACATCGCTTGTCAAAAATGTCCGCCGTTTTCAACCCAACTCTGATTTTGTTTTTGCACAGGCCTCCGCTGATGGCGAAAGAGAGGCCCTGCATACCGCATCGGAGGATGGCAGAGTGTGCGCCCCCTCAAAAAAAGGCGCCAAAAAAACCAGCGCAATAGACAGACAACGAGCCCTGTTTCATAAACATCTCAATCTCCCCCTGTCGCTTCTCAAAACACTGGACAAGGAGGGGCTCAATCTTCTGCATGCACTCGTCACCCATGGTCCTCGCAAAATGCAATTGACGCTGAAAGTTTTGAAGGCGGTTCATGAAACAAGTCCCGGACGCGAAAAAGAGGTTTTGAAGAAGCTGGCCGTCTACCCCGGAAGCCTCGCCATTCTGGAGGGATTTTTGATGGATGTTCGCACTTTTGATCCCTTTGTCGCCACCAAAGTGGCGCAGGTCGTTATTTTGCCGATATCGAGTCTCCCGGTCCAATCCAGACAACGCGACGAAAACAGAGAGACGGTCCGTGGCCAAAGCGGACATCTACTCAAAGGGTTGGTCTATTGCGTTTTTGATCCCGCCTCCCCTCCCACAACAATCGGTTATTTTTCCAAACGTCAGGCGGTGAGCCGGCCTTTTGAGACTTTCAGCCCCGATCGTTTTGATCCGGTCCGGATTAAAAAAATAAAAGAGCGTCGCCACAAACGCATCAGGGGATATGAAAAAGATATCACGATGGCCGAGCTTGAAGCCTTTCCAGAACTGATCGACACCATCAAGAGTCCCATCATCGCCAGAGATTTGACCGTCTACAGGGAACTCAAAGAGGCAATTCGCCGCTACAAGGCGGAACTGGAAAGCATGGCCTACGGTCCCGATGTTATCCTCTCCACCATAAAAGGATTGAAAGTCCGCACCGATCCAGGTGGGCAGATATTCGGATGGTATGATCGGCAAATGGAGGCCGACATTGAAATTCCGGAGGGGATTCGCATGGCCATAGCCAGCTTGAGAAATCCAGATGTCGATCTGACACCCAATCAGGAGAGTTTCTACATCGCAGGCGTTCTGGCCTATCAGCGCCTCCATTCCTACATCAGCAAAAAAGCGGCTTTGAGCGGCGCGGCGAGTGATGTGGAGGAGTATGAAAAACTGGATTTGACCGATCCATTTCGCAATGAAAATATTTTGTCTGAAAAACGGACCCTGCAGGAGGCCGCCGCACAGGGAAGCGATGAAATAAGCGTTGCCGACTTTAGTCGCGTGTTGAGTCTTGCCGCCTTAAGAAATGTTCGCCGCCAGATGAATCGACGCCACGAAGAACGTTATGGAAAAGATTTTCAGGAGGCACTGGAATATTTCAAATCGGTCGCCTTTCAGGAAAACGGGGCCTTTCATGAAGATGTTTTAAGCGAAGCGGTTCCCATGACCCGGTTGAGGCAAACCCCGCTTGGAAAAATATTGGGCCGAAAAGATTTCAAGCGGGTGCTGGATACCCTGTTTCTGAACGCCGTGACAAAAGGAAATCCGGAATATCGTCAGACCGCCATGCCAATCGCACAGTATCGGGAGTGGGTGGATGGATTGGTGATAGCCTATCGCAAAGCCAAAGCGGGCAATGTGACCGGCAATGACTTGCGATTGGCCGAAGATTTTGACGAAAAATTGTCGCTCGAAGAATTGATCCGGCGGTTTAAAGAAAATGGGCTGTTGGGACACAAGGATTTTTATAAAAATAAAGACCGGATTTTAAAAGAAGCTCAAGCCGGATTATTTTCACTGGAATTGAAAGAAATACTCCAAACCGCCGCACGCCTCGCCGCAGGATACAAAACTTCAAGTGAAGTAAGGAACGACCTTGAAACTGTAAAAACCATGTTGGCCAACCCCTTTGTCGAAATGATGTGGCCCCGCCTCAATGGATGGCTGGATAAAAACTATTTTACACAAGAGGAAATTGCCCTGATCGGCGAGTTCACCCTCTTTAAGGCAAAATTTGATGCGATGAGATTGGGAGAAGTCTCCGACATGGAAGCTATCCGCGAAAAAATGCATATTTGTAACGCCTCCGTTTTCTATGAGAAGGGGAATGGGATTAATCTTCACCGGCAAAGTTTTGAATTGTTGGCAAACCGCCAACAAGAGGGAAAAATCTTTTTTTATGATCCGGAGCAAGTGCGAAGTGCTCTCACAAAAATTGAAGCCGAATTTATCCGCTCCGATTCTGAAGAATTGCCCCCCGAATGGCTTGCAAAAGCAAAGTTCCTCTGTTCCAGAAGGGCAGAAGGCATTTTGCGGGCCCAAGGAATGAGCCTCGTTGACTACGAAACCTATCGGGTCATCCAGAAGATGAACGGGTCCTCCTCCATCATCTATTTCAGCAGACAATTCATCGAAGCCATTATGGCCATCGACATTCCATGACCCAGGCAACCTTTTTCTCGGCCAGACGATAAGGAGACTGTGGGAACAATTTTAAATTTACTGCCGGTCTTGTCTGGATCAACGAGTTTGGGTTCTGCAGTCTCTGCTGTGGCGTCAACTCCTTACGAAGAGGCCACCGCCATTCATGCATCCCGGTTCTTGATGGCGGCTCAAAGTGGAAGACTGCTGGCTCCCGTTTTGCGTCCCCATGTTGCAACCGCACTTCCCACTCTACCCGTTTTCCTCCAAGCCGCCCTGATGGCGAAACAAACATTTGTTTTTGCAAAAGATGATTCCACTCCTTCTTTCCATGTGGTCTCCACACCATCGGGCTCCGAAAAAGATCGGATACTTACCTCCATTGAACTGATTTATGGAAAAACTTTTGCCGAAAGCGTCAAAGATTTAACAACAGAAGCATTGGCCCAACTCAACACCTGGAGCGTCACCACTGGAAACGATTTTAGACAACAGATCACTTTCAGCCCAAACTCGGTTGCAGGTTTTCTGGAAATAATCCATCGTTTTGGAATCGAATCGGCAACAACAACATTGGAGGATCTCTCCAATGAGAAAACGCAAAGAATAGACCTTCTTCTGGAAGCCTGGAACATCATTCTCAAAAATCTGAATACAAACGAAACGCCACAGGGAATTCAAAAACTTTTTGCAAGCATGAAGCGGAATCCTAAATTCAAATTCAGAATAGGATTCATTTTTCAGGTGATGATGACAGCCAGTCTGCTTCAAGAAGGATTTGGTCTCCATGCCGTTGAAGCACATCTCATATTACCCTCATCGGCAAGGCTCCCTCGTTATACATCGAAAGGCATTTATATTTTCACACCCTGGATAAATGGATTTTTTGACGAAGACCTCGCCATCACAAACCCCAAAACGGGCGAAATCATTTCCGTTGAGATCAAAAGTGCTCTTCGTTATCCCATGGAGCTTGTCGATCCGAACACAACCACCGATGCCGCAAAAAGATATGATATTATTAATCATAATCAGGTTCTTTTGCAGTCTGTCCTCGCCATGAAAGCACTCGAAGAGAGCAGGCAACGCCAACAGAGCATGCTGGCTGTCGTTGGCAACAAGGGGATCACAAAAAGAACGGTGCAGATTTTTATGGGTATGCATCCGAAACTCATCATCCGTTCGGATGTTGGATCACAAACCCCCTTTTATTTTCGATATGAAACCCGGACCTTGGGCGGAAAAGTGAAAATTTTCAAAATGCGCGTCACCAAAGCAAACGGCCGTGAAAAACTGGAAGAGATGTTCGACCCCGAAATGGTGGGAGACCGCTTGCAACTTTGATTTATTTCGCCTAAATCTTTTTTATGAAAACCAACTTCAAATCGGTCCTGAAACGCCATGCCAAAATGGTCTTCGACATGGAGCGAAGCATCCCCCTGCTCAAGGCCATCGCAAAAAAGGTGCGCCCGGGAGATGTGGTCGTCGATGTCGGTTGCGGCCTGGGGCTTTTAAGTTTTGCCGCGGTGCAGGCGGGAGCCAAAAGGGTTTATGCCATCGATGTCGACAGCGAAGCACTTGCCTTTGCCATGTGGCAAGCCAGAGAATTGGGGATGGAAAAACAGATCGTTTTTCTGGAAGACCATTCTCTCAATGTCGATCTGATGGAAAAGGCCGACGTTTTGATACAGGAAACGGTGGGGGCACTGGCCTTCGATGAAAATTTTCTTCTGACACTTCTGGATGCCAAAAAAAGATTTTTAAAACCGAAAGGCAGAATAATTCCCGAAGTTTTGAGTCTGATCGGCGCACCCGTCGACAAACATAAAAAAATTCTTGTGCCACCAACAGTGCTGGCAAAAGTGGAGATGCTCTCCATTAAAAAAGAGGCTCTCTCAATCACAAAACTCTGGAAGTCTCCAAAACTTTTCCGTGTCAAAGGCCTTCTCCTCTGGCCCCATGTGGTCTGGTCCAAAGGGTTGATCACCGACTGTTCCCCATCCAAAAAACCGACCCATTGGAAACAAACCCTTCTCAAGTTATCCCCCGGCACCCGGCGCCGGAAAGTAAATCAGCTGAAATTTATTTTAAAAATCAAACCGCACCCCTTGGACCCCCACCATTACACCGACATAACTTATCACTTGAGGTGAAGCGCTAAATCATTGTATACGCAGCCCTTGCAAAAGCGGTTGCGTTTTGTGCAACCGGTTTTGTTAGGGATGCGGATACCCGTATGGGTATAGCACCCCTTCTATAAACCCACAGGAGGCACCCGTGAAAGCCAGTGATTTGAGACCCGGAATGACCGTCATCTTGGACAAAGAACTCTATCGTGTGACAGAGTCGGTCCACAAAACGCCGGGCAACTTGCGCGCCTTTATCCAAGCCAAAATGATGCGTCTCAAAGACGGCATCCAGAAAGAACAGCGTTATTCTTCCTCGGACGAAGTTGAAAAGGCGATGCTCGAAACGCTCGAGATGCAATTCCTCTATGAAGCGCAGGGACAATATCATTTTATGAACACCGAAAACTTTGAACAGATCAGTGTCGAAGGGACATCGCTCGGCAATGGCGCCCATTATCTGCTTCCCGACACGGTCGTCAAAATGACTTTCTATGAGAACAAGCCCATCGGCCTCGATCTTCCCACCGCTTTGGAATTCAAGGTGATTGAATCCGAACCGGCCATGCGCACCGCCACTGCCTCGGCCTCTTACAAAAACGCGAAGATAGAAACGGGTCACACCATCAAGGTTCCGCAATTCGTTGAAGCGGGCGATCGCATCCGGGTCAACCCCAACACCGATCAATATCTGGAACGCGCCAAGGGAAAATAAAAATGCCACAGGTCCATCTCTTCATCTCCGGAAGAGTGCAGGGTGTTTTTTTTAGAACGCACACCCACAAAAAAGCCCAAGAACTCAAACTGACCGGATGGGTGAAGAACCTCTCCGATGGACGGGTGGAAACTTTTGCCGAAGGTCCCATGCAAAATCTCCAGACATTTGTCGACTGGTGTCACCGTGGCCCACCCGCCGCACAAGTTCAACATGTGGACATAGAATGGTTCGAGGGGGAAAATCGCCACGGCTATTTTCGTATTATGGATTAGTGTCTATGCTGGACTTCCACAAAAAAAAGTTTTAGAAGTTTTTCCAATTCAAACAGGGGGAATCATGAAAAGAATATCGATCGCTTTGACTTTTGTTTTGATGGTTATGACAGCCGGCTGTGGCGGCGGTTCCGTCTCTTCGGGCAAAACACTGGTCGACATCAACGGGAAAAAAATCACCGAGGGCGATCTCGATTTTCTGGCCACATTGAATCCCAATATTGCGGCACAACTCTCCACCCCCTTTGGCAAAAAGCAGATTCTCGATAACCTGGTGGAACAAGATCTCCTCTATCAGGCCGCACGGAAAGAGGGTCTCGATCAGGATCCCAAGGTGCAAGCCAAAATTGACCTCTACAAAAAAGTGATTCTGGCCCAGGCCTTCGTTGAGGAAAACTCGGTGAAAGAGGCTCAAAAATATTATAACGATCACAAAAACGAATTTGACCAACTCAAGCTCTCCCAGATTCTGATCCGCTTCGCGACGCCGCAGGAACTCAAAGCGTCCAAGAAGACGAAAAGTTCGGCCGTGTCCAAACACAGCGAGCAGGAAGCATTGGCTCTGGCCAACCAGGTTTATGACAAACTCAAAAATGGCGGCGACTTTGCCGCTTTGGCCAAAACATATTCCGAAGATCCGATGGGCAAAGACCAGGGAGGCTCGCTCGGTTTTATTTCCAAAGACGATCCCAAAATGTCCCGCCGCGGATTCACACCGCTGGTGGAAAAAGCCTTCACAATGAAAGTGGGAGAAGTGGCAGGCCCCATCAAAACCGCCAGCGGTTATTCGGTCATAACCGTCACCGCTCCGGCAGAACAGGCCCCGTTTGAAGAGGTGAAGAATCAGATTCTCTTCAAAATGCGCGGCGACATGCGCACCACACTCCTCTCAACGCTCAAAGAGAAAAACAAGGTGGTGTATGCGAAGGAGTTTGAGACGGCACCCATGCAAATGCCACCACAAGCTGTTCCGTCAGCACCGGCACAACCCGGGAAGAGATAGGGTGGTATATTTTACGGAGGCCCAAGGCGAAACTCCGCTTTATCGCCTGTTTCGATTTTGTAGTTGGCCGCAGAGCCCGCTTTGACTTCCAGCACATATCGATATTTCTGGTGCGATACCAACAACAATTCCGAATTGGGCGTGGCGTTGGCGATGATGTCGACAATTTTGGAATCTTTGTCGACGAAAATAAGGTCCAGAGCAAGCGGCGTATTTTTCATCCAGAACGGATCCTGCACATCGTCTGAAAAAACAAACCACATGCCGTGATTGTCGGGAAGATTTTCACGCCCCATGAGTCCCGTTTTTCTCTCTTCTGCAGACTGTGCCACTTCGACCGTGAGCAGAATGGGAGCGCCCACTTTGGGCGACAAAAGCACATTGCCCAGACTGATGGTGGGAACCTCTTTGTTTTCGGTTCCCGGAACCAGAACTTGGGGTGCCGCTTCCACCACCGGCGGCGGGGTAAACGTCTGCTCCTGTTCCGGTTTGGCTCTCTCACAAGAAAGAGAAGAAATAGTCAGAAAAAAAATCAGGGCTGAAAAAAATTTCATGGGGCCTCCTTTGTTTATAAAACCTGTTTCAATGTTTGTGCGATGGTGGCGGGACTTTTCGAAACGGCCACGCCGCATTTTTCCAACATTGCAATTTTTTCTTTGGCCGTCCCCTTGCCGCCAGAGATGATGGCACCGGCGTGTCCCATCCGTTTTCCCTCCGGCGCGGTCTGACCGGCGATGAACGACACCACTTTTTTCTTCATGTTCGATTTTACAAATTCAGCCGCCTCTTCCTCCTGCGTACCACCGATTTCGCCGATCATCACCACCGCCTCTGTCGCGGGATCTTTTTCAAACGCCTCCAGACAATCGATGAAAGAAGTGCCGTTGACCGGATCACCGCCGATGCCGATGCAGGTGGTCTGCCCCAGCCCCGCCTTGGTCAGCTGGTCGACCGCCTCATACGTGAGCGTGCCCGAGCGCGAGACCACGCCAATTTTTCCCTGTTTGTGAATGGCGGCGGGCATGATCCCCATCTTGCATTCTCCCGGTGTGATGAGCCCCGGACAGTTGGGACCAATCAGACGAATCTTTGTCCCCTTTAAAACCTCTTTGACCTGAACCATATCCAAAATGGGAATCCCCTCTGTAATGCAGACGATGAGGGAGACTCCGGCATCAATCGCCTCCAGAATGGAATCGCTCGCAAACGGGGCCGGAACAAAAATGAGTGACGCATCGGCTTTGGTCGCCTGAACCGCTTCGCGCACGGTGTTGAAAATGGGAATGCCGTCGAGAGCTTCGCCCCCCTTGCCCGGCGTCACGCCACCGACAACCTTGCTCCCATATTCCCTGCACATCTTCGCATGGAACGAGCCGGCCTGACCGGTGATCCCCTGGACAATCACTTTTGTATTTTTGTTAATCCAGATACTCATTGGGCACACTCCACCACTTTTTTTGCAGCAGAAGTAAAATCATCTTCGCTGACGATGTTCAGACCCGACTGCTTCAAAACTTCTTTCCCCTGTTGCATGTTGGTTCCGAGCAGACGCACTACCAATGGCACTTGGATGCCGATCTCTTTTGCCGCATTCACAATGCCGGTCGCCAACATGTCACAGCGCAGAATGCCGCCAAAAATATTGACGAAGATGGCTTTCACTTTTTGATTTTTCAGAATAATTTTGAACGCCGCAGTGACTGTCTCCTCTGTGGCCCCGCCGCCGACATCCAGAAAATTGCACGGCGCACCCCCGGAGAGTTTGATGATATCCATCGTTGCCATCGCCAGACCGGCGCCATTCACAAGACAGCCGATGTTACCATCCAGACTGATATAATTGAGATTGTGTTCTTTGGCTTCGAGTTCGTTTTTGTCTTCTTCTTCCGGATCGAGATATTTCGCCAGATCGGTGTGGCGAAACATGGCGTTATCATCAAAATTTATTTTTGCATCCAGCGCCAGAAGATTTCCCTGCTTCGTCAGAATAAGAGGATTAATTTCGGCCATCGACGCATCACAGGCGGTGAAAAACCGGCTCAAACCTTCCAGAAAAACATTCCATTGTTTGATCAAATCCCCCTTCAAACCCATTTGAAACGCCAAGTCCCTTGTTTGAAACGGTTTGATGCCGGTGGTCGGATGAATCCAGCTTTTAAAAATCTTTTCGGGACTCTTGTGGGCCACCTCTTCAATTTCCACGCCCCCTTCCGGCGAGGCCATCACCACCAATTGTGATTTGGCACGATCGAGCACGACACCCAGATAAAACTCTTTGGCAATATCGGAGGCTTTTTCAACGAGAACTTTTTTGACGAGTTTTCCTTCGGGCCCGGTCTGCGGTGTGACAAGTGTCATCCCCAGAATCTGGCTGGTCCATTTCTCAACCTCTTCCAGAGTTTTGGCGACCTTGATGCCGCCCCCTTTGCCGCGCCCACCCGCATGGATCTGCGCCTTGATGACCACAGGAAGGCCGATCTCTTCTGCAATCGCCCTCGCTTCGGCAACATTAAAAGCAACCCGCCCCGGAGGAACAGCGCATCCAAATTTCTGGAGTAATTCTTTAGCCTGATATTCGTGAATTTTCATAACAATCGCGCTTCCCCTAGCACCCCCCGCCCGCGTTGACAAGGGAAAGAGAAGAATCATACCTCAAGGAAGAATCGACAAAAGCAGGAATAGGGGAGAAAGAAGGGTATTCAGGGACAGCAC
>JAUSII010000082.1 GCA_030648035.1 Deltaproteobacteria bacterium | reverse complement strand
CCAGCCGGAACGTCATGTGTTGCACACTCTACCAGGCTAAAGCTGTATCAGACAGAAACTTGTTGTCCAGCCGGAACGTCATGTGTTGCACACTCTACCAGGCTAAAGCTGTATCAGACAGAAACTTGTTGTCCAGCCGGAACTCAAACCATTTCACATCGCAACTTTCATTGGCTGTATCAGACAGAAACTTGTTGTCCAGCCGGAACACGAAGTTGTATATCATGCCGTGGTGAGCTGCTGTATCAGACAGAAACTTGTTGTCCAGCCGGAACAAGCTAGGGGTTAACCTAGCAGAAAAGGAGGCTGTATCAGACAGAAACTTGTTGTCCAGCCGGAACACTTGTCACCGCCTATCTCTTCGATAATATGCTGTATCAGACAGAAACTTGTTGTCCAGCCGGAACCAGTCTTGTTAGAAAAAAGGGGTCCAAGTTGGACTTTTCACTTTTGAAATCCCCATGAACGAATCACTCTTGCAATTTGTTCCATTTCGCTACACCCACCTGCATTAAATCGGTCGCTTTATTTTTCAAAAATCCTTCAGCCCCGGATATAACCCATCCCAACACTTGGCATGCGGATTGCTTATGGAATGACGAGAGGTGGACTATGACTGAATTGATTCCGATGGAGCGAATTGAAAAACAGATTTTTTTGATTCGTGGGCACAAGGTTATGTTGGATAGTCATTTGGCAGAACTCTATGGGGTTTCAACAAAACGGCTTAATGAACAGGTGCGAAGAAATATCAAACGTTTTCCTCCTGATTTTTTGATCGAATTATCAAAGGAAGAAGACGAGGCTTTAAGGTCGCAATACGCGACCTTAAAGAAATCAGGTCGCGGACGACATCGCAAATATTTGCCTTATGTTTTTACAGAACAGGGAGTTGCAATGCTTTCAACTGTCTTAAATAGCGAGCGGGCCATACAGGTTAATATCGAAATTATGCGTGCTTTTGTTCAGTTGAGGGCATTGCTCGCCACCCACAAAGACCTTGCACAAAAATTGGCACAGATGGAGAAGAAATATGATCATCAATTCAAAATAGTTTTCGATGCCATCCGCGACATGATGACGCAACCTTCAGCAAAGCCGAAAAATCCGATCGGGTTTAGAAACTGACAGAGAATGGGAATAATACTTGTTTAAGTATATAAAAGGTATATAATGTATATTGAATTTGAGTGGTCATATCTGTAAGGAGGGCTCGTAAAAATGAAGAAGAAATCTTTTTCAAAAAAATTCAAGAGCGGTGAAGAAATGGACCAGTTTCTTGAAAATGCAGATCTGTCAAAAACTTTTGCAAAAAAGGGTGTTGTCAAAAAATCTCACATGAAAAAAATCAATCTTGATCTGCCAGCGGACCTTATCCAGCAAATTGATGAAATTGCGGAAAGAATAGGGGTTGCCCGCCAACCTCTGCTTAAAATCTGGATTCACGAAAGACTCAAAACCGAGGTATCCAGATAGTTGACTCGGAAAGTATGTTCCAGTAGCTTCTGCGCCATGACGATTTTGAAAATTGTCACTTACCCCGACCCGGTGTTGAGCACGGCTTGCAAGCCGGTGGAGAAGGTGACGAAAGAAATTCAGGCCCTTTTGACCGATCTGGCCGACACCATGTATGAGGCCCCGGGCCACGGCATCGGGCTGGCGGCGCCGCAGGTTGGCGTGCTCAAGCGAGTCATCGTTCTGGATACCCAGTGGAAAGAAGAAAAGACCGTCAAAAAAAAGGGGCGGCTCTATCAGCTGGTCAATCCGGTCATCACCAAAAAAACGGGCGCGCTGGAATGGGATGAGGGGTGTTTGAGCATCCCCGGTTTCTCACAGATGATGAAGCGGGCAAAACAGGTGACGGTGGAGGCGTTGGATTACAACGGCAAACCGATCACAATTGAGGCCGAAGATCTTTTTGCCGTATGCCTTCAGCACGAAATTGATCATCTCGACGGCAAGCTGATCATCGACAAGGCGAGTCGGCTCAAAAAAAATCTCTACATCGAGCAGGTCCGAAAAACGATTTCCAAAGATCACAAAGAGGCGATCCTCTAAATGAAAATTCTTTTTTTCGGCTCCGATGTTTTTGCGATTCCGACTCTGCACGCACTGGCAGAGTCAGAGCACACTCTTCTGGGCGTGGTCGCACAGCCGGACAAACCGGCGGGGCGCGGACAAAAGCTGACCCCCTGCCCGGGTGCTGTTGTCGCAAACGATTTGAAACTCCCCCTTTTTCAGCCGCCAAAAATTTCTGACCCACAAGCCATTGAAGAACTCTTAAATCTCAAACCCGATTGTCTGGTGGTGGTGGCTTATGGAAAATATCTTCCCAAAGCATTGGTTGATGCCCCAGAATTTAAAGCTGTCAACGTCCATCCCTCTCTCTTGCCCAAATATCGCGGCGCCGCACCGATGCCATGGGCGATTCTTAACGGAGACAAAAAAACGGGTGTCAGCACGATGACCGTTGCCGAAGAGATGGATGCCGGAGATATTTATCTCCAGACCGAAACAACCATCGACGAAATTGAAAATGCGGAGCAACTCTCCAATCGCCTGGGCGAATTGGGAGCCGAACTTCTTCTGAAAACATTGGAGGGTCTTGAGAAAAAAACCCTCAAAGCGAAACCGCAAGATGCCACCAAAATTGTTCTGGCTCCCAAACTCGAAAAAGAGATGGGACATCTCGACTGGCGCGAAAAAGCGGTGACACTCTACAACAAGGTGCGGGCTTTCACGCCGTGGCCCGGGACCTTCTGCAAAATTGAAAACAAAATTTTGAAAATATGGGAAGCCGCACCGATTGAAAACGCGGCGACAGCCACACCCGGGACGGTCTTGGACAACAGACAAGGGCTCATCGTGGCCTGTGGACAAGGTGGCCTCTGCCTGCTAGAGGTCCAACTCGAAGGAAAAAAACGAATGAGCGCCGGAGATTTTCTCAAAGGTCATCCGGTGGCAATTGGAACGATTTTAAAATGAAAAAACAGATTGCCCCCTCCATTCTCTCGGCCGATTTTTCGAAACTGGGCGAGGAGATTCGCGCGGTGGAAAAAGCCGGTGCCGATGTGATTCATGTCGACATCATGGACGGCCACTTCGTTCCCAATCTCACCATGGGGCCGCCGATTGTAAAATCGCTTCGCAAAATCACGACACTCCCGCTCGATTGCCATCTGATGATCGAAAATCCGGAAGATTTTATTCTCCCGTTCAAAGAGGCCGGTGCCGACTGGATCAGCGTGCATGTGGAAGCCTGCGATCTCTCCAAAGTGTTGCCGATGATAAAAAAATTGGGATGCAAAGCAGGCGCTGTCATTAATCCGCCGACGCCGCTGGAAAAACTGTTTCCCTTTTGCCAATACGCCGATTTTATTCTGGTGATGACGGTCAACCCCGGTTTCGGCGGACAGGCGATAGTGGAGGGAACGCTGGAAAAAATTGCCACGCTTAAAAAATATCTCGTCTCAAAAAATTTGAATATTCCCATCGAAGTCGACGGCGGTGTGAAGGCGGAAAACATTGCGGCCTTTGCCAAAGCCGGCGCCGACATTTTCGTTTCCGGTTCCGGAATCTTCAAAACCCCCGATTACGCCAGGACGATTCAGCAGATGCGGCAGACAGTGTAGTTGTCATTGCGAGGTCCCGTAGGGACCGTGGCAATCCCGTGGATCATCGGGATTGCTTCGCTTCGCTCGCAATGACAACGCTCACGTTAAAAACAGTCGGCGATTCTGTCGCGAAGGACGCCCAGCTCTTCTTTGGAACAATGCCCGCGCAAAAGATGGGCCAGCTCGACCAGGCAACCGCGCCATTTTTTTTGCGGCAGGCAATAGATACAATCGAGAATGGAATAAACCAGATCGCTTTTGCCGCGCCACTCTTTGAACGCCACCGCCACCTCATCCACACCGCGAGCATCCAGCACATCGCGAAGATCGACAAAAAAACGCCGCTCCAGACGGGTGGGGACCTCCAGCATTTTCTGCATTGCTTTATCAACATCCTGAACCACCTTGTCGACTCTGTTCAGATAAGCTTTTTGCCAGACAACTTCCTGATGCGAAAAAGCTTTCAAGGGGCGAAATTCCTCCGGATCAACCTCGATCGGATCACCCAGTTTGATCACCACTCTGGTTTCTGTCTGTATCATCATGTGTTCTTTGGGACAGGCGGTTCCCGGCCCATTCATTCCCACCGGAATAATCCAGACGGGGCCCGCCAGCTGGTGTTTCATCAGACTCCACGCCGCTTCCACGGCAATAAAACCCAGGCCCTTTTTAAAATGTGCCCCATCTGTTTTCAACCTGGCACTTTTTCCGACGCAGAAATAACCGGCGTCCCAGCGCGAGCCGTTGCGATCCTCCTGCCCCCACGCCCTTGTCCCCTGCGGATAGAGCGAAAACGGCATGTCGGAGGAGAGCAATTTTTTGACTGCCAGACTCACCATCTTTTCCGTTTTTTCAGCCGTTTTTGTTTTTCGATCGACAAAAATCATCCCCCACGCCTCCAGCATCCGACCGAAGCCGACAACCCTGTAGAGAAAAAAATTGTCCTTGAAATGATCTTTGGCGGCCATGATGCTCGGCGTAAAACTATCGGCACTGCCATCCTTTTTTTCTTTGAGATAGGCGAACGGCGCCAGACAAAAATCGAAAAAACTTTTGTGATTGATCGCAAAAATTATTTTTCCGGTTTTTATTTTCTCCAATTCGGGTGATCGCTCCACCACCACTTCCATCCGCGCCAACTGGACAATCCTCGATGCCCAAATCAGGGAAATGCCGCTCCCGGCTGTTTTGATGTAACGACTTTTCCCCCAGCGAAAGGAGTTATAAGCCAGCGTTGCAAAAATATAAGAATCATACATTCCGTGCAAGATGAGCCAGAAACTTTTCTTCGAATCTTTGTTTTTTCTAAAATTGAGATGACAGGGATCAATCACACGAATAGCTTTGGCGGGCACCCGATGCGGCAGAAACCCTAAGCGGGCATATAGATGTCCAAAAAATTCCGTCGGGTGGGCGCGCGGGTTGCACCGCGCAAACTCGTGCAAGGGAATCAGCCCCCGCCAGCGCCACCAGCGCGAATAAAGAGCAATCGCCAAAAACAGAATTTCAACCGGCCACGAAAAAGGCTCTCCCCGTTTTATCCACCCATAAATGCGCTGTCCCAAAAAAAACAATGCGCCGACAATCACGACATAATCCCTGACGCCACCCAGATAGAGTTCAAATCTTCCGGCCCAGATATTCAACCGACGAATCAGAAAAAAATTGTCGTGGAGAAAAAAAAGGAGAAGCCGCAACAGAGGGGCCAGATAGAGAAGAGTCAGAACGATCAAAAGGGAGGGGTTCATCAGTTGAGAGTGGAGAGTTGATAACGGAATTTGGGTGTGACGTTGACCTGGCCCACACGAAACGCCTCTTTTTTCAGGCGTTGGGAAATGCGATTGGAGACCGAAGAGGCAGAGCCGTCCTGCGATTCATAAATGGCGGTAATCATCCCTTGCGTTGGAAACGCAATCACCATGTCGATGGGATAACGGACCATCGACTTCACAAAATTTTCCACCATGCCAATCAGCTTTTTTCCGCGAACGATGCCAAAGCGCTGACGAATCTTGATATAATCGGTGATGCAGATATCGAGTTTGTAGGCCGCCACAGGTGACGCTGGCTTTACTTTGGAAAAATCAAAGGCGGGCCAGTTGAAGGTCATGGCGATATGCGTTTCGTCGGTAAACTGAAACCAGAGTTGCCCCCCCACCTTTCGCAAAGATTCTTTGGCATAGGCAATGCCGCTCGCCTCCGCTTTTTTGTCGGCATTTTTCCCGTAAAATTGCTCGAGAAGCTGTTGACGATCGTTCTCCGAGAGCGATTTAACCTCGCAAATGAGTTTCACCTCGATGCCCGACCCTGCTCTCAACTGGGCGGTGCGAATTTCAATCTGTAAACGGGAACCAAAGTTGGAACGCTTGGTGGTGATGGAGAAAAGTTCGGTCAAAATCGACAGGGCTTCATTTTCAGAGCCAAACGCCTTGGGAAGATCGGCGGTGGTCACCACATGGTAGGTCAACTGTCGACTCAAAAAAAGAAGATCATGTGTTTTGAGAAGCTGATTAACGATCTGCACAAAATCAAATTCATTTTTTTTGGAAGAAGGCTTGCGGTTTGCCACCGATCTTTTAATTTCTTTAAGGGTGGTGTGGGCCTCTTCAAAAATATGGGCGACCTCTTTGGAAACAGGTTTGGGCCATTTGGCCTTCAATTTTTCCAGCGTCCGTTCGAGATGTGAAAAAGATTTTTGGGTCATTATTGAGACGGGAGAATCCCAGAAAAATTTGAATTTGGCAAGCATTTGCAAAGGTGTTACTCCATCACAATAATGATCGGTCAAGATTTGGCAACCATAGGAACGCTGGCCATTTTGGAAGGTCTCCTCTCTGCAGACAACGCACTCGTGCTGGCGGTGATGGTCAAACATCTCCCGGTGAACGAGCGAAAAAAAGCCCTGCGATATGGAATCTGGGGTGCATTTATTTTCCGGATTATCGCCATTCTTGTTGCCACCTGGCTGATCAACGTCTGGATATTCAAGGCCATCGGTGCGGTCTATCTCATTTTCATATCTCTCAAACATCTTCTCTCCCGCGAGCATCACCAGACGGAGGGCAAAAAAGTCGCAAAAATGGGGTTTTGGAAAACCGTTGCCGTTGTGGAGTTGACCGACATCGTTTTTTCGGTCGATTCCATTCTGGCCGCGGTGGCGCTCTCCTCCAAAATCTGGATCATCTATCTGGGAGGTGTGCTCGGAATCATCGCCATGCGATTGGTGGCCGGCGGATTTTTAAAACTGATCGACCGATTCCCCAACCTGGAAATGGGGGCCTATATGCTGGTGGGTTGGATTGGCCTCAAGCTCGGCATTGAGACGCTAGAGAGCCAAATAGCCGGCTTTCCCCACATCATGCACCCCGCCCTGTTTTGGGGGGTGATGGCCACCATTTTCGTTGGCAGTATGCTCTGGAAGAAAAAGCCCCGCCAGATTTGAGATAGACTCCCGACTTTTGTTTTGCTAGAGGTTCGCAGGTTTTATATTTTACGGGGTGTAGCGAAGCCTGGTATCGCGCTTGCTTCGGGAGCAAGAGGCCCCGGGTTCAAATCCCGGCACCCCGACAATGATTTACCCTCCCGCCTGCCAGCGAAAGATAAAGTCGAATGGATAGATGAAATTGAGAACATTGAGCACCAGGTTGTCACGGATCATCCAGCCGACGTAGACTTCAAAAAGAACAGCTAGAAGCACCGTCACCCAAACGGGGAGGCGTCGTGCGAGAAAGAAACCAAACATCATGGACACGGTGTCGAACAGGGAATTGATAATGCTGTCACCCACATACCCTTGAGCGAGCGCCTGTTGACGATAGGCTTGGATGACCCACGGGGTGTTCTCGGCAATCTCCCAACCAATCTCCATGCCCATCGCGAGAAGCAGTCGTGTGCCTATCGACATGCGTGGAAAAATGAGCCGGAGCACGCCATAAAAAACGAAGCCGTGAATAATGTGCGAAAACGTATACCAGTCAAAAAGTTGCTGGGACATTTCTGATGAGATTATATCGCCTTCCCAGAATTTTATGTATCCGCATGTGCAGATAAACGTCTGGCCGAGAAGATACAGCACGAGAGTCTGAAGTGCAAAAAACCCCGCTCCAATAATAAGCACACGCTTTAAGACCATAAATTTTATTCCTCTTCAAAACGATGATGGAGTGCAACCGGCTTTCGTGTTTTGCGAAAACGCATGTTGAGCAATTCGACACCGAGCGAGAAGGCCATTGCAAAATAGATATAGCCCTTGTTGATCTGTTTGCCCATGCCGTCTGCCACCAGAAAAACGCCGATCAAGAGGAGAAAACTCAACGCCAGCATTTTGATGCTCGGGTGACGTTCGACAAAAGAGCTGATGCGCGAGGCAAAAACAAGCATCACCCCCACGGCGAGCACCATCGCCACCACCATCACTGCAATGTGCGAAGCCATGCCGACCGCGGTGATAACCGAATCGAGAGAAAAGACCAGATCGAGAAGAATAATCTGCACCAGTATCCAGGCGAAGGCATGCGTTTTGCCGTCGTGACTGCTTTCATGATGCGACACTTCCAGCTTGTCGTGAATTTCGTGCGTCGCCTTTGCAATCAGGAACAACCCCCCGAAGAGCAGAATCAGATCGCGCCCGGAAAATGGATGGCCCAGAACCTGAATAAACGGCTGGTTTAAACCCATGATCCACGAGATGCCGAAAAGAAGACCCAACCGGGAAACCAGAGCCAATAAGAGCCCCAGACGTTGGGCCTTTATATTTTCGGGATGTGGCAGTTTTGAAGAGAGAATGGAGAGGAAAACAATGTTGTCGAGGCCCAAAACAATTTCCAACAGTGTCAGAGTGAAAAGGCTGATCCAGATATCGGGCTGAAAAAGTATTTCCATGAAAATTTAAAATCTACCACTCTGTCGGTTTGTAATCTTTCAGGAATTGTCCGCACCAGTGGGTGCCAGTCTGGATTCCATCAAAGAAGGGATCGCATATGCGCGCCGCGCCGTCAACAATGTCCAGGGGCGGGTGAAAATCGAGATCCTCTTTTTTCCAAGCCGCAATATTGGCGGGATCTTCATCGGTGACCCAGCCGGTATCGACGGCGTTCATGAAAATGCCCGCTTTGGCGAGGTCTTTGGCCGACGTGTGGGTGAGCATGTTGAGCGCCGCTTTGGCCATGTTGGTGTGGGGGTGACGATCAGTTTTGGTGAAGCGGTGAAATTTTCCTTCCATGGCGGTGACATTCACAATGTGTTTTTTACCGGTGTTGTCCCGGCGCATGATGTTTGCAAGCTTACTGCAGAGAATAAACGGTGCCACAGAATTGACAAGTTGCACCTCCAGCATCTCGGGTGCCGGCACATCGGCCAGGCGGAGCCGCCAACTGTTCATGGTGCGCAAATCGACCTGTTGCAAATCGCAATCGAGTTTGCCTTCGGGAAAAATTTCTGCGGCTTCGTTTGCGCTGTCATAGGTATAGGGAATCTGCGAAAGCTGTGCCGAGGCATAAAGACCGACGCCGGGGCCCTGGGCATGCCACGCCACCAGCGGTTTCAAATCGGAGGTCTGCGGCAATGCCGCATACAGAGAATGGAGCTGATTTTTGCAGATCTCGCGCGGCTTCAAAAGACGCTGTACATCTTGAGACAGTGCATCAAAGGGAAGCGCCTCGCACTCCATCATGTGGGCATAGAAACCGGGAGGGCGGCGCACGGTCTGGGCGGCGTTGTTGATCAAAATATCGAGACGATCCAGGGTCTGTGAAAGGTAGCGTGTAAAAATTTCAACGCTTGGCGTATGACGCAAATCGAGACCGTGAACCTGCAAGCGATCGCCCCATTCCGAAAAATCGGCTTCTCTGGCAAAGCGCATCGCCGCATCGATGGGAAACCGCGTCGTCGCAATAACCTTCGCCCCGGCACGGAGCATCATGAGGCTTGCCTGATATCCTATTTTTAAACGGGCCCCCGTGATCAGCGCCACTTGTCCGTCAAGAGACGCCGTTTGAAAACGTTTTTGATAATTAAAGTCGCCGCACGGAGTGCACATCGAATCATAAAACGAATGCAGACGGGTGTAGTCGGACTTGCACACATAACAACGGCGGGGGGTTGAGAGCTCGCCCGTGTTTTTTTCAGAATCGGGGGAAGTGATTTGCTTAGGCGCCTCAAAAACGGGAGCCAGGCGCGCTTCGCGAATGCCGGTTGCGGCGCGGGCGCCACGATCCTGTTTCACCTTTTTTTTGCGTTGTATGGTTGTAACGGCCTTGTGCCGCCTGCGAATTTCAAGACGATCGGGGCGTGAAAGTTGGCCTGCCGCCTTGATCAAAACGATGCGCTGTTCGAGCGAAAGGTCATTCAGCAATTCACCATTGTTGGCAAGCTCTGCAAGCCATGCAATGCTTTTGTTAATGTCATCAGCGTCTGCCATGGCTTGGGCTGATTACTTCGGCTATAGCTTGTGCGCAAGGCATTTATTTTCTGATTTTTTCAAGCTCGGCCCAGCGCTTATAGAGTGTTTCCAAAAGATCCTGTGCGGTTTTTAAACCGGTGTAGTCGTTTTCATTCTGGCATTTTTCCATCAGTTGCTCTTTTTCCAGAATCTTCTTTTCCATTTCGTCCCACTCTTTCTGCTCTTTATAGGTCAACCGTCTCGGCTTGTTGGACTCCGCCTTTTCGGAAACTTTCACTGTTTTTTCTTTGAACGATGCTTTCAGACCGACTTCTTGCGCCGCTTCCCACTGCCCATAATCGGCATAAAATTCGGCCTCCCCTTTTCCATCCAGCGCCAGAAGATGGGTCGACACGCGGTTGAGAAGATAGCGGTCGTGCGTCACCAGAAGCAGAGCTCCGGGAAAATCGACCAGACTCTCTTCCAGAACTTCGAGTGTGGGGATATCGAGATCGTTGGTCGGTTCATCCAGAATCAAAAGATCGGCCGACTGTTGCATCATGCGCGCAATCAGAATGCGGGCCCTCTCTCCGCCGGAGAGACTTCCGATAGGCAGAGAGAGTTGATCCGGTTCAAAAAGAAAACGCTTGGCCCAACTCACCACATGAATAGCCCGATCCCGATAAATAATCTGGTCGCCTTGCGGAGAGAGTGCTTGTTTCAAAGTCAGAGAGTCTTTCAACCCGACCCGGTTCTGGTCCAGAAAAACGGTGCGCAGATGCGGTGCGTGTTCGAGGCTTCCCCCTGCGGGCGGCAAATTTCCGACCAGGGTTTGAATCAGCGATGTTTTTCCGCTTCCGTTCAACCCCAAGAGCCCAAGCCGCATGCCGGGGCCAAGGGTGAGGGTGAGATTTTCAACGAGCGTTCGGTCTCCCCGCACAATTTTTAAATCTTTTGCAACGAGAAGTCTCTTGGTGCCGCGCTCGGAGGCGGCAAAATCGATGGCGGCTGTCCTGGTTTGTGCATTGCGCGATTTCATTTCACCCAAGTCCTCGATCATGGCATGCGCACCTTTGATGCGAGCAGAGGCTTTTGTCGTGCGGGCTGGCGGACCACGCCGAAGCCATTCAATTTCGCGTTTGACGACATTGGAAAGGGTCTGTTGTTGTTTGAGCTGGTTGGCAAAAAATTCTTCTCGCTTGACCAGAAACTCGGCATATTTTCCGACCGCGCTGAAATGCCCCTCTGGATAGCGGCGATTAAGTTCAATCACACGCGAACTTATATTCTGCAAAAAAAACCGGTCATGGCTGACGACCAGATAGGCAAACCGCGCTTTGGCCAGAATTTTTTCCAACCAGAGAATCCCTTCCACATCGAGATGGTTGGTCGGTTCATCCAGAAGAAGAAGGTCCGGCTTTCGAATCAACTGACAGGCGATGGTAAGGCGTTTTTTCCATCCACCGGAAAGAGTTTTCACAAGAGTGTCGGGGTTGTCAAAACCGACTTTGCTCATCATGATGGCGATTTCGGTCTCCCGCTCATAATCCTCATAATGAAAATCTTTGAGCGCCTCCATCAGGGCAGACTGGATGGTCTCATTGCCGGTGAAGGGGTCTTGCTGGGACAAATAGGCCAGGCGCAGATTTTTACTGCGCGCCACATCTCCCTTGTCGGCCTCTTCAAGCCCCGCAAGGATTTTGAGCAGGGTCGATTTGCCAGACCCGTTGGGACCGATCATGCCGATATGGTCATTGTCGGAAATGCCAAAGGTCAAATCCGAAATGAGCGGCTTGGCACCAAACGATTTGGTGATATTTTGACAGCTGATAAGATAAGACATCGCGCCCCTCTAGCAGGTTGTTGACAAATGTCATTGCGAGAAACGAAGTGACGAAGCAATCCAGAGAGCACCGGGATTGCTTCGCTACGCTCGCAATGACACACATAATAAAACCCCCTGCTCCG
>JAUSII010000071.1 GCA_030648035.1 Deltaproteobacteria bacterium | reverse complement strand
AGAATGGCTTCCCGAATCTGGTCGGGCAAAAAATTGTCGAGAAGAATAATATCGATTGGATATTTCAGTGCCTCTTGAAGTTCCTTTTTGTTTTGAACCTCCACCTCCACCAACATCCCCTGTATTTTCTGGCGCAACACTTTTTCAATCGCCTCGGAAACAGAACCGGCATGAGCGATGTGATTATTTTTAATGAGATACCGATCGAACAGACCGGCGCGATGATTCCCTCCCCCACCCATCCGCACCGCATATTTTTCGAGTGTACGCCAACCCGGCAATGTTTTGCGGGTGTCCAGAATTTTTGCGTTTGTCCCTTCAATCTTGTTGACAAATTGGCGCGTGAGAGTGGCAACGCCCGAGAGATGCTGTAAAAAATTAAGCGCCGTTCTCTCTCCCTTAAGAAGGGTGACGGTAGCACCTTGCACCGTGGCAACACATTCCCCTTTTTTGATAATGTCACCGTCTTTTTTGACGAGTTTCCAGACCAGATGACTGTCCAGAGTGGCAAAGACCTCTTTGGCAACATCCAACCCTGCCAGCACAAGTTCCTGCTTGGCACAAATTTCCGCCGTGGCTTGGTCCCTTGGATCAACCAATGCGTTGGTGGTGATATCGCCGGAGCCCAAGTCTTCTTCCAGCGCTTTTCGAATTAAAAATTGAAGTTCCATATTTACAACGACACACTTTCCAGTTTAACCAGTTTTTCCCGAAGCCCTTCCAACCGGTTGCGTTCTTTTTCCACCACTTCTTTCGGGGCGCGCTCCACAAAATTTTTGTTTGCCAGTGTCTTTTCAACACTCTGAAGGTCCTGCCGGGTTTTTGCAATCTCTTTTTCCACGCGCATTTTTTCGGCCTCCACATCAAAGAGTTCTCTGGAGGGGACATAAATCTCGACATCGCCCGCTACCGCCAGCGCGCATTGATCCGGCGCTTGTGATTCTGAAATAAATTGAAGGTCCGTAATCTGGGCCAAACTCTTGAAATAATCCTGATGGTGCTCCAGAATCTTCTGTTTCGGTTTGCTTTTTATTTTTACAAAAGCGGCAATGGTCTGCCGGGGGGGAACATTGTGTTCCCCTCTCAAATTGCGAACGGCACCAATCACCTCCTGCAAAAACGCCATTTCTTTGGCCTCTTTGGAAAATGGAATTGTTTTGGATGGCTTCGGATATTCGGCAACAACAATCGAAACTCCTTGTCGGACAAGGCTCTGCCACAACTCTTCGGTGATGAACGGCAGAAAGGGATGTGCCAATCGCAAGAATTTTTCCAACACCGTGTAGAGTGTTTGTTGTGTGGCGGGCGCACCGGCCACCGTCGATTTGATCAGCTCCAGATACCAATCGCAAAATTCATTCCAGAAAAACCGGTAGAGAGATTGCGACGCATCAAAATAACGATAATTTTCCAGATCTTCATTAACCGTCGCCACCACCGTTTCCAGCCGATTCAAAATCCAATTATCCGCCAGCGAGAGTTCCCCCGATGTTCGATGTTCGATGCCTGCCCCCCGAAGGTCGGGGTCCGTTGTACGAAGATTAAGCATTGCAAACCGCGTCGCATTCCATAGTTTGTTGCAAAAATGGCGCCCCGTTTCAAATTTCGATTCGGCCAGTTTCAGATCCTGTCCTTCGGTGGCGAGCAGGACGAGCGAATAACGAAGCGCATCGGCCCCATATTTATGGATGATGTCGAGCGGATCGATACAGGTCTCGGGTTTGCTCTTCGACATCTTCTGGCCAAATTCATCCAGAATGGTCCCGTGAATATAAACATGATGGAACGGTTCTTTTTTCAAAAGTTCCAGCCCCATCATCACCATGCGGGCCACCCAGAAGAAAATAATGCCACGGTCGGTGATGAGAACACTTGTCGGATAGAATTTTTTGAGAGCCTCCGTTTTATCTGGCCAACCGAGAGAAGAAAAAGGCCAAAGGGCGGAGCTGAACCAGGTGTCCAGCACATCGGGATCTTGATGCAAATCCGCACCGCCACACTTCGGACATTTTTTCGGCGTCTCGACCAAGACAATCGGAGGACAAGAAGCACCACAATACCAAACCGGTATCCGATGCCCCCACCAGATCTGGCGCGAGATGCACCAGTCACGCACTTCGGTGAGCCACGAGAGATAAAATTTTTCCCAGCGCTTCGGAAAAAATTTTACCTTTTTTGTTTTGGTGGCGGCGATCGCCTTTTTTGCGAGCGGCTTCATTTTCACAAACCATTGCAGAGACAACCGCGGTTCAATAACTGTATTGCAACGATAACAGTGTCCAACGGCGTTGGTGTGTTCTTCCACTTTTTCCAGCAGACCTTGTGCTTCCAAATTGGCCACCAGATGTTTGCGGCAGACTTCGCGCTTCATCCCCCGATATTTTTCCGGAACGCTGTCGTTCATCGTCGCGTCGTCGTTCATGACGTTGATCTGTTCCAACTTGTGGCGGAGCCCCATCTGAAAATCGTTCGGGTCATGCGCAGGCGTCACCTTCACGCAACCGGTGCCGAACTTGGGATCGACAAAATTATCAGCGATGACCGGAATCTCGCGCCCCACTTCCGGAAGCATCAGCATTTTGCCGATCAGATGTTTGTAACGTTTGTCCTTTGGATTCACCGCCACCGCCACATCCCCCAACATCGTTTCGGGTCGCGTGGTAGCGACAACAAGATAATCGATGTCCGATGCCTGCCCCCCGAAGGTCGGGGTCCGATGTCCGCTGAACGGATATCGAATGTGCCACAAGCTCCCCTTCCGCTCCTCATGCTCCACCTCATCATCAGCCAGAGCGGTGCGACAACGCGGACACCAGTTGACGATGTAGTTGCCGCGATAGATCAATTTTTTATTGTAAAGGGTGATGAAACATTCACGCACGGCGCGCGAGAGACCTTCATCGAGAGTGAAGCGGGTGCGAGACCAATCACAGCTGGCCCCCATCGCCTGAAGCTGTTTCAATATGCGGTCACCATACTGACCCTTCCACTCCCAAATTCTTTTGATCAGCTCCTCGCGCCCCAGATCGTGGCGGGTCTTTCCCTCTTTCGCCAGAATCTCTCGCTCCACCACATTCTGCGTGGCGATACCGGCATGATCCTGCCCCGGTTGCCACAGCGTTTCAAAACCCTGCATCCGTTTCCAGCGGATCAGAATATCCTGAAGCGTATCATTCAGCGCATGCCCCATATGGAGCGCACCCGTCA
>JAUSII010000064.1 GCA_030648035.1 Deltaproteobacteria bacterium | reverse complement strand
CGAAGAGGTGCCGTTGAAACCGTTGGTATAAAAAAGATTCGGCTGGTTGGCGTCGTTCACAAAAGGGGAGGGCCCGGTCCAAACCCAGGGAGAATTGGGATAGCTGGTGGTCACCACACCGGAACCCCACGAATAGAGATTAATGCGCGATCCATAATTCCCCTGACTCAATCGCTCCCGCGTTCCCCCCACGGAGGCGCCCACCATGATGATGCCGCTGTCTCTTCTGGTGCGCAGATCGGTATATTCACTGGAGGTGTAAATGGACGGGTCGTCCAGATCATGAGAACCATTGCCGGAGGGCTCTATAATCACCAAGCCATTGGCGGCCGCGATATCCATCTCTGCGGCAACACTGGGGATCATTTCCATGGGAACAAAATATCCCAATGGACTTCCGATATGTGCTTCCCAAAGATAAACATCTCCCGGATTATTTGAATCTCTTATTCCATCCAACGCCACCAACATACCTGTAGTTCCTGCAGAACCAGTCGAAACATTTGACTCACTTACAATCCCTTTGGTCCCATGCTCCCCTCTATCAGCCGCGGCCAGAATGCCATGAGTCGCAGTCGCATGTGCGGTATCAATACTATCGCAAAAACCACTCTCACCCTGCGTTGAAGGAGGAGGATTAAAATTCTCGTGATTCCTATTCCAGCTACAATCGTCATTACTAACATTGACTCCCGCCCCCCTTACTCCGGCTCTCCAGACCGCATCGATATTGAGTCCGCCAGACATGTCGCCATAGAGATAACTCTGATAAGGTCTTGCACTCAAATCGGGAAGAGTCTCCATGCCCGGCGCCGATTTCTTCACCCCCGGATAGGTTGACTTGATCCCCGCTTCTTTCCACAAACGGCGTAACGCATCTTCTGCTTTGTCCTGATTGAGAATCGAGAGTTTTAAAAAAGTGTTCAGGTCGGGCAGTTTTTTGCCGTTTAAAACTTCCAACTGTTTGCGCACGTTGTCGATCAGCCATCGCGACTGTGTAAAGAGCGGCAACAACACAACGCCACTCCCCACTTTATCCAGCGTGTTGTTCACACTGCGCGCCCCCGCAAGGCTGTGCGTGTCGGTCACCGACAAACGACCGTTGCTCAAGTCGAGCCCCTCTGCACTTTCCACCTGCACGACAAGATAATTGTCATAGTCGGGCGAATGAATCTGTTTCACAAGCGCTTCAAGATTTTTGTCGTTGGATTTGGATGTTGTTGTTTGCGGATCGGGTGAAGTGTTTAAAGCGGGAGTAGTGGTGCCGGCATCAGACAATATGGTTTGCCCACTGCCACAGGCGGTAAAAAACAGAGCAAAGACTGCCAAGAGGCCCCATCTCTTCATATTAATAACCGCTTTTATCCCCATGACAGGGTGTGTCAAGAACATTTTTTAAATTCCAAAGTTATTCCGCCTATTTGCCTGCAAACGGGGTTTTTGCGCCTGCCTGCCGGCAGGCAGGAAGCTCCATCTCATAAGCTCTTCGGCTGGATGTGGGAAAAGTTGCGTCTTATCAGGAGAAAAATTCTTTGAACGATCTGGGAATTTTGGCGTTGACGACGAAATCGGCCAGGGCGAATTGCGGATCTGCTTTCAAATCTTCTTCTCTTTCTCCGGAAGCCAATACTATTTTGGAAACACCGTTTGATTTGAGATAATTCAGCACCGTCGCCCCATTGAAGGCCGAGCCGTCGATGTTTTTGTCGACGAAGGCGATGTCGATCTCGGACAAGTTTATCGATTGAGTCTGCATCTCCTCCAGACTTGCAAAGCAGTGGAGTGTTTCAATGTGCAACTTCTCTTTCATCAAACTCCATCCCATGCGAATCACCGCATCGTCGTCGATAACGAGGACGGTGTAGCCCGCCTTGTCATTGCGAGGAGCCAAAGGCGACGAAGCAATCCCGATGATTTCACGGGATTGCTTCGCTTCGCTCGCAATGACACCCTCGGCAATGACAATCTTCGGCAACGGCTTCGGACAAATCGTCACACCCAACTCTTTTGCCTCTTTTTGAATCGAGGGCTTCCAATATTCCGCCGTACAGAGATAGAGATTGGTGAAGCCCTGCTCTTTTAATTTCCGGAGAACCTGCAAGCCATTCAGCTCGCTGTTTTCAAAATGATAATCGATGATTGCAATGCTTGAAATTTTGGACGTGATTTGTTGATTCTCAAAATCCTCCCATGATTCACAAAGAATTGTTTCCTGATTTTTGTCTCTCAAAATCATTCTCCACTGTTCTCTTAACGACGGATCGTCATCAATGACAATCACACTCTTGCCTCGCACAATTTGCAGAGTGAATATCTCTTCCGCTTCTTCAGCGGCCAGTGGAAGCTGAAGAAAAAAACGGGTTCCTTTGCCGACTTCTGATTCAGCGCTCAACCTTCCTCCAAATGCATTCACGGTCTCTCGAACCACTGTCATTCCAATTCCATGTCCATCTTCTTTTCCTTCCGTGTATCCACCCCCCAAAACTTTTTGAAGAGTATCGGGAGACATGCCAGGGCCAGTGTCAGCAATGGTAATAGCGGCATTTTCACCATCACAGTTTGTTTGCAACGTAATGGTCCCAGACCAATCCATAGCCTCCATTGCATTTTTGATAATGTTTCCAAAAGCACGTTGTAATCTGGAAGAGACGCCCAATACTTCTATAGATTGCGAACTGTATTGTTTGATGAAACGGATTTGTTTGTTTTGTTCCTGTCCTTGATACTCACCCACCAATTCATCCAACAAAAGGTGTATAGAAAAAACATTCTCTGATTCTTTCTCCGTTTTGTTTTTTTGCAACAACCCATCGGCAATCCCGGTCAGTCGTTTGGCACTCAACTGAAGAAGATTGATCACCTCGGGATATTTTACATCCTTCACCTCAATCTCATTCAAATATCCCAACGCCGCCTGCATCGATGATAGCGGCGAACGTATGTCGTGTGCGACTTGGGTGGCGATACGGCCCATGGTAGCTTCTTTCGTTTTTTCTACCAATTCTTTCTGATATGCAGAAATTGTCGTGATCAAATGCTCAACCCCATTATATAACTGCGCTACTTCAGAAATTCGAATCAAATTATTTCCACTTTGGATCTGGGCCAAATCATTAACATCCACATTATTCATTTTTTTTGACAAAAGCGTAATTGGACTGGAAAGAATTTGACTTACTTTTTTCCCCAGCAAATATTGTAACAGCAAAAGCCCCAAAAAAGTGACCAATAAAAGGATGGAATGACGAAACAGGACTGCATCAGCAGCGGCAGCGGAATAGCTGGCTCGAATAATTGTGGCCAATTCATTCTTTTTTTCATCGAAATAAATTGGTGTTTCTACGCGATATTCGTGATGACCATTATTGTCTTTTTTGAAATCACATAATTCTCGACCGTCCAGACTCGGAATGCTCAACTTCACAACATCTTTTTCAGACATGAAAATCTTACATTTTCTATAAATTTCAAAATCCGCTCCGGAAAGAACATCTTGTGAAATCTGTTCTGCAAATAACTTCTGTCTGGAACGGATTTGCTCAATAAATGCTGTTGAGACAGATTGGGAAATCAGACGTTGAGAGAAGATTCCGAATAAAGCTGTCGCCACAAAAGTCAGCAAGGTAAACGGAATAAAAATGGACGAGGCTAAAGAACGCTGATTTGAATCTTTCATGACGGACTAATCCCTCTCCAAAGAATTTTCCACAATTCGCACTCATATCGAAAATTTGTATCTGGGATCTGAATTTTATCATTATGCAAAAAAGGGGCGTTAACTCGATATAGGGGTATGAAATACCATTTACTTTCAAAACCTTTCAAAAGCCTTGAATATTCGTTAAGACGAACTCGTCCATCACGCAAATTACGAACTTTTGAAATAGATTCAAATAATTCATCGGAGGGTATGTTCCCATATTGAAAGCTATTATTTCTATTTATGGGGTCCAAAAACCCATCGGGATCTGGAAAATTTCCTATATACCCTCCAGCAATGATGTCATAATCTCCTGACTTCAGAATAGGCAAATAATCACCGCCTCTGACAAATATAATTTGCGGCATGAAACCAAAAGATTTAAGAACTACATCCAATTCTTCCCCAAACTTATCGCTAAAAAGCTCCCTTCTCAAGACAACCTTTAAGCTTTTTCCCTGTATTTTTGAAAACCATTTTTTTCGCAGACTTGCCGGGGGAATTGGTTCCAAATTTCTATCATAATATTCGGGTGACATAATTCCCCTTGGAATGAAATGGGGCTCAAACACCAAAAAACCATTGGCATCAGGAGCTCTGTCCTTTGCCAAATGTGTCAACGCAAGACCAAGATCCTTTCTTAATCCCGGGTCTAAAAACAAAGAACGGTTATTGTTAAAAAATAAATGCAAAAAACCGACACTCTGTGTTTTTGTTACTTTTATGTGTGGTGCTAAAGAAATTTTTGAAAAGTCCTGAATATTGAGACCTAAAACCAAGTCTAATGCCCCTGCTTCCAATAATTTGATGGCTTCCGTCGAATCACGCACCGGAAATATATCAAAACCCGATAATGTAGGCTGAATTGTCGCAGTTCTGTCAGAAAGTCTTAGATGCCATACAGACTCATTAACATCATAACTTGCCTGCATTGGACCAGAACCGACTGGAGCATTGGGCTTGCCACCACTCAATGAAACAATAGAAAATGCGGGCATAGATAGTACTGACAAAAATGGTGCATAAGGAGCTTTGAGATGGAATGTAACAACATCATTTGATTTCTCCTCTATTCCTGAAGGGATTTTATTTTTTTTTACTGTATTTCCTCCCTTTAATATACTTGCAAGCCTATCTTTTACAACAGAAGGGGAGCCAGGCCACAAATGTCTCGCAAAACTCACTGCAACGTCATGACTGGTCACAGCATTACCATTGTTAAAATGAGCCCCTTTACGAAGTTGAAAACTATAATGTGTTCCCGATTCGTCAATTGTCCAGCTTTCGGCCAAATTTGACACAACATTGCCGCCTTCATTCACTCTGACAAGAGTTTCATATACACTTTGAACCACCAAAAATTCTTGATAGTGCCATGTAGATATCGGATCAATAGTGCTAGGAAAGTTTGTCATGCCGATATTGATAAGATTCATATTTTTTCTTTCTATCTGCGAAGTAAAAACGTCGATTGAATTCGCTTTGTTTATATTTAACGCACTCACTAAAAATAAAACCGTTAAAAAAGTCATGCTGCGCATTGCAATCTCAAAAAATCTCTCCATACAATGATCAACCTTTCTTTTCGGCACAGCGTCAAATCTTTGTAAGTAACATTCCCCACCCATGACCCAAGAAAAAATCTGGCCAATTGCAATACTCCCGCTTTTTTCAGTATTTCCAAATTTCTTGAAGCAAAACGATCTCCCTCTAAAAGACGTACATGAGCATTCGCACAATTTTCAAGGGATGGCAGCAAATCTGCTTTTTTAGAAATCTCTTTGCAATCATAAAAGTGAATATCTGAATTACTAATTTTTCTAAAGAAAAATGGAATATCACCACGCTGAATTTGTATCGCTTCTGAATCCGCCACGGAGATATCAGACACACTTGATTGTAGCCGCCTATACTCTGCTGTTGATCGGGGAAATACCCTGACAGGTGTTTCCAAAATATCTTCCCAACTCAAAATATTCCGCTCAATTTCAACACCATATTTCTCAAAGAAAGAAAGTCCGACCAAATATCCACGACACAAAGCTCCAATTAAATCCAACCGATCTGCATAATTGATAATTTTAAAAATTTCATAAAGTCCGCATTTGTCAGGGGGCACTTTTTGTGAAGAAATCAATAACGTTTGAGAAGGAAGAGTAAAATTATTAAAAATGGTTTCAACGTCCAAAGGAGAGAAAATCACTTTGTCGTCTTGTGTCCTGCCAAAGGCCATATTATCTCGATGCAAATCTCCAACTCCCATCCAGCACAAAAAAGCGATTGCTTCACCAATTGATTCAAAAATAATGGGAGAAAAAGAATAATCTGGAGTTCTCCATTGAATACACTCAACAAAGCCTTCTTTCATTCCCAAACTATCAGGCTCGAACCAAAACTTAAGGTCTGGAAAAAGCCGAAACGGATTGTATGGATTACTGTTTTTTTCCGCTAGATGTACAAACAAAGTGCGGAGCCTACTCGTTGCGCATAACAGCTCATTTTCCCAAACAAGATTTCTGGGTTTAAAAATGCGGCCATCCTGACACAACTCCACACATCTGCCAAAATTATGAGGATCTCCAAGTATAGTCATAAAACCTTAATTAAAAATTAAAACGAAGTAGTTTCCGGAATACTTGCTTCCGCTTCAATTTGATCCAAATCAATAATCTCTAAATCCATAGTTCCTCCTTTCCGCAAAATTACGTTATAATACCAAGCAAATCCTATGCCAAAACTATAAACAAATTCTCATAAAAAAATCAAATACTTACATATTTTATTGAAATCAACTATGTTTTTTTGCTTTCAACATGCACACAATGTCCCACTTTTAGGACACTACTTTCAAAATAGGGGACTTCAATTTGCTGACAATTAATATCCCTCCAAGCATTACAACAAAAACTGAAACTCCCAAATTAGCTAGCCACCATTCTGTTCCTGTTCCACTTTTTGCCAAATGACCTATTGCAAAAATCCCTATCCCCTCGGACAGACTGCGACCCAAAGAAAATGCAATACCACTAAGAGAAAAAATTAAGGGTCGTATTTCTGAAGAGAGGCGAAGGCTTAAAAGATAATCCACATGGGGAATAATGAGCATTTCCCCTAAAGAAATAAATATTACAAAAAACCACACCCCATATAAGGGATTCATAAAGGAAAGCGTGGAAAATGCCACCGCATTAAAAACTAGCCCCAATAATATTCCCAAAGCATTCATTCTGTTCTGTAAATATAAAAATAAACGGCTTATTCCCCCTTGTAAAAAGACAATCATGATTGGGTTCAATGCTATAATCCATCCCATATAAGATGGTATAGAGCGCAAGCATTCTTTAAAATAAAATGGCAATAAATGTTGCTGAGATGTCACATACAATCCCCATCCAAACACTGATAAACATAATAAAGAATAGCACCAGACAGCATTATCTTTGGAAATAATTCTAACAATCTCCAGAAAGCTTGGTATTTTCATTGAAGGTTGCATTGAAGAGCGAAAACAAAAGGTGATAATCAAAAAACTTATTGCGAAACAGGCTCCGATACCCAACAAAATGTGCAATATAAATTTTTGATATGGAATGTGGAAAAGTAAAAGGGAAGCAACCACAGCACTTGCATTTATTACCCGATGTAATGAACTAAAACAAAGAATTTTTTCTTTTGAAGAACTCAAGGAAGCCGCCCACAATCTGGATGCAAGACTTTCCAAGGACAGTCCACTACCCACGCCTATTAATGCGATAAGACAAAATATATAACCATGAAAAAAACACACCGATAACGAACAAAAAAACGTTATCAGCAAGCCCATTTGTAGACTTTTTTTAAAACCAAGTTTATTTACAAAAGAACTCCACAAAATTCCCGCGCCGCGATCTGTTAAAGCCAAAACTCCCACCAAGGTGGCAATATGAGCAATGTTGAACTGAAAAGGAGGTTCAAGAAATAAAAGGGCTAAAAAAAATAAAAATGAAAAATACCCAAGAGCACTAAAAAATCGCGCTGAAAGCAAAGAGACTAGATCCGACAAAATCACCTGCACTCCTGGGGTGTGGGGCCGGACCAGGGGATGGAGCAGAGGCTGGGGAGGCTGACCATGTCGACGGGGATGACTGGGGCGGCGGCGGAATTGTTAAGTTGCCACTGCAGAAATTGCTGGCTGGTGGCGTAGGAAATGCCTCCGACGAATATTTTTCCCGGAAGGCTGAAGAGGCGG
>JAUSII010000095.1 GCA_030648035.1 Deltaproteobacteria bacterium | reverse complement strand
CTCAAAATGAGACGGAGCGGGAGGGGAAACGAGGCATAAATCACCCACGATTATGGGGCAGTCTTTCATAACACGCCAATTTATAAGCCCATTTATTGCGCCGGGTTTGGCATAGGCTTTGCATATTCCAAGTCCCGGAGGTTGCAACGTCATGAAAAAAACTTTGGGGGTTGTCGGATCACTTCTCGTCACCATTATTTCTGCAACATCATTCGCCCAAAGTTCTGCTGTTTGTGAAGGGGTTGCGCCGATTGTAGTCAGCCGAGACACACTTAGAAATAATCCAATTCAAGAAGCGATTTTGCATTATTCGCAACACTCCTGTTTGAACAACACGGCCTATTGTCTTTGCTTTCAATATCCCGATGGTGAATTGGATATGGTTCTTGACGGTTTAAATTTGGACTCCAGTGCAAATGGAAAACCGGTGCATATTGACGGCCTTCGTTTGAGAGCATTTGTAAACACCCTCTCCCTCACCGGCGCCCAACCCATCACCCTTTCCAACTCCAACTTCAGTGGATGCGCCGACTGCCTTTTGCTGAATGGAAATAATTTCAAAGTCGAAAATGTGAAGGTGACCTGCTCCGAAAAAGAGAGTGGCGGTGTCGGCATCAAGCTCGCGGGTGAAGGACACCAGATTTTGAACACCACCCTCCAGAATTGCGGTGTCGGGGTGCAGATTGGAGACGAGACAGGGTTGGTGGGGAATAATATGAAGGTCGGGCCGGATGTTGCCGCCGATGCCACAACCAAAAAAGTGACAGCCTCTGCCAACGGCACCGGCTTCAAAATCGTCAATGGAGATTTTAATTACATTAAATTTGATTCGGCCTTTGACAATCAAAGAGTGGGTGAACAGGGATATCCCGCGGATGCGGGCATCAACGGCGGGCTTTTTGTCCCCGTGCTGATCAAAAATATGGTGCAGAGAAATGGCGAAACCGTGGAAGAATATTTAAAGTATGACACCACATGCGATCCCACTTCTGAATGGAGTGCCACTGCGACACTGCAATTCAAAATTCCATCGCCATTTAGAATTCCATTTTCGCAGAGAAACAAAAAAAATATGGAGATCAGTCTGACAGATGGGACACCACAGAACCCCCTCTTTCAGGGGAAAACTTTTTTCAAAGATGCGATTTGCACAACTGCACCGGATGGCACAGGACAATTGGCCACATGCAAGTTTCTGATGAGTTTCAACTATGCAGAGAAAGAGGCGGTCCTTTTGTTTCATCATCCCATTTTGGGAACATCCAACTATTCCATCCACTTTTTTTTAAATGGTTGCGGGCCCGGCGTCTTCGCCGCACCCGATCTTGAGCCGGGCGCAGGTGTTGCACAAGGTGGCGGCGTTGCGATGCCCGGCGGCGCTGTCACATTGGGCGGTGGTTCGGATGGCGGCGGCTTTAGCGGTGGATATATTCCCCAGCCCTCTTCCCTCCCTCCTCCGGCCGCACCGGAAGAAAAAAACAATGATGGCGGTAGCAGTGGCAACAGCATCGGCGCCAGTCTCCCCTCCGGCGGTTCCGCCACCGAAGTCCTCTCCGGCGGCGTCTCGGCAACCGGCGCTACCGGCGGCCTCAAAGTCGGCGGATGCATGCTCAACGATTTCAAAAAAATGCCAGAATCTGGCGATTCCCGCATGGGTATCGTCGCGTTGGTCGTCCTGTTCATTTTCACTCTGCGTTGTCATATGACGCGGAAGAAAAAAATGCCTTGAACGCTCACCCAAAAATCCCTTGACGTTTCAAGGGCATTCCTATTTATAAATGGGTTCCAATGGCGTCTCACACTTTAGAAAAAAACAACCCCGAAGTCCGCAAACTCTGGTTTACCACTATGATTGTTCAGGCCGCCCTTGGTTTTACAAATGGGTTTTATCTTTATACTTACGGCCCCTATTTTTATGAAAAGTTTGGTGGACCTATCAATCCAGCCAATGCAATGCTTTTGACCACCGTTCTTCTTGGAATCAGACAAGGGTTGGTAGCTCTTCTCGAAGTGCCGACTGGGGCTTTGGCGGATGCAATAGGTCGGGCTCATGTTGTGATTTTAAGTTGGCTTTCAAAATTTATTTTTTTTCTGTCTCTTGCGATTATTTCAATGTGTCAAACTCCCGCATCTGCTTTTGCCTGGGGGGTTATAGCCAGCATTGCCTTTGCAATGAATTATACCTTCTTTAATGGCGCTTTTTCAGCTTGGTGTGCAGAAACTCTTAAAGAAAAGGCCCCGTCTGTCAGTTATGGGTGGCTCTCCTCAAGATTTTATAGTTATCGATTTTTTTCAGAAATGTTCGGAGGCGTTTTGGCTGTTTATCTTTACATAAGGGGAATACCTTTTGCCGGTTTTCTTTTTGCCGCTTTCATTTCCTTTTGTCTGATGGGTTTTTGCATGAGCAGAATGAAAGAAGTTTACCCCCATCATTTTTTGGACAGACAACAATCAAATTTTGCAATGATTGCGAAAAGAATTGGAGAAATTATTGGACGCAGTGCCCAGATCTGTTCAAAAACGCCGGTTCTGTTTTGGATTATATTAACCTATGGCAGTTATATGTTTCTATTGAGTCTGGTGATGTATTTGTGGCCGGTGTTTTTTAAATCCAAATTTGGCGGGCATGCGCATTTCGGTCGTAATTGGATCGGCATTATTATTGCCTCGCAGTTTTTGGCATTTTTAAGTTCCAGATTATTGGTAAAATTAAACCACAAGTGGTCCAAAGAAGGTGGCATCACAACCCACTTGACGGGGTTTCGCAGAATTTTTATTTTTTTTGCAATTATTTCCGCCGTGGTCATCATTGCCTTGAGTATTAATATAGGCTATTTTCACAAAAGTGCTTATTTGTTTCCTTCCGCCATTATTTTTGTTCTGTTGGCATTTGGAATTATTGGCCCCTGCTTTGAAACCTTGATCAATGCCTATATTCCGCAATCTGAAACGCGTTATCGTTCCACCATCATGTCTGCTGGGAGCATGTTCCGCAGCTTTATGATTCTTGTTTTGGCTGTCCCTTCCGGGGGTTCCAGCGGAGAAACATCTCCCATTAATTGGGCCATCCCCGCTTCGCTTCTTTTGTTGGCTTCAATTTTCGCAAACCATTTTATGAAAAAAGCCCAGAAGGAAATTGAAAAAACATGAATTTAAGAGAACGATTGTTGTTTCTTCTCATTCCTCTCACTATTTCACCGCTGGTTTTTATTACCGTTGTTGCCTATTCACTTTTTGGGAGAGTTGTAAATCCGGGTGTTCTTCAATCCTATGCATCGATGGCTCTTGTTTTTATAGGGCTGGTATCACTGTCTATCATTGCAATTTTGGTGAGTGTGGCCAATTCCATCGCAAAACCTCTCAATCAGCTCACCCAGAATACCCGGAGAATAGCGAATGGTGATTTGAATGCTCATATCGATATTTCTTTGGGCGGAACAATGGAAGTTGACCAGCTGGCTTCGGCCATTGATCAGATGCAGAAAAATTTAAAACAATATGAAATAGCGATGCAGGAGGAAGCAGTGTATCGGGAGATGGGCCGCATCACGGCACATGTTGCGCATGATTTGGCTTCCCCGCTTTCTTCCATGCAAGTAGCCTTGGAATATTTCAGGCATATGAAAGAAATCGACAAGACAACCCCTGAACATGTCAATCTTCTGGAGTTGAGTTCCAAACGTCTTAAATCCATTTCCAGAGATTTGCTGGATCAATACAAGGGCAGTGATCCCAAAAATATTCTCTTTTCCATTCACAAAATGCTGGATGAGCTTGTCGGTGAATATCAGGCGCAACCGTCATTTGCGCGCGTTGATTTTATAAAACAATATTCAGATCATGCCATTTTTCTTCATGGGGAGCGCGACAAGCTACAGCGGGTTTTTGGCAATTTGATTAAAAATGCCATTGAAGCAATGAATAAATACGGAACGCTCACTTTAAAAACACAGGCGACAGAATCGGGTGTTATTATAGAAATTCAAGACACCGGTTCCGGCATGTCACAGGAAACACTGGAAAAAATATTAAAAGGTGGAGTGAGTCACGGAAAAAAAGATGGACATGGCATTGGAATTGCTGTGGTGCAGAAGAGTATAGCGGAACATGGCGGCAAGCTGGAATGCGAATCAGAGTTGGGATCTGGAACGACCTTTCGCATTAAACTGGCTTTGCCAGGATCAAGGCAAAATAAAAATGTTCAATTTGAAGAAGGAGTAACGGAGACATTTGCTCTTGTCAGAAAGACAGACGAACCCGTTGTTATCATTGATGATGACGCATCCATGCTCGAGCAATGGCGGCTGATTTTGGAAAAGAATCATGTGCCGGTTATTTTGTCTTCTTCGTATGAAGATTTTGTGAACCAGAGAATCACGCCCAAAATTTCAAGCATTGCGATCGTCGACTATCATTTTGAAAACAGCGAGCTGAATGGATTGCAGGTTATCCGGAAATTAAAAGAGCAGGGTTTTCAGAATTTATATCTCTGCACCGCGGAATATTGGAAGCCCTCGATACAGAAAGAGGCGAAAGAATTGGGTGTGACGATTTGTCCGAAGCCGTTGCCTAAAATTGTCATTGCGAGCGAAGCGAAGCAATCCCGCGCAAACATCGGGATTGCTTCGTCGCCTTTGGCTCCTAGCAATGACAAGGCGGGCTACACCGTCCTCGTCATCGACGACGATGCGGTGATTCGCATGGGATGGGGGTTGATGAAAGAGAAGTTGCACATCGCAACACTTCATTGCTTCGCCAGTCTGGAGGAGATGCAGAGCCAATCGGTCGACCTAACATCCATCGACATCGCCTTCGTCGACAAAAACATCGATGGCTCGGCTTTTAATGGAGCGACAGTGCTGAATTATCTCAAATCAAACGGTGTGTCCAAAATTGTGTTGGCCTCCGGAGAAAGAGAAGAAGATTTGAAAGCCGACCCGCAATTCGCCCTGGCCGATTTCGTCGTGAACGCCAAAATCCCCAGATCGTTCAAAGAATTTTTTTCTTAAGGTCATCCTGAACTTTGGTGAAGGATCCCGCTAATTAACTGGATTCTTCGCCTGTGGCTCAGAATGACACGCTTTCAACGCCTCAATCTTTTTCTTCGCCATTGGGGTGGGGTGGATGTGGTTTTCGGTTTGGAGTTTTTCGACGAGGTCGAGGTGTTTTTTGAATTCTTTGGTGTCGTTCGTTGCTTTTGAGAATTCGGCCCAGAGAATTTGGGTGGCCAGTTGTAGCTCCAGTAAATCTTTTGAGTCTTTCGCCAGGGCCCAGGCTTTTTTGAGTGGGGCTTCCATCTCTGCAAATTTTTTGCCGGCGGAGAAGCAGTCGGCTGTTGCGATATAAGTTTCGCAGAGGCGGTTCAGGTCTCCCGGCTGTTTTCTGTTTTTGGCTTCCAGCACGGTGATGATGGTTTTGTAGGCATCCATCGCGCGCGAGAAATTGCCCAGCTCGCGGTGCACCATGCCGATGTTGAGATAGATCGCCGCCGTTTCGGCATCGAGCTGGCTCGAGTCGGCCTGCAGAAAACGGCAGAGCGCGAGGCTCTCCTCAAAATATTTCAGCGCCTGTTTGTAGGCGTTCTCCCCACCGGTTTCCTCGGCGCGATCGAGGTATGTCGCCGCAAAACCATTATAAATGCGCATCATCCAGTCGTTGTCTTTCAGGTCTTCCGCCAGTTTGAGGCTCTTTTGATAATGTTTGATGGCGCCATCAAAATCTTTTTTGAGGCGTCTCAAAACTCCGGCCAGAAAATAGTGACAGCGCAACAATCGCGTTTTGTCGCCGGCTTTTTCATAAAGCTCCAAATCTTCCTCAAGATATTGCAGTGCGCTTATGCTGTCCTGCCGGATCAGAAACGCGTAGCCCAGATCATTATTGGTCACTTCCAATCTCTCTTTGGCTTTGAGTTTTTTGGCCGCCGTGCGCGTTTTTTGATAAAGCGCGATGGCCTTGTCCATCTTTCTCTCCTCCAGCCAGGTGCGGGCGATGGTGTTTTCAATCAGGAGTTGTTCCTTGAGACGGGTTTTGTCGCCGACCACAATCGCAAAAGCTTTTTCAAGACATTCTCTGGCTTTTGTCGGCTGGCGATTTCCCAAAAAAGCCAATCCCTTTTCGTGCAAAAGGGTACTGCGGGCGTCTTTGTTTGTGCCGCATTTTTTTATCCATGTCTGGCTCAATTTTTCCGCCTCGTCCCAGAGACGCAGGCGATTGAGAAGCCGCAAAATGGGCAACACCACGCCCAATTTTTTTGGCGTCGATTTTCTGGCAACCGATTCCAGTTGGGCACGTCTTGTCTCCAGCGCTTCCTGCCATCTTCCGGTCCGGGTATAAAAAAGAGCCAGCTCCTCATTGGCCTTTTCACGGAGAGCGGGTTTGGACCCCCGAGCCAGATGAAAGGCGATTTCGGGATTCGGTCGTCCCGATTTTTTCAAAAAACGGGCGAGAGTGTCATGTGCGGCCCCGCATTTTCTTTTTTCGAGATGTGCATAAACGGTTCTTTTGAAAAATGGATTTTTAAAAAGAAGACGCCCTCTGTCATCGGTCACAACCCTTTGCAGAAGTTTCAGATTTTCCATCGCGTCAATGGAGAGTTTGGAATCCACCTGCAAGAGTTCCTGAAAGGCAAGGCTTGAGGCGGAACAGGAGAGCCACATGAGAATCTGCTTTTCCTCTTTTCCCAGCGATGCGAGGTTTTCGTTCAATGCGGTTTTCAAATCTTTGGGAATGGGGAGTTTTGAAAAATCGATGCCGGTATTTTTGAGCAGGAGAGGGTGCCACTGCCCGCCCTCACCCAGAAGCAGACCCTTGTCGCCCAATGCTTTCAGAACTTGGGTGACAAAAAGCGGGTTTCCATCGGTATGATTTTTCAGTTTTTCGATGAAGTTATTCGGCGGCTCCAGAGTTTTATCCGGAGACATCTGTTTGACCAGTTCGCGCAGATCACGGCCATCAAAATTTTTGAGAAAGAGGACTTCTGATTCCAGATGACTTTCGGCGTCGGTGGTCTGACTCTCAAAAGGGGTTCGGGTAAAGACAAACAGCCAGCGGATGGGGTTGTCGGCATTCCACCTTCCGGCATGGCGAATTTTGTTCCACAAGGTGCGGACCGCTTCAAAAGCCGGGTGCTCTTCTGAAAAATTGTCGATCGCCACCAGCAGGGGTTGGTGGAAATCATGTGTATGGCGATCGATATCTTCCTGCCATTCCTTCACGGCCTCGCCGGTTTCGTGCCGGAGCAGGGCCACTTTCCCCTCCTGGGCCTGCACATAATTTTTAAAAAGGTCGATCAGTTTTGTTTTTCCCTGCCCGCGTCCGCCCACAATCCAGACGATGGCCGGTTCGGCCTCCGGGGATAAAAAAAGCTGGTCCCATTTTGCACGGAGCGTGTTCCAGGGATGCGGTCTGCCGATCCATTCCCCCTCCGGGAGATAGTATTGGCGCTGTATTGCGGGAATGACCGAATAAGATTTGCCGCTCAAAATTTTCAACTCCTGAATCACCTCCGCGGCGCTGTTGTAACGATCCTCCGGATTTTTATTGAGAAGTTTGAGTAAAATGGTGTCGAGATATTTTGGAAGCCCTTTTCGAAGTTTCGATGGTGGCGGGGGCAGGGGGCCGAAATGGCGTTTGAAGGTGGCCTCCGAATCCCGCTCCACAAAAAATGGATTCACGCCGGTGAAACATAAATAGAAAGCGACCCCCAGAGAATAGAGATCGGTGCGATGATCGGGTTTGAGAAATTTTTCTTTTCCGGCCAGATGGGGGAAGGTCAGCGCGATCTGTTCCGGAGACATATAGGAAGCGGTGCCTCCCTTGACATCGAGGGGGCTAAGTGTTGCCAGACCAAAATCGATCAGCTTGAGATCGGGTTGGCCGTTCTTTTTTGTCACCAGAATGTTGGCCGCCTTGATGTCGTTGTGGCGCAACCCCGCGCGCGAGAAGGTGTGAAGATAATGGAGGGCCTGCAATGCCTGGACAAAAAGGTTTTCAATTTTTTCAGGCGGCAGTTTGGCAGAGGCCTTTTTGATATCTTCTCCCTCGATATATTCCCCTGCAAAATAGTGCTGATGAATTTTGGCATCGAACCCGTAATCAAAAATTTTGCCGATGTGGGGATGATTTATTTTTTTGAGCGTCAAAAATTCTTTTTTGAATTTCTGGATGACCTTCGCCGGATCTTTGGAGAGACCGATATTCAGCAGTTTGACCACGAATGCGGCCCGCCCCTTTCTGGCGAGGAGTGCATATCCACCGCCCCCCTTTCCCAGAAGTTGCATCGCCTCATATTTGTCATCCACCCGAAAGGGGAGGGAGGGGAGAGTCATAAATTGGAGTGTTTCTTGAGATGTTTTTTAAAAGCCTGAAGGGTTGCCGGGCTTACATGGTGTTCGATCCCTTCGGCATCGATTTGCGCCGTCTCTTCGGGAACGCCAATCGATTTGAGAAAGTGGTGCACAATCTGGTGGCGCCGACGGCTTTGCGTCGCCAATTTTTTCCCTTTGGGCGTGAGAAAAAGGGAGCGATAGGGCTTGGCATCGATCAAATTCTCTTTCTGGAGTCTCTCGATAATTTTGTGGACTGTGACCGTGCTGACGCCAAAGCGCTTGGCGAGTTCGGTCAGGCGGGCCTCGCCCTGTTCTTCCAGAAGGTCCTGGATCATCTCCACATAATCTTCGGCTTTTTCCCGATGGTGGGCGCGACGTAACTTTACGAATTGAAGCGGCTTGGCCATGACAATACTCCTTATATGCTTTCAGAGCGGCTGTCCAAGAATGAAGCAACTTTTTTCTGCTTTTGCCGATGATGGTAATACATGGTCAAGAGTACTGCAAAATCGGTTTTGGATTGCACAGAGGCTTCAGCGGTTGCCCTCTATCGTCATCTTCAAAATCGGGTTTTATTTGATCGCGGATATCGCGAAATCGATTACCAACATTCCAAGACAAATCCGTTGAAAGGAAAAAATGACGGCAAAGTTGTCTGCGAAGAGATCTGGGAGACCACACTCGATACTCTGGATGTATGGTCGGTAGACGGAGAAAAAACCTTCGATTTTCATACTCTCCACAAGTTAATTGAAACTACTGTCCGACGCCCCGTTCCTTGGGTTTTGGAAGCCCCTTATGTCGGAAAAGATGGGGGCGTTTTAGGTAATAGAACATCCTCTCTTGTCGAAGTTGTTGAAAAAGAGATCCAAAATATCCGCACACAGATTCAGAATGCCATTGATAAACTTAAAAATGATTTACAGCCTTTGCAGAACATAGATTCACAAAAATATGAAGAGGCCTTTCTGATCGGTCTTTACGCTTTTGTGGCGGCCGAGAGAAAAGACCAAAAGCTGTCTCTCGCGGAGGTAAAAAGAATTCCATTTGAAGCCAAAACCATGCCGGAATTAGCATCCTTTCTCGCCTATCTTGCCAAAGAGGGGGGATTGGGAATGTGGCAAAAAAATATGAAGGACGCACCCCTCGAAAAAATGGCTCTGGAAACCATTGTGGGAGACTTTGATCAGACCACAGGAAATGTGATTTTGAACGGCTGGTGCACGGAGCAATCCAAAGTGTTGTACGCGGTATTGCGGATGGCCGGATTGCAGGCCGGTTTCATAGAGCCACGATTGACCATCAATTATTTTGCAAAAAAAGGACCACTTCAAGAAGATATCCCTCTTCCGGCACATATCGCTTCAGGGGTGAAGGTGGAGGCCGGCGGTAAAACTTGGATCATGGATATGGGGATGAAAATGGTCCGGGCCGATTATGCCGCCGACCATGATTATTGGGAATTGAGTCTGCGGCAATACTGGATGGTTGATTTATCCAACATAGCCGTGGGGCAAAGCAAGGCGGATCATCAAGAGCAGGCCACAGCCTCTTATGAAACGGCATTAAATATGGGGATCGATTCCACAGCACACCATTCCTTTCTCAATTATTTTTACATTCTATCCCCCGCTGGAAAATCGGCTTCCCGGTTTTGCAAAAATGCATCCGACTGCCTTCGACAGGCCTTTGCTCTTTATCCCTATTCCCCCGAGGTCTGGTTTGAAATCGGCAGAGCAAGACATGGAAATTATGCAAAAGCTCTTGAAGCCTTTTTGGAAGCGATCGACTTGGATCCCCGGTATGCAGAAGCTTATGAAGCCATTGGAAAAATAGGCGACAGAACAGCCACAAAAAACAAAAAATTGGCGGAAGATTTAAAAAAGAGAATCCGGAAGGGGATGGGCAGAATTTA
The DNA here is from genome assembly GCA_030648035.1 of Deltaproteobacteria bacterium. GTDB lineage: Bacteria > UBA10199 > UBA10199 > SPLOWO2-01-44-7 > SPLOWO2-01-44-7 > JAUSII01. Next base: position 3,808 of record JAUSII010000095.1, on the reverse strand, counting down.
TAAAAACCACCCCTTGCTTCACCATACAATCAGCGCTCAACTGAAAGCCTGTGCAGGGAGAAGGGAAATGGCGGATTCAACACTATTTTTCAAGGCATTAGCTGATTTATAGACACCGATTGACAAGAGAATTTGGAAGGTTTAGGTTACACGATGTTTGTTGAGCAGTAAAATTTTATGGGTGACAAAATATCAAAATTGACTTGCCCGAAGGGAGAAGAGGTTTTTCGCAGTGAGGCTGGGGAGGAGTTTTGTGCAGAGGAATTGAATCTCCCCAAAGGTTGTGAGCGTGAGGTCGGTAGTCCTTGCGGCTGGTCAGATAGCGGTTGGTATTCAGTCAAGGGTCAAGGTGATGCACATTGCAAAACTCTCTACTGTGCCCCCTGCCAAACCATAGAATACACCTGCCCCGACAACCGCGATGTGCTGGAAATCCGTAATATATGTCCTTATGACCAGAAAAAAGAACCGGAAAGATTTATTCCATCAGAAGAAGATGTCTATGTGGCCGCACAACAGGAGATGCTCGATTTATGGGAGAGGGGTTGTAAGATACGAACCGGGGGTTATTTTGAAGAGACGCTCTTTGCATTGAGTCACGCTCGTAAGGGACTGTTGAAGGGGAAAGCCTCCGTTTTTTGTGGAGATGGGGCCGAAGACAGTTCTTCAAGACAGTCTGTGCAGATTGAGACTCTCCGTTTTTATAAAGAGAGTGAAACCGGCAAAGTGGCCCGCGTAACCGCCGCCGTTTTGAAGAAAGCCGGGGAAGCCGGGTGCGAAGAACCCCGCATTGTGGCACTGACGGTGGACGGAGCCGTCATCCTGTCGGGCAAAGAACAGGAGAAAGCCAAAGCCGATTGCAAAAGCGGAGCCCTGTTTTTTTCCTTTCTTTTTTCAAATCCGAGCCAGCAAGCCAAAGAATGCGCCGATACCCTGACCGATGGCGGAACTCCGCATAAGGTCGTGCAACACACACAAAAAATCGGCGATGATATAAAACCGAATCTTTATTCCACCTATTTTATAGTGGAGCCAGCCACCCCCAAAAAATAAAAAATTTAGAACACTCCTGCTTCACCCATAGAGTCTGGGATTTGGAAAGGTTTGCCCTTGCGTTTAACAAAGTTTAGCCAAAGCTAAAAAATTTAGCTTTTGCTATTGACGGGCCCATTTTCTTGTGGTGAATCCTTCCCAATGAAAACCAAAAGTGAATATCATCTGTTCAAGCCCGTGCCGAAGGAAGAGATGCGAGACATGAAGCTGGACCGCCCCGACACCATTGAAACTCCCTGCACGGTGGATGCCGGGCATTTTCAGGTGGAGATGAGTCTTTTCTCCTACACCTACGATGCCCAAACTCCGGAAGGGGGGACGGTCGCCCACAATTTTTCGGTGGCTCCGATGTTGCTGAAAGCCGGTGTGTTGAACTGGATGGATCTGGAACTGGGGCTGGAACCTTATGTGCGCAATCGCCAGACAGATATTTCCACATCCACCGTGACCTCTGCAAAAGGGTTTGGAAACATTACGGCACGTCTCAAGGCCAACTTCTTTGGCAACGATGAAGGCCGCCTGGCTTTCGGCACGATCCCTTTTATGGTGGCGCCGACAAACAGTGTCGGCAAGGGTGGAGACCGCTATGAAGGGGGTATTATGTTTCCGGTTGAATTCGCACTCTCTGAAAAATGGGGGATTGCGGCACAGACCCAGTATAACGTTGTCGAAAATGCGGCGGCCAATGGCCATGAATGGGAATTCATCAATATAGCGGCGGTTTCTCGTTCGATGACCGATGCCCTGACTGTTTTTACCGAATTTTATTCACAGGTCAGCCGCGAAAATGGTGTTCCGTGGGTGGGACGCATCGATGTTGGCGGTACTTATTTTCTGTCGCCCAATGTGGCGCTGGATGCGGCGATGAATATCGGCATCACCAAAGCGGCGGATGATTTAAATCCCTTCGCCGGAATTTCCGCGAGGTATTAAAAGGAAAAAAATATGAAAAAAATATTCTGTTCAATGATTGTTTTGGCAATGCTGGGATCGGCCTGCACGAAAACAAAACAGGTCGCAAAAAATGATGTTACGGGCCCCATCCGCATTGTGACGACGACCGGCATGATCGGGGATCTGGTCAAAAACATCGGCGGTGAGAGGGTGGAGGTTTTGACTCTCATGGGTGCGGGAGTCGATCCTCATTTATACAAGGCAAGTGCCGGAGACATACGTCATCTTCAGGAAGCGCGAATGATTTTTTATAACGGCCTCAATCTGGAAGGAAAAATGGGGGATATTTTTGTTCGAGTCAGCCGAGACAACCCCTTTGTTATTCCGGTGACCGAGGATTTCGATCACGCCAAACTTCTGGAGCCGCCAGCGTTTCAGGGCCATTTTGATCCCCACGTCTGGTTTGATGTCACTCTCTGGGCCGAGGCGGGCCGTCGTGTGCAAAAAGCGCTGGAGGTTTTTGATCCTGCCGGGAGCGCGGTTTACCAAAAAAATGGCGAAGTATTGCAAAAACGTCTGACGGAATTACACAAGTGGTCCATCCAAAAGGCATCAGAACTACCTAAAATTAAAAGAGTTTTGGTGACCAGCCACGATGCCTACAATTATTTTGGCCGTGCTTACGGCTTTGAAGTGATCGGGCTTCAGGGGATTTCCACGGTGACACAGGCGGGGCTGGCAGATATTGCCAACATGGTCGACTTTATTCTCAAACATAAAGTGAAAGCGGTTTTTGTGGAGACCAGTGTTTCACCCAAGGCGATTCAACGGGTGGAGCAAGATGCCAAGTCGAGGGGTTGGCCGCTCAAAATTGGCGGTGAACTTTTCTCCGATGCCATGGGAAAAGCGGGGTCACCCGAAGGAACGTATGAAGGAATGATCCGCCATAACATGAACACCATTGTGGAGAACCTCAAATGAAAAAACAAATTCCCATTGAACTGCACGATGTCACTGTCAGCTATCACAAGCGCCCGGTGCTGTGGAATGTCGATCTTGAAATTCCCGAGGGAGAATTGATCGGGGTGATCGGGCCCAACGGGGCCGGCAAATCGACATTGATCAAGGCGGTGATGGGGTTGTTGCCGCTCTCTTCAGGCTGGATAAAAATTTATGGAAAATCGATCGACCAACAGAGAACAAAAGTCGGCTATGTGCCGCAACGCGAATCGGTCGATTGGGATTTTCCGGTGACAGTGAAAGATGTCGTGATGATGGGACGTTTTGGAAAGCTCGGCCTTTTCAAAAGGCCGGGCCGCCACGATCATGCGGTGGTCGAAGAATCTCTGCACAAGGTGGGGATGATGCCTTACGCCGCCCGTCAGATTTCGCAACTCTCCGGTGGCCAGCAACAGCGGGTTTTTCTCGCGCGCGCATTGGCGCAGGAGAGCGATATTTATCTGATGGACGAGCCGTTTGTGGGGGTCGATGCTGCCACCGAACGGGCCATTATTCTTCTGCTGAAGGAGCTGAAGAAAAAAGGGAAAACGGTTCTGGTGGTGAATCACGATTTGCAGGCGGCGCAATCCTATTACGATTCTCTTCTCATGCTCAACATGCGCGTGGTGGCCTTTGGCCCCACACGCGAGGTTCTCACTCCCGATCTTCTCCACAAAACATACGGCGGACGTCTCACCATTCTGGCCGATGTGGCGGAAGCCGTTGAAAAGGCGAACGAGTAAAAAAATATGATCGCGATACTGGGACTCAAAATCGGCGAACTGGTGTCCACGCAACTATCAGGGCAGGTGGCCCGTTTTCTGCAATTTTCCGATCCTTCGGTGGTGGTGAGCCTTTTCGG
>JAUSII010000063.1 GCA_030648035.1 Deltaproteobacteria bacterium | reverse complement strand
CTGGCCGTGGCGCTCAATGAAGAGGTCGTACCACGCTCCATGCACTCCAAAACCTCTGTCCAAAACGGAGATCGGGTTGAAATTTTACGGGCCGTGGCGGGAGGATAAACGAAACCAATGAAAGACCAGAAATTAAAAATTGGCGGAAAAGAATTTGGCTCCCGCTTGCTGATGGGGACGGGAAAGTTTGCCTCCCCTTATATAATGAGCCAGACTCTGGAAGCTTCTGGAGCCGAATTGGTCACCGTAGCCCTTAGGCGGGTCGATCTGGCCAACCCCGACCAAGATATTTTGGGTCATATCGATCTCAAAAAATTTTCGCTTTTGCCCAATACTTCGGGGGCCAAAAATGCCGACGAAGCGATCCGCATGGCCAGACTCTCCCGCGAAGGGGGCCTGGGGTTATGGCTCAAACTGGAAGTGATCCCCGACCCCCGCTATCTCTTGCCGGATGGAAGAGAGACATTGAAAGCCGCCGAAATTCTGGTCAAAGAGGGATTCACCGTTCTTCCCTACTGTCAGGCCGATCCCATTTTATGCAAACAATTGGCCGAAACCGGATGCGCCGCTGTCATGCCGCTCGGTTCGTGGATCGGTTCTGCGCGCGGGATCAAAACAAAAGAGGCGCTCGAAATTATTATTGAGCAGGCGTTTGTTCCGGTGGTGGTGGATGCAGGTCTGGGCGTCCCCTCTCATGCCGCGGAGGCTCTGGAGATGGGAGCCGATGCGGTGCTGGTCAACACCGCCATCGCCACCGCAGAAGATCCGGTGCAGATGGCGCATGCCTTCCGCCTCGGCGTCGAAGCGGGAAGAATGGCGTATGTGGCGGGTCGAACAATGGAAAAAAATACGGCACAGGCATCAAGTCCCTTGGAAAAATGAATACACTCTCCGAAAAAGCCCATCGCCTCACCGTCCAACGTTTTGGAAAAACAATCCAGATGTATGCGCCCCTTTATCTTTCCAATGAATGTATCGACACCTGCCTCTATTGCGGTTTTTCGATGCACAATAAAATTGAGCGCCAGACATTGACGACAGAACAGGTTCTGGAAGAGGCCTCTGTGTTGATCGAAAAAGGGTTTCAACATCTTCTGCTGGTTGCGGGCGAACATCCCAAAAAAGTTTCGGTTGAATATCTTTGCGACGTCGCAAAAAAACTTCGCCCCAAAATTGCCTCGCTCCATATTGAGGTCGCCCCGTTCGAAGAGGAGAGTTATCGCAAACTGATCTCCGCTGGCGTTGATGGCGTGGTGATTTATCAGGAGACTTACAACCGCGATGTTTATAAAACGGTCCACATCGGCGGCCCCAAAAAAGATTTTGATCAGAGGCTTGCTTCGACAGAAGCGGCGTGCAGAGCCGGCATCCGTTTTATGGGGATCGGTTTTTTGCTGGGGCTCTCCGATTGGCGGCAGGAGCTTCCAAAGTTGATCGAGCATGCCGGTTATTTGATGAAGCGTTATTGGCAGACGCAATTCAGTGTCAGTCTGCCGCGTCTCAAAAATTGTGCCTCCGGTTTTCAGGCGCCGCACGCGGTGTCGGATGAAGATATGGAACAGATCATCGCTCTGCTCCGCGTGGCTCTGCCGGAGGCCGGAATTATTCTTTCAACACGTGAGACTCCGGCATTGCGTGACAGACTTTTAAGCCGCGGAATCACGCATATGAGTGCCGGTTCCAAAACCGAACCGGGCGGCTATCTGCATCCGAATGAGGCCGGAAAACAATTTGAACTCTCGGACGAAAGAACGCCCGCACAAGTCGCAGAGGCCATTACAAAAGCAGGGTATGAACCGGTTTGGAAGGATTGGGTTTAACGTGATTGTCATTGCGAGCGAAGCGAAGCAATCCCGTTGATCATCGGGATTGCCACGGCCCCTTCGGGGCCTCGCAATGACACCATCAACACAAGGAGAAAAATATGCGCAAGGAATGGGTCGCGAAACGAAATGGCCACAGCAACAAATCGCAAATGCATTACGCCCGCAAAGGGATCGTCACCGAAGAGATGGAATATATCGCGCACGTGGAAGATCTATCCGCTGAACTGATTCGCGATGAAGTGGCGAGAGGGAGGATGATCATCCCGGCGAACGTCAACCACGTCAATCTGAAACCGATGGCGATCGGTATTGCCTCACGCTGTAAAATCAACGCGAACATCGGCAACTCGGCAGTCACCTCGAAAGTGAATGAAGAATTAGACAAACTACACATGGCCATCCACTACGGCTCCGACACCGTGATGGATCTCTCCACCGGCGGGGACATCGACCCGATTCGCGAGGCGATTATCAATGCCTCTCCGGTTCCGATCGGAACGGTGCCAATGTATCAGGCGATTCAGAAAGTCAAAAAAGTGGAAGACCTTTCAGCACAAGATCTTCTCGATATTATTGAGCACCAGGCCAAACAAGGGGTCGACTACATGACGATCCACGCCGGAGTTTTGAGAGATTTTGTTCCACTCACACGCAACCGCATCACCGGCATCGTCAGCCGCGGCGGCGCACTCATGGCGCAGTGGATGATCGCCAACAATCAGGAAAACCCGTGGTATACCCACTTCGACGAACTCTGCGAAATTTTCAAAAAATATGATGTCTCGTTTTCGCTGGGTGATGGTTTGCGTCCCGGTTGCATTGCCGATGCTTCTGATAATGCGCAATTCGCTGAACTCAAAATCCTGGGTGAGCTGACAAAAAAAGCGTGGGAGCATGATGTGCAGGTGATGATCGAGGGACCGGGCCATGTGCCGATGGACCAGATTGACATGAACATCAAAAAAGAGATGGAGCTTTGTCACGAGGCCCCCTTCTATGTTCTCGGTCCGCTCGTCACCGATATCGCTCCCGGCTATGATCACATCACCTCGGCCATTGGCGCCGCACTGGCAGGTTGGTCGGGAGCCGCGATGCTCTGCTATGTCACACCCAAGGAACATCTGGGACTCCCCAACAAAAATGATGTCCGCGAAGGGGTGATCGCCTACAAAATCGCCGCACATGCCGCCGATCTCGCACGCCACCGCAAAGGAGCACGCGATCGCGATGACGCCCTCTCGAAAGCCCGTTTCAATTTCAACTGGAAGGAACAATTTCGTTTGTCACTCGACCCCGAGCGCGCAAAAGAGTATCACGATGAAACACTTCCGGCCGAGGGTTTCAAAGATGCCCACTTTTGCTCCATGTGCGGCCCGAAGTTTTGTTCGATGGAAGTGACACAGAAAATAAGGGAGATGGAGGCATGAGACATTCACACCTTACACGACAGGAGCGACACGTTATTTTGTGGCTACGTCTCTTGATGGTCGCCTTTGCCATGGTGGGGATGGTTTTTCTTTTCGCTCCCAACTATTTTTTGCATTATCTGGACGGCATCGGCGCTGTTTTTTTTAATTTCACCAATGCGCCGTTGGAGAGCCCCCGTCACGAAATCTGGTGGGTGTTGACACTGGCGGTCATGGGGGCGATGACCTATGTCTGCTTTCAGGCCCAGCTCAACTGGATTCGCAATCACAACATGGTACCGGTCGTCATCATCGCCAAGGGAATTTCAGCGTTGGGTCTTTTGCTCCTCCTCTTTTTTTATCTCACACACTTTTTTTATATTGTCGCTTTCCTGGTCGATGGCTTATTATGCCTGATCACCTGGTATGCCTATGCACAAGCCATCAAAAGCAGGACATTCTAGCATCGCCATCACCGGCACCGGCAGTTTTTTGGGATCCACACTTCTCAAAGCACTGGAGGAGGACCCCCGCTTTCACACCATTCTGGCGATCGACAAGGCAAAGCCCCCGTTCAAACTTAAAAAAGCGAAGTGGATCGAAGCCGATCTGACAGAAGCCGACATTCATAGTCCTCTGGCTAAACTTTTCAAAAAGCACCACTGCAAAACGCTGGTCCATGCCGCCCTGCTCAACCAACCGCAGAGAGATTTGGAACAGGCGCACGAGGTGCAATCCATTGGAACCCTGCATCTCCTCATGGCCGCGGCGGCGGGTGATGTGCACAAACTTATTTTGGCCTCCACGACCGATGTCTATGGCGCCTTTCCCGACAATCCCAACTTTTTGACCGAAGAACACCCCACACGCGGGGGTCAGTTGAGCTCTTTTTTGAAAGACAAGGTCGATGTAGAGAGACAATTCCTGGCCTTTGCAGAAAAATATCCCAAAAAAGTGGTGACCCTTCTCCGACCAGCCACCATTCTGGGGCCCACCGTCAATAATTTCAAAACCCATTTTCTGCAGAACCAATTTATTCCGACCGTGATGGGCTTTGATCCCCTGCTTCAGTTTGTGCACGAGGCCGATGTGATCCGTGCCTTTCACCTGGTGATCGAAAAAAATTTTCCGGGCATTTTTAACGTCGTTGCCAAAGGGGTGCTCCCCTTATCGCGCGCGATCCACATTGTCGGCAAGCTCCCGATTCCCATCCCCACCTTTTTGCTCTACCCTTCGGCGGAATTGTTGTGGTATCTCGATATCGGCTTGGCACCGGCGTCGCATCTCAACTTTTTAAAATACCTTTGCATCGCCGACGGCACCAAAGCGTGGCACAAGCTGGGCTTCGAACCGGTCTATACCTCGCAAGAGGCCCTTATGAGTTTCATGGGGAAAGAACTGGATTATCAAGAGATCGCAAAAAGGCTGGAAGAGATGGAAGAGGCGTCATGAAAAAGAAAAAAGGAAAGAAAAAAACAAAAGCCGGTCACTTTCAGGAAGCAGTGACGAAACTCGAAAAAATGCTGGGGCTGGGCGGCAAAAAGACAGATTCTTTCATCGAAAAACTCTCCGGGAATCTGGGTCCTCTCTTGAACAATCTTGAAGCCACAGTGCTGACGACTCAATCGATTCCATTCCCTCTCTTAAAGAAAATGTTTAAGTCTTATTTAAAAGAGGTGGCCGGCGATGCTGGCGTCTCATTCAAAGACCTGCAAGCCAGCGGCGGCGATTTGATGGAATTATTAAAGGACTGGTTCAAACCGGAACTATTTCAGGAGCTCATCACCCAACTGGCCCAATTCTATTTTTTAAACCGAAACATCGAGGGCGAAGTGGATGAATTTGGAATGGACGCCAGTTTTGTGGAGGCGGTCCGCCCCCTCTTTCAATTTCTCTATCAGGATTATTGGCGGGTAAAGGTGAGCGGCATCGAAAATATCCCCTCCAAAGGGGGGTGCCTGATGGTGGCCAACCACTCAGGCGCTCTTCCCTATGATGGCGCCATGCTGACGGTTGCCACTTTGAACGAGCATCCCGCACATCGCAACCCCCGTTTTCTGATCGAAGATTTTGTCTATCACTTTCCGTTTCTGGGCACCTTCATGCATCGGATCGGCGCGGTACGCGCCTGCCCGGAGAATGCGGCGTGGCTTTTGAAAAAGAAGCAGTTGGTGCTCGTTTTTCCGGAGGGGGTGAAGGGGCTCGGGAAACTTTATTCGGAGAGATATCAGCTCAAGCGTTTCGGCAGAGGGGGTTTCATCAAACTCGCCATCCAACACAAGGTGCCGATTGTTCCGGTGGCGATCATCGGCGCGGAGGAGATTCATCCAATCATCTGGAAGTCGAGCATTCTGGCGAAGGCGATGGGGGTCCCCTATCTGCCGGTGACGCCGACGTTTCCGTGGCTGGGGCCATTGGGGTTGATTCCGCTTCCAAGCAAGTGGCGCATCGAAATTGGCAAACCGATTTCATTTGCAAAATATAAACCGTCGCAGGCAAACGACGATCTGCTCGTGCAAAAACTGGCCGAAGAGGTTCGCACAGAAATTCAGAAAAAAATAAACCTGGGGCTCAAAAAAAGAAAATCGGTCTGGTTGGGATAAAACTCCAAAAAAAGTTACTGGTGTTTTCTTGCGTAGGCCAGGAGATCGTCAGTGAAGCGCAGGTTGACGCTCTCTTTCTGCTCGTTCAGATTCAGAATCACACGACACAGTCGTCTCTCCTGCTCAGCGGCGATCTGGGGAAATTGCTCACGGAGTTTTTTTGTATCCGGACTGTCAAAAGTCTTGTCGATCACTTTTTCGCCCAACCACACCGCTCTGCGCCATTCATAGGGGCCCAACATGGAAATGAAACTTATTTCGTCCTGATTATAGAGTTCTACCAGGCTACTTTCATGAGGAAGTTCCGCCACAACTTGAACCGCTTTCATGAAATTGGAAACGATTGAAGCCGACAACCCCGCGCCGATCAATGCCGGCAAAAGCGTGAGCTTGGCCTGGCCTGTCTTCTGGAGGGCGTCATAAGAAGTGGCGATCATTTCGGATGACAAAATGGAAGGTGTCGCCCCCGCCAATTTCAGCAGCTCCATTTTTTTCAACATAATTTTCTGTTCCAATTCCAGATTTTCCTTCCCCTTCTTTTTGTCCTTCGCCAGCTGTTTTTCCAATGTGGCAATCTCCAATCCATTTTTTAATCTCTCCTGCAACGATTGTGTTTCATGGGCGGTGGCCCAGAGCTCTGCAAGTTTTTTGGGTTCAATCCCCTCTTTTTCCCGAAAGGCCTGGACGCTTTTTCTGTCCTCTTCGGTGATCTGATAACCGTTGGCCTCGAGGACAGAAACAATGTGTTGAATAAACGCAAAACGGAACGTATTAAAAAAAGAATAGCCCGCCAAGCGTTCTTCAATGGACATGGGAGAGGGGTCGGATGGAGGAGGAAGGCTCGACAACCTGTCGATACATTCCTTTAAAACAAGCGGAGAGAGCAGAGGGGGATCATTCAACTGCGCCATCATCTCTTTGAAAAGAGAAGTCGGTATCCACGGATTTTCCAGAGCTTTTAAAATATTTTCCTGCCTCTCCTGGCGCAATCTCTCCCTCTTTTTAAATATATTCTCGGTGTTCACATCAATGGCTGTGACCACACTGCAAAAAGCGGGCGAGGTGGAGGCAAGATGAGTCTTAAAAATATTTTTCACCTCCGCATTGAAGTGGTCTGACATCTCCTTTTGAGAAAAATCATGCACAATTTTGCCCATCACACTCTCATCACCTGAAATGCTTTGGATAATATAGGACAGCCTCGTGGCCTCTTCCTTGCTGATGGGATCCGTCCCGCTCAAGAGAAAAACGGTCCAGCTGAAAATGGCCCTTTCTATTTTTTCAGCCAGGTCACTTTGTATTTTGGAGAAAGGCTGATTCGGTTTTGTTCTGAAGAAGGCCCGTTTGGAAGCACGCACCAGACGCGCAAGCATGACCGCATATTCCAGTGTGCCACCACGGTCAACCGGTTCACCCAGAGCGTGACCGTTGGATTGAAAAAGAAGGGCATATTGTTCAGGATTGAGTATCAACAATGTACCCTCTTCCACTTTCACGCGCATGAAACTTGAAAAACGTTCCTCTTTCAAGTTGAGATCCGCCAGAGCCGGCATTCCCGGCATGGGCGGGCCGCTGGGATTTTCAAAATCGGAAAGGGATGGAGAAAAAAATTGGCGAATGGTTTCATTGGAAAGTGGATAGACCTGCTCTTGAACCCGTAAAAATGTTTTTTTCAATCGACCCAGAAAAGCGGCATCGA
>JAUSII010000059.1 GCA_030648035.1 Deltaproteobacteria bacterium | reverse complement strand
AGACACGTGCTCAAAAGCTGGAAGCGTGGAAAAAAGTGGTATGAGGCGGCCTGTCGGAGGCAATTTTACAAACGGGATATAAAGCCAAAATTGCCGAGACCGGAGCACCCATTTTGGGTCCGACCCAAAATGAGGTGCGTCCCCGAATACCCTTTTTTCCACGCTTCCAGATTTTGTCGGTGGCATTCCACTTGAAGGCGCCTCAAAATTGCGTTATGAATTTTCGAATGATCTCCGTCATCATCCCCACATTCAATCGGTCTGAAATTCTGGCCAGGGTGCTCCCTTCCTATCTGTCACAGTCTGATCTTCTGGAGGTGATTCTTGTCGATGATTCCAATGAAGAGAGGCACTGCACAAACAATCAGAATCTGGTGCGTGGGGATACCCGTCTGATTCTTTTTCAAAACCATCAACGCCTGGGGCTGACCGTGGCCAAAAACAGGGGAGTACAATTGGCGAGGGGGGACTTTATTTTTTTTGGGGAAGATGATGCCATTTTGTCTTCGGATCATTTTAAAATTTTGCTGGATCATCAAAGAGTTGATGATGCCGATATTATCGGGGGGAGGAAAATTTATTTGAGGTCGGAAGAGACGGTTGAAGAGGCGATAGAGAGAGCCCGCCATACAAAAGGAAAACATTTTGACCTGTTTTTTATGGAATTCCGGTGTGAGCAGGCCGGTGACAGGGATATTCCGGCGCCGTTTCTTCAGACCAGTTCGCTGATCAGGCGTTCTATTTTTGAGGCGGTCCAGTTTGACGAGAGCTACGTTGGGTTTGTTAAAGGTTACTGTTGGCGGGAAGAGACCGATTTTTATATGAGTGCCCATGAAAAGGGTTTTCGCATCGTATTTTGCCCCCATGTGATCATTTTAAATTTGCCAATCCATTCCGGCGGGACGCACCTTTTGTCAGATTGGCAGAAGGAACTCTGGATTTGGAAAAACAATTTTTATCTGCTTAAAAAACACAAAAAGCATATTCGTCACACCCTGGGCAATCCCTTTCCTATTTTAATTCTGGAAATCGCCTATTTGTTGAGGCGGCTGTATCATCGGTTGAGAAACCACCTGTGGTCAGTTCTTTGCAGGGGGCAGAAAAAATAATTCAGGAAACCCGGTTTTTTCCGCTCTTTGTTGCACCCACTGGTATATTTTTTCTTCCGCATCACGAGGGTGCGGTCTGAAGCTATAGACAAACCAGATATTTTTCAGGGAGGCCTCCCCCATCAAGGCGGCAAACTCCACTGAATCGCACGACGGGATGGGTTTTATGCTGACCTCTTTTTTGAGATAATATTGCAACGAGAGGCGATGATGTTCCGGAAAAACGGCGACGATCTCTCCCGGCTTCAGTTTTGTTTCAATCCAGGCGCACAACTTTTTCCATGTGTGGGGGTTGCCTTTGATGTCGCGATAGTAATGAAAGAGCTGGATGGAATTTAGCAACAGCAGAATAATGATGGCCCCCATTTTCAAAGACCTGGAAGGGAGTAGAGAAATACCCCTGGAGACAAGAATCAAAAAAATGGGAAGCAGAAAAACCATGTAACGGATGAAGAGGTCGGGGACAAAAAAAGAGGCTAACGCGGCTCCAAGCAGGGGAAGTCCAAACTGGGTCAGAAGAAAAAGAAGTTGAAATGAACGTTCCCGGCGGAATGCGACGAGCATTTTTCCAAGGAGTATGCAGACAAGCGGAATGGAAAAGAAACCGAGAGGGAGAGAAGGATGACCGGAACTGAAACCGGCCAACATGGAAGAAAGGAAGCGGATCGGAGAAACCCAGGAGAAATCGGCCAGCAAAAATGTGTGTCGCTCCAGAAGATGCAGATATTGTTCTTGCAAAGGGGGGATGAAGAAAGAGAGCAGGAAGCCTCCTACCACAAGAAAAAAAATATTCTTGCCCTTTTTTTTGCTGATGAGCAGAAGGAAAATCAGCTGGGAGAAAATCAAAAGGAGGGAAAAAATGTGGGTGAACAGGTTCAAGACTGCAAAAAGAATATAAAATCCCCAATCCCGGAATCGGTTTTCCCGAAGGGCCAGGAACAAAAAATAAACAGAGGCCAGACTGAAAAAAACAAAAAGGGAATAGGGCCTCGCCTCCTGGGAATAGCGGATGTGAAGCCAGGAGAAGGCGAAAAGAAGGAGGGATATTCTGGCGACCTCTCTGTTAAAGATGGTTTTGGCCGTGGCATAAAGAAGAGGAAATGAGAGGAGCCCAAAAAGCAGAGACAAAAGCCTGATAACGCATTCGCTTTTGCCAAAATAGAGCCAGAAATGGAGTAACAGAAAATAAAGGGGCGGGTTTTCGTCTCCGGACCAGCTGGTCTTTCCCATGATTTGCCAGACAGGGGCTTTGGCTATTTCAAAACTAAGCGCTTCATCGTACCAGAAGCTTCTTTCTCCCAGCAGAAAAAATCGGGATCCCACGGCTATCAATGCGATCAGACACCAGAACAGATTGTTTTTGGAAAAAATCCTATGCATGAGTATAAATATCTGCCACGACTTTCAGGTAACGGGGAGCCAGTCGAACCCAATGGAATTTGGAGGCTCCTTCCTTTCTCCCCATCCATTTTACGGGGATTTGCGTAAAAGACCCCCCTGCAAACCAGGCTTTCAGTGGCAATTCGATCAGTATTTCAAAGCCGTCACTTTTGAGATTTATTTTTTTAAGGAGGATTGTTCGATATCCCTTGAACGCGTTTGTCATATCGGTGAAAGGGACAGAAAAAAGAAGTGCCACAAGTTTGTTGAATATTCGATTCAGGCACAGCTTGACACGGGGATAATGAACCACTTTTCCTCCCTGGATGAACCGGTTTGTGTATACCACGTCGTATCCCTCGCAAATTTTCTGATAAATTGTCACAAGATCTTCTTCGCTGTCCGAGAGATCAGCCATAAAGGGAACGACCATGTCGCCCGCCACTTGTGAAAAACCCTCTTTCAATGCGGTGCCCAATCCGGTGTCTCTCTTCAGTGTAATGAGTCGTATGTGATGGGAGGCGTTGATATGTCTTTGAACAATTTCCCGGGTTCCGTCGGAACTTTCACTGTCGACCACCAGAATTTCATGGGGAATGAATTTTTGTTGAAGTGCCGACGTGAGCCGGGCAAGACAATGTCCGATATTTTTTGCTTCATTGCGGGTGGGGATCACCACGGAAAGTTTTAATTTTGGATATGTTCCAGTTCCTTCTTCAGCCATGTGACCACCTCATGAAGTCCCTGATCCAGTTTTATCCGGGGTTTCCAGCCGATCATTTTTTCAACTTTTTGGCAGTTGGGGACCCTTCTCTTTATATCGTGTTCCAATCCTTCCACAAAGCGTGCCTGAAACGGGGCTTTTATACCGCACAAGTCCCATATTTTTTTCGCGAGATTGATCATTTTGATTTCATCGGAACTGCCCACATTAAAATCTTCATTGATCCCCTTTTCATTTTCCATGACGGCAATGACGCCTTTGGCGACATCCTCTACATGGGTAAAACAACGCGTCTGTTCTCCATCCCCCAAAAGGGTCAAGGGATAGTCTCCGGACAGAATTTTTTTTATCATGTCGGGAATGACATGGGCATATCCCACTTCTTCACCCGGCCACTCATTCTTTCCATAGGCATTAAACAGACGGCAGATGTTGTATTTCAGGCCGAACTCCTCAAAAAATGCCCTGCAATACCATTCTCCAATGAGTTTGGAAAACCCATAAGCTGTTTTTGGGGGCGGAATGATTTTGAGATCGGCTTCATTGCTGGGAAACCGGTCTGATCTTTCAAAAACCATGGAGGAGGAGATGTAGACCAGTCTTTGAATTTTATGTTGCGCGGCGGCCTCAAATACGGAGGAATTTATTTTGTTGTTTTCGGAAAGTATGGTGGCGGGATATTTGTGAAAGTATCCAATGCCCCCTATTTTTGCCGCCAGATGGATGCAATAGTCGACGTCTTCAAAAACTTTTTTTGTTGCCTGCGGATTTGTCAAATCGACGTTCAAAAATTCGTATTGTTCACGTTTTCCGGCGTGGTTGGGACCTTTGCTGATGTTGTCCGCGACCCGAACCCTATAGCCTTTTTCAATCAGTTGGGAGGTGATGGTGCTACCGATGAATCCCTCTCCGCCTGTGACCAGAACCGTGTGCATTTGGTGTGGCTATAGCACGCTCCATATCGCGAAGAAAAGGAGAATCCAGACAAACATGCCGGGGAGGAGGACTCTCTTCCAATAAGTCTTGGCGGGAAGTTGCAATTTGCGAAGGGTATACCAGGGGACAAACCAGCCATTGGTGGCCCATTGTGCCAGAACGGTTCCGCAGGCGACGCCCCAAACCCCCAAGGGTCCTGCCAGAAAAATCGAAAGAGTAATATTAAGAACAGCTTCCGCCAGTATCATGCATGTGGTGGCTTTTATTTTTCCCATGCCCAGCAGTGTGGTTGTTCCGGCCTGGATGGCCGGCGTGGTGAGAAGCAGAAGGATCAGTGTGAAGAAGGTGTTGTCCCCGACAAAATAAGGTCCCCTGGTCCAGAATCGAATGAGTGTTTCACCAAAAAAGAAAAGCACCACCACAAGACACCCTCCCGTGGTGACACTGACGCGGCTCAATTTCAGAAAAGTTTCGCCGAGCAGTTCCATCTTGTTCGTGGCATGCAGTTCGGAAAACCGGGGGAGAAACACTTTGGAAAAATTGAAAACAAAATTCATGCAGAAATAACAGAGACGGAAGGCGATGGCATATGTCGCCACCTGGGCCAGACCCAGAAACCTGGAGATAACAAGGTTGTCGGTATTGAAAATAACCTGCATGCCAATGTTGCCGACGAAGACATACAGACTTAAAGAGAGAGCTTTTTTAAGCAGGGGCCAGTCGAAAATGCCCCATCGTATATGCAGATGGGGAAAGCGTTTTTTGAGGTAGAAAAAAGTGGTCAGAAAACCGAAAAGATTGGAACCGAGGTTTGCCAAAGCGACACCGACCAATCCATAGCCAAAATAGAGGGCGCCTGCGATGGCCGTGATGAGGAAAAGGAGTGCAACAATTCCGATCATGTTGCTGATCTGGAGTTTTTGCATGCCGAAGAGAAGACTGTAGAGAACATTGGCGACAAAACTGACGGAAAAGTTGAGGCTCAATATCAGCAGAGTCA
The DNA here is from genome assembly GCA_030648035.1 of Deltaproteobacteria bacterium. Lineage (GTDB taxonomy): Bacteria > UBA10199 > UBA10199 > SPLOWO2-01-44-7 > SPLOWO2-01-44-7 > JAUSII01. Next base: position 36,777 of record JAUSII010000059.1, on the reverse strand, counting down.
CGCGGCCGATTTCCAGATAGCCGTCGGGAATGTGAAGGAAACGTTCCAGCGGAAGACTTAGCGGAATCAGTGCCAGAAGAAGGAAGAGTGCTCCTGCCGTAAAAAAAGTGAGCAGGGTTGAGATCAGCCGGTTGAGTGCCTGCAGATTTCCGGTGGCGAAATGTTCGGCGAACAATTTCGGCATGCTTCCGCCCAGCCCCAAATCGAGAACTCCGAAGGTGCCGACCAGGGAGCCGAGCGTGATCCAGACTCCAAACTGGTCCTTTCCAAAATATTGAAGGAGAAGAGGTGTCAGCAGAAGGCCCACACCCAGCGAAACGAAGAATCGCAAATATTCGCTAAGCAGAGCTGGTGTCAGACGGGGCATGGTCATTTTTTTAGAAGGGTTGCAGTCCAATCCCTAAAGTTTTGCTTAAAGTGTTCAAGAGACCGGTTTTGTATCACATAATCACGCGTTTCGGCCCTATGTTGTTGCTCGAGACAGGCTTCAATAGCCAGACGATATTTTTCGGGCTCCTCTCCGGCAACGATATAAACCCCCTTCAAAATCTTTTTTTCATCGATACAGACATCCGCTACCGGTTGGCTGATGACAACAGGGAGGTTGCAGGCCATGGCTTCCAGCACAACAAGAGCCGCGGATTCATAGCGGGAGGGAAAAATGAAAAAATCGGCGGCATTATGCCAGAGAATCATTTCTTCCCGCGAGATGTTTTTCAAAATATGGATGTTTTTGACATTTTCCACGGCCGCTGTGTCGGCAACACAGACAAAAGTAATATGAGGAAGATCTTTTGCCGTTTGCAATAAAATATCCCAGCCTTTCGCGAACTCGGCCCTGCCGATAAAAAGACCTGTGGGGATATCGGCGTCCCACTGCAACTGCCCTCTAGCCTCTTTTTTATTCTGTGGCTGAAACAGGGAAACATCGACGCCGACCGGAATCACATGACAATCATGGCCGTATCGCTTTTTGATCTGCTTCCTTACCGGTTCAGAAATGGTCATGCAGTGTTTTCCTTTTCCACTTCTTTTATCCAGCCATCCTGTCACCCATGCTTGCAGTCGAAAAGACTTTTTGGCTGTTGTGATATGTTTTAAGAACTCGGGAAAACAGCCGAAATAAATATTGATGATGGGAATGTCAATGGCTCTGGGTCGCATCGCGGCACTGCCAAAAGGATAGACAAAGAGGAGATCAAATCTTTTTGTCCGGTGGGCTTGCAGAAATTCTTTTTGAAATATAAATCCGTTGATCCACCAGTTCAAGAACCAGGGGAGCCGTTTCCGGAATTTTTCAGGTTTTGAAACCTTCGGAAAAATTTCGAGCTGTGGAAAAGTCGATTGGAGATGCCTGATGACCGTTTTGATGCCGCCGGATAATTGGTCTTCCGGCGCATGTGCCAATAGCGCAATTTTCATGGGGTTAGTTCCAAAAACCATTCACTGGAAAAGCAGTTGGGAAATTTGTCGGCCCACAGGGCATCCCGCTGGGACCGCGCCGCATTTTTTGCGTATCCACCACGCGCCAGAACAGAAGTGGAGAACATTTCCAGATTTTTGATTTTTTTCATTTGGAATCCGTGCAGGGAAAATTGTTTCTTCCACCAATTTTTACCGTGAATGTGAACATGGTGCAAAACGACACCCTCTTTTTTTCGCTTTTCCCATTTTTGTCGAAGACAACATTTGACCCAGTGTCGCAGTGGCAGGTTGAATCTTTTATGCCAGCGGTCTTCCAGCATGCAATAACTTCCCCATCCATTGGGTATCGTGACAAAGAGAGTGCCGGTCGGTTTAAGAACGCGGCGAATTTCCCGGAGAGCTTGTCCAAGTCTGTCTACATGTTCCAGCACATCAAAGGCGATGACACTGGAAAAATAGTGGTCGGGAAAGGGGAGTTGCAGAAGGTTGGATTGGGCCCAGCAACCTTCCATGTTGAAATATTCAAAAAAGAGCCTGGATTGGGCCAGTTGTTCTTCAAGCAGGTCTATGCCAACGGACTTCAAACCCGATTTATGCAGATGGTAGGTCAGCCAGCCTGCCCCGCATCCGACTTCCAGAATCGGTTCTTGAAGGCCCCCCGTTCTTGTCGTTAGGAGTTGCACTCTTTTCTGGTGGGGGCCCCAGAATTCATGTCCAAAAAAATGGACGCAAAAGGTATCAAAATTGCTGATGTCGCTCCGTTTTTGTCGGTAGTATTCCCAAAAGGGTTTCAGGGTTTCCAGATCCATATTTTTTTTCAGTATTTCTCTTTTAGAATGCGCACAATTTTTTCTGCCGCATTTCCCCTGCCAAAGGGAAAGCAGACTCGCGCCCTTTTTTTATATTCAACAGGATCATTCAAAAGTGCCTCCACACCGGTTATGATTCTGCCGGTCTCCCTCCCGACAAGCCGGTTGACTCCCATGGCAATGCCTTCCGGTCTTTCGGTGACATCCCGCAGAATCAATGCCGGTTTTCCAAGGGCGGGGGCCTCTTCTTGTACGCCTCCCGAATCGCTCAAGATGGCAAAACTTTGCGTCAACAGATGAATAAAAGAGACATAATCCAAAGGGGGCATCAGGTGGATCTGTTTGTGATTTTTAAGTATCGGTAAGACGATCTCTTGTACTTTTGGATTGGAATGGACCGGGAAAACAATTTTCAGATTGCTGTGACGTCGGGCCAAAATGACAAGGGCCTTGCAGATATTTTCAAGGGGGGTTCCAAAACTTTCCCGGCGGTGCGCTGTCACCAGCAACAATTTCTCTTTTTTCGGGTCGAATGGGGCAAAATTTGTCGTCTTCGGTTTGGGGTGGTGTTTGAGCAACCATTGGATGGCATCAATAACGGAGTTGCCGACCACGAAGACCGATTTGGGATCGATTTTTTCTTTGAGCAGGTTTTGTTTTGCCAGGAGTGTCGGCGCGAAGTTGAATGTCGACAGGTGACTGATCAGTTTTCTGTTTTTTTCCTCCGGGAACGGTTGATCGGGATGACCGCTTCGCAAGCCGGCCTCCACATGAGCCACCGGGACACCATGATAAAAGGCACAAAGGGCCGCCGTGAAAGCGGTGGTGGTGTCTCCCTGAACCATTAAAAGATCCGGCTTTGATTTTTTGACAAGACCGGAAAGTTTGCCCATGGTGAGACTGCAAATGTCCCCGGAAGTCTGGTTGGGGATCATGATTTCAAAAGAATGCCTCGGTTTAAGTCCAAACAGTTTTAAAAAAGGTTTGGCTAGTTCGATATGCTGTCCCGACCAGACCAGGTCGGTTTGAAAACGATTTGTGGCCTTCTCCAATTCAAATAAAATCGGGGCCAGTTTGATAATCTCCGGCCTTGTGCCAAGGACCACCATGATTTTCTTTTTGGACCGGTTCTGCATCTTTACGACAAAAGTTTTTGATAAATGTTAATGACCGTATCTTTATAAAGGTTGTAATCGTATTTTGTCTGCACCAATTCACGTCCCTTTTTTGCAATGGCTGTGGCTTCAACCGGGTTGTTCCAGAGATACTGAATGGCCTTAATAAACAAACCCTCATTTTCCGCAATCCAAATGTTCTGACCGTGTGTCACCCCCAGTCCTTCGGCCCCTTTTGGAGTCGAGATGACGGGCCTCTGCATGGCAAAGGCCTCCAGAATTTTCCAGCGCGTTCCCGATCCAAATCTCAAAGGGACAATGAACAGGCGACAATCCTCCAAATGGGGTTTGATCTCTTTCACATGCCCCAGAAAGCGGACGTTTTCAGGATATGTCTTTGCATAGCTTCCGCTTCCCAAAATTCGAAAGGGGATATGGGGCAGGGCCGGGGCCAGTTTTTGACAAATGATATCGACGGCATCGTGATTGGCGGTGTAGTCCATCGACCCCATAAACAAAACAGTCTCCCCCATTTTTTCAGAGGGGGTGTAGGCAGAGACGTCGAGGCAATTCGGAATAACGGTGATTTTGTCGGCCAATTTCGGAAGTTCTTTGAGCATCTCCTGCCGGTCCACGGGAGAACAGACAAAAGTGTGCGACGCCCTCTTCAAATATTTTTTTTCAAACTGTTTGGCCCGCCATTGTAACCAGGCCATGAACGGGGGCGGAAAAGGAATGGATTTAAGTCCCGGTCCGGCCGCCATGTCATATCGAAGCAGATTCCAATTGACGTTGTGTTCCACAAAAACAATGGGCGTGTCCGGAAAACATTTTTCAAGACCAAAAAAATAGGGGGTGTGAATCTGGACAATGTCGGGCTTGAACTCCAAAACCATTTTTTGAAAATCGGTTTTATAGTAGGTCCACAGTTTTCTGATTTTGGACTGCCAAGTGTCGGGAAAAGAATGATAATGAAAAAAAGGCGTGATTTTTGGATCTTCCCTCTGGTGGGTGGAGAGATAACCGACATGCGCTTCGGAGCGGATCATCTGAATCCATTTAAAAACTCTCAAAGACTGACCGGATTGGTCTGGGGCACAACCGGGGGCGATGACCAGAACTTTCATGAAGATTACCTCTTGCACAATCAGGATGATTTTGGGAAGAACATTTTCCCATGATCTTCATCGTTCTTCCCGCCTACAATGAACAAGACGGCATTCAGCCACTGCTGGAACGGATTGATCTTACTTTGAAAGAGTCGCATTCAGATTATAAAATTTTTCTGGTGGATGACGGAAGCACCGATGCAACACGGCAGAAGGTGGAATCTTTGCAGACAAAAATCCCGGTCGAAATTATTTCCCACGAAAAAAATAAAGGGCTTGGCGAGTCGATCAAAACAGGTCTTTTTCATGCGGTAAAAGCGGCTGCCGACCACGATGTGATTGTCACCATGGATGCTGATAACACCCATGTGCCCGGTCTCATTTCGCGTCTTAATCGGAATATTTGGGAGGGATGCGGCCTGGTGATTGCCTCGCGCTATGTGAGGGATGCACGGGTGATTGGTGTGCCGATGTCGCGCCGTTTTTTGGGATACGGAGCGAGTTTTTTGTTCCGCCTCTTTTTTCCCATTCCAGGCGTGAGAGATTACACTTGTGGTTACAGGGCTTATCAATCGGCCCTGCTCAAGAGAGCCTTTGATGTTTATGGCGATGAGTTTGTTTCGGAACCCGGCTTTTCGTGCCAGATTGATATTCTGCTTAAACTGGCCCTCTTTCATCCCGTTATCAATGAAGTCCCCATCATTCTGAAATATGATGCGCGAAAAGGAGCTTCCAAAATGCAGGTGGTCAAAACAGTCGGGGATACATTGAAACTCTTTGCGAGGCGTTTGACAAAGCAGTCAAGGCGGCTTTCCTTATGAAAATTTTAATCACAGGCGCGGGAGGTTTGGCTGGCTCTCATCTGGTGCGTTATATTCGGGAGAATCGTTTGGGGGAGGTTGTTCCCCTGGAGCGTCACGATTGTGATTTGATGGATCGCCATGCGGTTGAGGCCATTCTCGACAAAACAAGACCCGATATTATTTTTCATCTGGCGGCCCAATCCTCCATACCTGTTTCCTGGAAAGATCCCGCCGGTACTATGAACAACAACGTTTTGCCGGGACTCCACATTTTTGAAGCGGTTCGTAAATTATCACTGAAGTCGCGTATTCTTGTTGCGGGTAGCAGTGAGGAATATGGCTTGGTGCCTCCTTCGGCATTGCCTATTGTGGAAGACCAGCCTTTAAGACCCGTGAATCCATATGCCACAAGCAAAATGGCGCTGGATTTTTTGGGGTATCAGCATTTTCGGGGTTTTGACCTTTCCATTGTGCGTGCCCGTTCATTCAATCATATCGGGCCGTCTGTAAAAAAGACCGATGTTGCCAACGACTGGGTTCGTCTGTTGGTTCGGATCGAACGGGGGCTTATTCCACCGGTTCTTCCTGTCGGCAATCTGGAAACCGGCCGTGATTTTTTGGATGTGCGTGATGTGGTGCGGGCTTATTGGCTTATTGCAACAGAAGGTATTGCCGGTGAGGTTTATAATATTGCCTCCGGAAAGGTGGTTTTTCTGAAGGAACTCCTGCATCAATTGCTGGAATTTATTCCAGTGAAAATTACGGTGGCATTTGATCCTGCCAAACAGCGTCCGGGCGATTCCTCAACTTTCATGGGAGATAGTTCCAAGTTGAGGCGTTTGACCGGATGGGAACCAAAAATACCTCTTACTCAAAGTCTGAAGGAAGTGCTCGATTTTTGGAGAAAGGTTGAAGTCGAAAAAGCCTGAAATGTTTCACGGAGTCCGTCGTCGGTTCCAAAATAAAATTGTCTGCGAGTTTTTCCAGTTCGGACTGATATTGGGCCGCGTTCAAAAGGGCCAGATAGACCGGCCTTTTTTCTGCCAGCCACCCCCCTATTTTTTCCAGATTTTTTGTAGCGGCTTCAATGGCAGGAGGGAGTGTTTGCCCTTTCAAATAGCGTTGTCGGTCGGCATAGACGGTGACTGGGGAGATGGCCATGAGAGTGATTTTTTTCTTTTGTCCCACCTCTTCTGTAAAGAGAGCTGCTTCATAATCAGAAATAAGCACGGAATGCTCCGGCAGATTTTGGCGAATCATCTGCAGATATTCCTGCTGTTCCGGCTTAAAAGGGGGATGCGAAAAGGAATAAGCGAAAGGGAGAAAACTGACAAGACCGACAAGGCAGAAGCTGTAGAGCAGGGCCGTTTTTCGTGGGGAGAGCTTTTCCATGCAAGCATGGCAACCGCTTGCGGCCGCCAGTAAAACAAAAGGGACAACTGGAAGCATGAAGTGGGCCGTCTGTGAAAAAAGGAAGGCATGAGAAAAATAATAGCCGGCGACAGCGGTCAGAAGAAAATAAAAAAGGGGCCGATTGATGTGATAAAAATGGACAAAACCGATCCATGCCAGAGACCAAAGCAGAAGTGCCAGCAGGAGTTGGTCGGGCCGGCTGGTCAGGATGTTGGGGTAGGGGATGTAGGCTCCGGTGGCGCTGACCAGATTGAATAAAATATTGGGACTTCCGCCGGAGGTGGGGGGGACAAGGAAACCATAAGCCAGTGAAAACGGTTTTTGGATGTTTGGATGAAAATGATTCCAATAATCGTAATCGGTAATCCAGGGGGAGCCAAATGCGCTCCACTGGTGCCATAAAAGCCACGCCAGCGGGATTGCAATTCCCAGCCCCAGCGCGGCTGTTTTTTTAAGCCGTTCCCGAAAAGGTTCCGTGATCTGTAAAAGAAGGTAGGCTACCGTGGCGGGAAAAATGGCAATGGTCAGATATCGGGTAATGGCTGAAAGTCCGAAAAGGAGACCGGCAAAAAATAGAAAAGAATTTTTTCTGGAATGGATCAAAAGAAGACTGCCGGCCAAAATCAGAAAAAGGGGAATGATCGAAGGCATAATGAGTTTGCTGTAAGTGATATGCAGAGGGGAGAGCGCCAGCAACAGAAAGGCAAAAAGTGCTGTCTCCCGGCCCCCACATTTTTTTGCGAAGAGATAAAAAACAAAAAGAGAGCCAAGACCGGATAGAAAGGGAACCCAGACAGCGGTGCCCAGATTGTCGGTAAAGAAAAAATAGAGGGGTGCCAGAAAAAGGGAAAACCCCGGAGACTTGCCGCTGGGGTGCATCATCTCGTTGATCGGAATCCAGAAGTGGCCCGTTTGTAGAAATGTTTTTGCCGAAATTGTGTAGTGCACACTGTCAAACCAGACCATTGTTTCGAAACCTTGTTGTGGGGAGGTGGCACGCAGTAAAATGCCATTTATCAAAATCAAACAAAAAATCGTTATTATGAACCATTTGGAGGAAAAACAAAGTCGTTGCCTGCAAACAAACAGAAGGCACAGGCCCAGAAGAGTCAAAAGGCCCCATTTTTCCAATAAATGAATTTGCCGGATCGTTTCGAACATCAATGCGTGGTCAGTGCTGAAAAATTTTAGAACGATATTTTCAAAAGGGTGAAATTTCATAGTTTCAGCCGAAGGAGCTGATAATGTTCCGACCGGGCCACTTCTTCCGAGTCGAATGTATCCAGAATTTTTTTATATGCCACCCGATTTTTTTCCTTGAAAAACAGGACGCAATAGACGGCGGAATCTTTTTGCAAAAGTGTCTTCAGTCGATCCAGGTGTTGAGCCGCTCCCCATAGTGCCGGCGGGAGCTTTTCCCCTCTCAAATAACGGGAGCGTTCTGCATAAAGAACGTCGTCAGACAAGGCAATGACCGTAATTTGCCGGGGGCGTCCCACGAGGTGGGTAAAAAGCATGGCGTCAAAATCGGTGACAAGATAAGCCGGAAAAGGGATTGTTTCCCGGGTCATCGTCAAAAATTCCTGGTTCCCTTTTTCAAAGGGGTAGTGGGAAAAAGAAGTGGCAAAGGGGATAAAACCAAGGAGACCCAAAAGAAGGATTTTTTTGGCCCTCCCTTGCACGCTTGAAGAAACTTTTCGCAATAATCGGGTCATGCCGGCGGCGCTCACCAATAGAATAAATGGGACATTGGGCAACATATAGCGGCCTGTTTGTGAAACATAGAAAATATGAGGCAGCCAGGAGCCCAGAAAGAAAATGAGAATAAACCAGAAAAAAGGCCTGTTTTTTTTGTAAATGGAAACAAAACCGGCCAGGGCAAAAAGCCATATGACAATGGCAAGCAGAATTTGATCGGGTCTGCTTGTTAAAATATCGGTGCCGGGGATGTAAGCACCTGTGGCATGCAGTAATGCAAATGGCACGTTGGGACTGACGCCATCCGACGGTGGAATTCCAAAGGCGTATTCCCATGAAAAACGTTTTTGGATGATGGGTAAAAAGTGTTCCCAATAATCGTAACCGGTTTGCCAGGGTGTTCCAAAAACAAGCCATTGATAAAAAAGAAGACCCGCGATGGGAAGGAGGAGGCCCAGTGAAACGGCCGCCATATTTTTCAGCCGCTCTGAAGCGTTTGTGTTCCTTTGGAGCAGCAAGTAGCAAAATGCGGCGGGGATGGAGGCAATGGTGAGATATCGAATCGTTGCCGCGAACCCAAAGCACAGGCCGGAGAGAAACAAATTTTTTAAATGCCGCTTTTCTGTCGTCAGCAACAGTGTGGCTGTCAATGTGAAAAACAGGGCGCTCATCGATGGAAACAACATTTTGCTATAGGTAATATGCAGGGGCGAGAATGCCATCAGCAAAAGGGCAAGCAGAGCCGTTGGAGGATCGGTCATTCGTTTTGAAAGGTGATACAGGAGAAAGAGGGAAAGAATGCCGAGCAGAAGGGGACACAAAATGGCGGCGCCCAGATGATTTTGAAAGAGAATATAGACAGGGGCAAGCAACAGGGAAAATCCGGGCGCTTTGCCAATGGGATGGTTTTCCTGGTTGATGGGAAGGGTAAGGTCTCCTGTTTTTGCCAGTTCAGAAGCGGCAATCGTGTAATGAAAGCTGTCAAAGGGGACCATTGTTTCGAAACCCCTGTCAAAAGAAACCAGTCTCAATAGAACGGCATTGCCAAGAATCAGGCAGAAAATAATCCGTGTTATCCATCGGGAAGAAAAATGGAGATATTTTCTGAAGGTGAAGGCGAGAGCAATGAGAATAAAAAAAAGCAGGATCCATTCTTCAAACAAATGAATTTGCAGAACAGTCTCCGGCATCAGATGATGGTCTAAACTCAAAAATCGTTGAATGAGGGTTTCCATCTGTGTGCATTCCTATTACCTCTTGAAGTTTTTGAAAAGGACATGTTAGTTTCTTTTCATGTTTCAAAATAAATCCCGTGTTTTTCTTCTTTTGCTTGCCATTTTTTCGGTCAGCGTTTTGATTCGCCTTCCTTTTTTGAATAGACCCGTGAGTCGGCACCACGAAGATATTACAGCCCATGCTTTGAAACCAATCGAGACCTGGACTGCAGAGGGGGCTTTAAAATATGCCTTCAACCATGTTTTGACCTACGCCAACCCGGGAGACAAGTATGTGCAGGATGAACCCTCCAGCATCATGGATAAAAACGGCAATTTTTATTATGTCTCCCGAGGTACGCTTTCGATCCTTCTTCCATTTCTCGCTTTTAAATTATTCCATATCTCTCCAACGATTCTGTCTCTGCAGATATTCAATCTCTGCCTTCACTTTTTGATCAGCATGCTGGTCTATATCGTTTTGTCCGCCCTTTTTCGAAAAGAGGATTCTCCATTGAACAAGCCGGCCCTCCTGGGGTTTGTTATTTATGTTTTTTCGCCGGTTGCCCTCTGGTTTCACGGCAATGCCTACGCGGCGGAATCGTTGGGCCAGTTTTTTTTCATTCTGGGGTTGTTGCTTTTTTTGAAATGGCATCAGGGGGAGCAAAATCGGTGGCGATGGGCTTGTCTGCTGGGGGCGGATGTTTTTTTCATGATCTGCAACGACTGGCTCGGATTGTTTCTTGCGTCTGTTCTTCTGGGGATGTCTCTTCTGCAATGGCGAGACCGGGAATACAGAATATTGTCCGGATGTGTTGCGGCGGCTATTCTTTTTTCGGTGGGGCTTGTTTTATGGCAATTTTCGCAGATCGATGGCTGGGCGGTCTATGCGGAGCATGCTTTTGGAAGATTGTCCCAACGCACCGGTTTTCATGGAGCCGGGCCGCTCCGGAATATTCCGCTCTATTATATGGCCGCACATCTTCCCTTTTTGATTTTTTTGGGTGGGATGTTTGCGTTTCTTTTTTGGAAAAAAGAGAAAATATCTTTGACGGGATTGGAAAAAAGAATTCTGGTGCTGGCGATTCTGCCCGTCCTCTTTTTTGATCTTGTTTTTATCAATGTCACCACCTATCACGCTTTTTTTCCGTTGAAGGCCACTCTCTATATTGCGTTGATCGCGGCTCTTCTGTTTCGTGGCCTTCAGGCGCATTGGAGGCCTGTCTTCACCGCGGTTTTTATCGGGCTCATTCTGCTTTCTGTTTTTCAGTTCTGGTTTATCAACCGCTCTCCGGATTTGCAGTATAAGGTCATCGGTGAAAAAATCAGGGCATTGGCCAGGCCGGACGAAGTGGTGTTTGTCCGTTCGCCCTCTTTTTATCCGCATTACCAGATTCTTCTGTATGCCAAAAGAAACATCGCCGTCTGGAGGGGAGAGCCTGCCGCCCGCGCCCTTCTTGAAAAGACCGGGCTTGAGCGCGGGATTGTTTTTACTCTGGATAAAAACACTCTATTGCTTCATCCAGGCGATATTTCTTCGCAAACCTTCTTCCAGGGAAATTCCGGCCTTCCATCCGAATAATTTTTTGGCTTTGGACGGATTGGAACAGAGGCGTTGGACCTCCGCCAGGCGTGGTGCCACATGGACAATCTTGGAAGTGCTCCCCGATAGGGTGATGATTTTTTGTGCGAGGTCTTTGATGCTTGTATCTTTGCCTGTTCCAAAATTGACAGCCTCTCCCTCAGCCTCTTTATGAAAACCCATGGTCAAAAAACCCTCCACCGTGTCATCCACATAGGAAAGATCCCGCGTTTGGGTGCCGTCTCCGTAGATCGTAATGTCCTTGTCCGCAAGTGCCAGTGCAATAAATTTGGGGGGTGCATCATAGGTGTGTCTCGGTCCATAGGTGTTGAAGGGCCTTATGATGGCCACGGGAAGGCCAAAGGTGTTGAAATAGGAAAAGGCAATTCTGTCGGCCGCCGCTTTGCTGGCGCCATAGGGTGAACTCGGTTTTAACTCGAAAGATTCGTCAATCGGCTCTTCATGATGTCCGTAGATTTCACTCGAGGAGGTGCAGACAATTCTTTCCACCCAGTCAGCCGGTTTTCCGTTTTCGTCAAGACAGGCATGCAACACGTTGATGGTGCCATCCACATTGGTGCGTATCACCTCTCTGGGTTGTTTGAACGACCGGTTGACATAGGCATCTGCGGCAAGATGAAAAATAATCCGGGGCTTTTCCTTCTTGATCAATTCTGTTGCATCACGGCTTCCGATATCGGCCGCGATGATGGTTTTAAGTTTTGAGGTCAGATGGGAAATGTTTTTGAGGCGTAACATGTTGGTGCCGGTTGTCGAATTGGCGCGTACGAATACAGAGACGTCGGCGCCGCAGGCGACAAGTCTCTCTGTCAGGTGGAAGCCGATGAAGCCATCGGCCCCGGTCACCAATACCTTTTTGTCTTTGTAATAATTTTTCATGATGTTGTCGGTTTATAGGCGGTCACAAGAAAATGCAACCCCCATTGTGTGGGCATATTTTTGACGACACACTTTTGAAAACCGGCCTCCTCAAGAAGATGTCGGATCGTTTTTTTGGATAAAAAGTAGGATTCAGAGGCCCTTAATCCTCCACGGCCGGCAGGATCCCAATTAAAATCACCGTGAAACAGTTTGTCATGCAAAGCGACCCACTGATAGCTGAAGGCCTTGATTATCCAGCCCCCCATGGTGATGACAATTTTTCCGCCCGGCTTTAAGCACCGCCAGGCCTCCTTCAATTCCACAAGGCGGAGTTCTTTGGGAATGTGATTTAAGGAAGAGACGAAAGTGGCCGAGTCAAACGTGTTGTCGCTGAAAGGAAAATGTTTGGGGTCCTGTAATATCTGATCGGGGTTGAGACCGGGGCGGGGGAAGGCATCCACCCCTTTGCCATTTCCCTGGAGATATTTGCGAATAAAAAGATTGTGCCGCCCACAGCCGACATCCAGATTGTAGCCGGTCACCTCGCTTGCGGCATAAGCCATCCGCTCATTTCTCAAAGAGGTCAGCCCCATCCGGTTTTCTTCATGGACAAAGAGGGCCCTGATCGGAAAAAAAATAAAGTCGGCGAAGTTCATACAAAGAGAAATGGATCAAACTCAAATTTTGTTTTTTGCTTTTGCCATTTTTGATAAAACGACAGCGCCTGAATGGAAAAGGCTGTGACCCAAACGTTGACATGTCGGGTTTTGTTCCCCTCTTCCCCAATTCCAAAAAGAAACCCCCCATTTGCCCGTGGATGGGGGTCGGTGCATTGTTTTGTCAGCAATCTTGCAACACTGCGGTCCAGTTTTTTATCGAAGACTCTGCCGGTTAGTCCGGAAACCCGGCCCAGTATGCCCAGACGGATATTCTGCGCCAGGATATCATTGCGTTCACAGTAAATAAATTTCTTATCGAACCATTTTCTGGGGAATTCACCGGAAGGTTTTTGTGCCGCATAATTCCACTTGAGACCCTTGAGGGCGGCTTCCGTCCAATGTTTGTTCTTCAAAACGTGGCCGGCGATAAAGAGGGCTTCGAGAGTATAGGTGTGAGGATGCAAATGTGTGCCGGGTTGTGTTGCGTAGGAATAAAAATTGCCCTCCGGCGCCTGATAGCAGAGGCAGTAATGCAACAGGCGTTCGGCACTTTGTTTATATCGTTTTTCACCTGTTTCTGTAAAAAGGTTGAGGAGACCGATGGCAATTTTTCCGGAAAAACTCCCCCGGGTTGTCGACCAGCTGACCTCTTCCTGGTCGAACAATTTTTCCTTCGTGACAATGTTGTAGGCGAAGAAAAAACCGCCGTCATTTCTTTGCAGGTTGGCCATCATCCAGTCAGCCAACATTTTGGCCTTGTTCAGATATCGTTTGTTGCCGGTACATCGGTAAAGATTGACCAGTGTGTTGATCAGAATGCCGTTGTCAAAAGCATAGGCCCAATCTTTTTTGAGATCATAGAGTGTCTGGGTCACCGGAAAGAGGCATGGGATGACCGGATGTTCTTCCAGTTTTTTAAGTAGCCACTCCCCGGATTTTTTGGCTCTTTCAAGGCAGATTTTGTTTCCTGTTTCGCGGTAAAGGAACAGCAGAAGGGTCGTCAAATATCCGGTGATTTCGGCATAAATAAAGGGGTAGCTGTCGGTCTCAATTTTATACCAGGCATTGAAACCGCCCTGATGCCCGGAATGGGGGTCACAGTTTTGAATGCCCGAGGTTATCAGCCAGTCGATGGCTGTTTGAAGAGTATGATCGATCTGTTTTTGCATTCTGTTCAGCGCCATTGGAAATGGCTTTTAATAAACACCCGCATAATTCTCAACCCGAATTTAAACCGCCCGAAGGGAATTTGGTAGAGATGTGATTTGCCGTATTTTCTGGAATAGCGATGGACGGGGACCTCAACGATTTTGAGTTTTTTGTCGACCGCCTTGATGAGCATTTCCGTTTCCACCTCGTATCGGTCCGATTCCAGATGTATGTCTTTGAGTGCCTCCATCCGGATGCATTTAAAGGCGGCTTGGGAATCGGTGATGCGGACCCCCAGAAAAAAATTGACAAGAGAGGTCAGACACCGGTTTCCCAGCCGATTAATGGGGGTCACAAAACTGTTTTGTCCGGGGTTTAAGAAACGGGAGCCGATGGCAAAATCGGCTTTGCCTGCACGCACCGGATTTACAACCTGCGGAATATCCTGGGGATCATCCTGTCCGTCTCCATCCATTAATAAGACGAGTTCACCCGACGCGGCACCGATGCCGGTTCGGATGGCGGCGCCCTTTCCCCTGTTCACCGGGTGGCGTACAAGAATGGCCAATGCCGGATCAATCTCCTGGGCCGTAGTATCGGTGGAGGCGTCATCGACAACAATCAATTCATCGGTTGAGGAGATTACATTGCGAATGGAGCGAACCAGCGGAGCGATATTGCCCGCCTCATTATAAACAGCCAGTATGACCGAGAGCTTTTTCATTTTTTCTTTCGAAACGTCCGACGATATCGAGTAGTTTGTCCTCATACAACGCCCAGTCATATTTTGATCGGATGATATGAGGCCCATTTTCACGGAGTTTCTCCTGCAATAAAAGATCATTTGCCAGTGTGAGAGTTTTTTGGATGAATTCTTCTTCATTTTTGGCAATGCAACTATGCACGTTGTCTTGAAGTTCCGGAATGCCCGTTTGAACAATGTCAGTAACGACCGTGGCTGTTCCGTGGGCCAGCATATCCAGGACTTTGGTCAATGTTCCATTGGCCTCCCAAACAGGGGAAAGGCCGATGTCACACGCACGAATAAGATCATAGAGTTTTTCCAGAGGGAGAAAGCCCATGTATTTAATATTGCCATGCAGATTTTTTGGCAGTTTCCCCTTGCCGCATAAGAGAAGTTCTCCGGGCAATCGCGGGGCGACTTTTTCGTTAAGAAAAGTGAGGGCCCTTTGATTGGGGGGGTAATCAAAATTGGAAAAAAAGAGAAAAAGTTTTTTGTCTGCAGACAGCTGAAGGGCTTTTCTGGCCTCCGCTTTTGATTTTCGACTGCGCCGATCGAAACAGACGCAAACAGGAATGATGTCGATATGGTTCGGGTCCATTCCCTGAAGGATATGGGCCTGTTTATTTCTCTCCGTCACCGTCACGAGATGATCCACCCGTTTTGTGAGCCATTTTTCAACCGTTATCCAAGGGAGAGTTTGAACCGGATACTGGTGATGATCCTCCCAAAAAAGTTTCATGCTTCTTTCGCTGTCCCAAATGCAGGGGATGCCAAGATGTTTTGCTATTCTGGAGCCGGGAAGGGCGTGCATATAGTCCCGGCACAGAACAAGATCAGCCTCTTTGAATTTCTTTCCCTCTTCAATCAACTGCTTTATGTTTTGTAAACGTTGGAACACTCTCATGGGCCAAGAGGGTCGTTTTTGGGTCGGGTTTCCCGGCGGCTTTAGAAACAGGAGCTCATGCCTTTTCTCAAGGATCTTGATAAGTGGATAGGAACGCTCACTCGTTTCTGTTTTTCCGGGTTCCGGAATGAATAAAATCTTCATGGAGATACCATTCATATGTTTTGGCCAGGCCCGTTGTCAAATTTATTTGCGGCGGCATCTTGAGCACTTCCATTATTTTGCGGGTATCCGGCACTCTTCTTTGAACACTTCCTTCTGGAGCGGGATGAATATCCCATTCCGGTTCGTATTGCGCCAGGCGGCAGATTCTTTTGGCGAGTTCCAACATCGGAATCTCTTCTGAAGCATTGCCGATATGCCAGGCCCCTCCAGCCGGCGTATCAGTCTCCATGATGCAGAGCGTGGCTTCGATGGCATCGCTGATGTAGCAAAAGGATCTTGTATGTTTGTCTCCATAAATCCTGAACGGGTTCTCCTTTTTCAGCGCCCGCAGAATAAATTCGGGAATGACATGTGCTTCACCCATGCGGGGACCATAGATATTGTGATAACGGACGATGTGGGCCGCAAAGTTGTGTTGGCGGGCATAGTTCAGCGTCAAGAGCTCTCCTGCTATTTTCGATCCTGCATAGGACCATCGTGGATTTTGAATATCCGAAATCATCAAAGGAACTGTTTCGGGGGTCGGTAGTGGCGTTTTATAAAGATCAATGGTGCCCGCATAGGCTTCGGGGGTGGAGGCAAAAAGAAATTTTTTGGAACCGGAAGCAACAAACCAGTCGAGAAGGTGAATGGTTGAAAGAAGATTAATTTTCAGGACCTGGTCCGGCTTTTCATAAAAATAGCGTGTTCCGTTGACAGCGGCCAAATGATAAACGGCATCATAGGGGCCATTCAACTGCTGAAAGCTCTGTGGCTGGGTGAGGTCAAGATCAAGGTAGTGCAAGGCGGTGTCTTTTTTCCCCCTGGAAAAATCGTCGCACAACGTCAGGTTATAACCTTTGTTGGCGAGAGCTAGTGCCAGATGGTGACCGAGAAAGCCGGCAGCTCCGGTGACAAGGACTCTTTTCAAAAACCGATTCCTCCGTAAATAATTTTCCCGGTTTCTTCCACCATCTTTTTGGAAAAAAGATGCCAGGCGTCAAAAAAGAAGAGGGGGTTGTTCGTTGTTTTTATCAGAGAATGAATGGGAAGCTGTGTGTATTGTCTATGGTTGTTGAGGATCATGACGACATCGGCATTCTGGAATCCCTCTTCCAGTGTTGTTGCCAGAATATCGAGTTTGACGATCTCTTCGGGTGCCACAACAAAATCGTGAGCCTTGATGACTCCCACTCCCAGTTGACGCAGATGTTGCAAAACCTCCAGGGAAGGGGAGTTTCGCAAATCGTCGGTGGCCGGCTCCCCTTTGAAAGCAAGTCCCGACACGAAAATTTTTGCTTTTTCTGGAGACTTGCCGTGTTTTTCAAGGAACATGGCGACTCGCCTGGCAACCTGTTGTGGTAATTGCCGGTTCACTTGCCGCGCGTTTTGCGTCAGTGGGAGTGTTGCCTCCGGTTTGCCGTAGGGTTTTGCCAGCAGATAAGGATCTTTTGTGAGGCAGGGGCCGCCGACAAAGCCTGGCCGGGGAATGGAATTTCTTTCATAACCGAGATTGGCCATCTGGATCACATCGCAGGCATTGAGCCCAAGGCTTTCGCAAAAGAGGGCTATCTCGTTGGCAAAGGCAAACGTGGTGTCGCGCCAGCAATTGTCGACCAGTTTCAGTATCTCCGCACTTTCCATGGATGGGGCCTTCACCAGGGTCGGGGTTACTTTTTGAAATATCGCCGCCGCCTTCTCATGGGAAGCGGCATCGTCACAGCCGATGATTTGCGGGAGTTCCCGCAGTTCCCTTAAGGCCACCCCTTCACAGGTTCTTTCGGGACAGCATGCGAAATGAAATTGTTTGCCTGTCTTTTGCAAAATCGGAAGAAAAAACTGCCGTGATGTTCCGACGGGAACGGTGCTCCGTTGCACCACCAAAGCCCCGTTTTGTATATGCCTGGCGATATCTTGCATCGCCATTTCGGCCGCCTGCAGGTTGGGTGTAAGGTCTAGCTTCAGAGGTGTTCCCACGCAGAGAATATAAGTTCCGATGGACTGGTTGGGAAGGGAGTCAAAAAAATGCAAATCCTTGCCAAGATGTTTTTCAAGGAGTTCTTTCAGGCCACTTTCAAAAAAGGGGGGACTGATTTTTTGGAGATGATGTAATATCTCCGGTGATTTTTCAACTCCGATGACATTGAACCCCTCTTCGGCCAAGGTCACCGCCAGTGTCAATCCCACATGCCCCAAGCCGATGACGGCTATCGTGTTTTCCATGTTTGATCCGGCTAACATGATTGTGATAGTGGCACAACGAGGAAATGACACTTGAGAATTCTTCTGGTCCACAATTTTTTAAAGATGCGCGGCGGGTCGGACCGCTGTTTTTTGTCTCTCCAGACGCTATTGGAAAAGAAGGGGCATGTCGTCTTCTGTTTTACCGCTGAAAAAGAGTTGGGGCTGATCGATTTCAAACTGACCAACGCTTTCTCCTATCTTTATAATCGCAGGGCGGCTCAAAAAATTTTGGAGGTGATCAAAAATTTCAAACCCGATCTGGCTCATTGCCACAATATTTATGGTCATTTGACCCCATCCATTCTGCCCGTTTTGAAAAAGCAGGGTGTTCCGGTGGTCATGACTCTGCATGATTCAAAGCTCATTTGCCCCAACCACCATCTTTTTACCCAACATGCCCTTTGTGAGCGGTGTCAGGGGAAGCACTTCTATCACGCCTTTGCGAATTGTTGTTTTAAAGATTCCTTTCCCAGGAGTTTTCTCGGCATGACCGAAGCCTATTTGCACAAGGCGTTGCAGTTGTATGAGAAGAACGTCGGGCTTTTCATCAGCCCGAGTCATTTTTTGAAAAGAAAATTTGTGGCATCGGGTTGGTCTGCAGACCGGATTCAGGTCCTTTCCAATTTTGTGGATGTGCCTAAGGCTTGCTCAACCGGGGAAGCTCCAAAAGGAATTATTTACTTTGGTGGTCTGAATGAGGTGAAAGGCGTTCCCCTTTTATTGCAAGCTCTGCGATTGATTTCAGAGCCGATCGATGTTTCCATTTTTGGAGAAGGTCCGGATGGGCAAGCGTGTCAACGTTTTGCCTCTTCCACTCCTCATCGTGTTCGGCTCGGTCCTTTCCAACATTCTCCGGAACTTTATCAACGCATCCAGTCGGCTCTTTTTACCGTTGTCCCCTCCGCCTGTTATGAGAACCAGCCGTTATCGATTTTGGAATCATACGCCTTAAGTCGTGCGGCTTTGGGCGCCAATCATGGCGGCATTCCCGAAGTGATCGAGGAGGGTAAAACCGGTTTTTTGTTCAAGGCCGGAGACGCAAAACATCTGGCTGAAAAAATCTGTGACATGTTAAAGGACCCACGGAAGACGCTTGAAATGGGAAAACGGGGCCAGGAAAAATTTAAAATGGAATTTGCTCCCGACACTCATTACGATCAACTGATTTCTATCTATCAAAAAATGCTGTGAGTTTTTTGTCGTCCCATGCACAATTTTGGGCGATATGGTCCCTGGCTTTTTCTCCCAGCGTTTTGAGTGTTTGTGGTTCATCCAAAAGTGCCTCCAATTTTTTTTGAAAATCAGATGCGTCCCTTGTCCGAAAAAAAACACCCGCGTTGCCGACCAACTCCCTGTTTTGCGCAATGTCGCTGACCAGCAGAGGGAGTCCAAAACTTAATGCCTCCAGCAGTGCGATGGAGGCCCCTTCGTTTTCGGAGGCCTGTATATAAATCAGGGCGTGGGCCAGCAGTTCCCTCTTTAAAAGTCCGGTCACATTCCCTAAGAAGATCACATTTTTGGGGGCCTGTTGTTTCAACGCGGCCAGATAATTTTTGTCATAGAGCGGTGCTCCGGCAATCACGATGGGATAGGATGTTTTTGCTTTCAGCAGGAGTTCAATCCCTTTTCCGGGAGCCAGTCGGCCCAGAAACAAAATATATTTTTTGGGCTCCAGTCCAAGGCGGTTTAATTCTCCGGCGCTGTCACAAAAAGCCGGTTTGATTCCCATGGGAATGTGGGTCACCTCTTTTTTATAATCCCGCATCAGTTCCTTTTGGAGAGTTTGTGAAACGGCTGAAATGTGGTGGGCACTTTGAATACCCATCTTTTCCGCCAGTCGATAGAAAAGACGGAGTGGATGTGAAATGTGCTGTGCTTTCGACTCCCGGGAGTGGAGGGTGACAAAAACCTTCTTTCCAAAAAGACGGGGGATCCAGGCAAAAAGCGCCGCTCCGCCGTGATAATGGATGATCCCTTTTGTAAAACAGGCCTTCCAGCTGGCCCATAATCCATAAGTAAAAGTGTCGAGGTGATGGATTTTGGGACACCAAGCGGGATGACAGACGACTTCAACCGAGAAACCTTGCGAGGAAAGATATTCGGACAAAGAGCGCACATAAAAATCGAGTCCCGCTCTGGGTTCGGGATATATTTTTCTGGGGCCGATCATGAGGATCTTCATGAAATTCAAAGGATGGAAAGCCCAAGATGGGCGCGGACTTTATTTTGAAAAATCCAGCCGAGAATGGATCCGAAATTCTGTTTGAAATGGGGGCCGACCGTGCAGGTCATCCAGCATTTTGTGGGGCAATCGCGGGCGATAGTACGAACAGCCTCGGCCTCTTTGGAATTCCAAACCTGTTCGAAACCCTCTTCGGCGGCATTTCCCAGTTTTTTGTCGAGAATGGGGCAGGGGTAAATCTCCCCTCTGGCACTTGAAAAGAAAAATCCGGATGCGGCAGAGCAGTTTTTCAATACCCGTTTGCCCATGCCGTAATCGTAAACTCCCTTGTCATAATAAGCCCGAAACCAGCGTTTGGGATGCAGTGATTTCAGTTCCATGGAGAGCAGTTCATTGAACTGACGGGTCAGGGCTTTCGGGTCGAGCTCAAAGTCATTGGCTTTTGTTTTGAAGTAAAACTCCGAATTTTGCGCGATGGTCAGCGTGAATTGAATGCCGAGCCGTCGCGTCAGGTGGTAGACTTTTATCAAATCTCCCAAATTCACCGGAGAAATGGTGAAGCTCAAGCCCAGATCGGTAACCCCGATTGTTTTAAGGACCTCGATGGTTTTCATGCATTTTTTGAAAGCGCCGGGAACACCACGAACCGTATCGTGCATCGACTCATGACCGTCTATGGAGATGCGCACGCCCACGCGATGGCTGATGGTCCGTATCTTTTCCATCGCTTCGCCAATTTTTTTGGTATTGAAACCGTTGCTGGAGATGATCATGCGAGGGCGGTTGCACCGCTTGTCAATGGTGCGGATGACCTCCGGGAGGTCCTCCCGCATGAAGGGCTCTCCTCCGGTGACGTTGATTGTGCGGAGTGTGGTCGGAAGTGTTTCAAAATAGGCGAGAGAAACTTCGTCGCGGCGATGTTCCTGCCAAATGTTGCACATGATGCATTTGGCATCGCAACGATCGAGAACAGCAACGCTCGCGTGTCTCGGTTTAGGGTTCATTTGGAGGACTCCGCATAAAATTTTGAATGAGACCCCTGATGAGATGCCTGCAAAACACCTTTCCATGTCAAAACACTTTTCAAATCGGTGAAAAAAAGCCGGAGGTTGCGATGATATTTTCTCGACAGCGCGCGCCGTAGGAGATTTCGGAAACTTCCGTTATAGGCCTGGATATGGGCGATGGTTTTCTGGGCCAGCTCCGGAAAGCCCTCACGGTTCAACATGCCATATGCAAAATTGGAGTGGGGGCTTTGATGAGAAAATTTTGCAAAGTCGGGTTTGTCGGGAATCTTTCCCTGCTCTTTCAGTTTTTTGTAAATTTCCGTTCCGGGAATGGGAGTGAAGATGCTGATGCAGGCCCAGTCGGGCTTGAGTTCCTCCAGAAAATTCCTAGTCTCTTTGGCATCTTCTTCTGTTTCTGTCGGCAGGCCAATCATGAAGAACATATAAAGGAGGATACCATGTTTTTTTACAAGCGCCGCCCCCTCCTTGATCTTCTTTTTGGTCAGACCTTTTTTGGTGTCGATCAAGACCTTGTCACTCCCCGATTCAACCCCCATGTCGATTTTGGTACAGCCGGCTTTTTTCATGTTCACCAACAGTTCATCCGAAACCAGGTTGGCCCGGGTCAGACAATCCCAGGTGACGCCCGTTTTTGCGAGGCTCATGGTGTCTGTCAGTTCCATCGCCTTTTTTTTGTCGAGACCAAAGACATCATCAAAAAAAGTGAAATTGGAAGCCCCATATTCCTTTTTGACATGACGGATCTCTTCCACAACGCGGGCGGCGGAATGATGGCGGACTTTGTAGGTCCAGATATTTTGGGTGCCGCAATAATTGCATTGATAGGGACAACCGCGGGAGGCAAACAGTTTTGCAAGGGCGTGCGGTTCATAATGTTGCAAATCATGCAGACACTCTCTGGCCGGAAGGGCCAATGTATCGAGATTTTCCAGCAGGGGTCTTAAAGGATTATGAATGACGCCACCCTCTTTTTTAAAGGAGAGGCTTTTCACATTTTCCCATTTTTGATCGCCGCCCAGTGCACGTAAAAAATCGACAAAGGCCCCTTCACCCTCTCCCCTAATGACAAAGTCGATGTTGGGATCGGAGAGGACATCCTCTGTCAGAATGGTGGCGTGTTGTCCTCCCATGATGACAGGAATCTGCGGGTTGTAATCTTTAGCAATGGCCGCCAGTCTTTGCGCAGAGGGAAACTTGACGCTGAAGGAAGTTAAACCGACTACATCGGGCTTGAAATCCTCCATCAACCGGGCAATTTTTTTCCATGCCGGATGGCCCGGATCGTGAAGCGCCTCCAGATATTTGTAATAGTTGGCCGAATAAATGGTGAGATTGACATAGTCGAGCGATGGATCGTGCTCGCCGTTATAGATGAGTGCCTGGTGGCCTTCCCGGGTGATGGCACCGGCAAGATAGGCCAGACTCATCGGAAACCAGTCGGCTCTGGCTTGCATGATCGATTGCATGGGGGGATCCATGAGAAGAACTTTCATGAGGGTGAATTCTCCCTTTGTCTGGACTGGATACTCCAGTAGGCGCAGATGATGCCCGCCAGGATCCAGAAATAATAGGAGATCTGCCTAACGACAAAATTATTGTAGCCAATGTTCGAAAGGAGAAAACCGATGATGTATCCCATAAAACCGAGCGTGATTCCTTTAAAAAAAGGATCTTTGATGCCGGGGTAGATCTTCACCAAAAGGGTCCAAAAGAGGGTGACAAAAATACCATAAAAAAAGATGAAACCGATAATCCCATATTGTCCGATCACAGCCACAAAGCCGACATCGGCAATACCGGTGTGGAGGTGATACCAGAGTTTGGGTGGGATCTTCAGCTCTTTGTAGGCATCGAAATACTTCTGAAAAAAGCCGAAGGGGGAGCCGAGCGACCCCGGCCCATATCCCAACAGGGCGTGAGAACCGGTCATCATTTGCGGGAGAATGTCGTTGATGACCCAGAGCCGGTCTGACATTCTGAACTTCTTTATATATCGGGTGTCAAAAGGGGAAACAATTCTTTGCGCGAGGGTTTCCTGGCCGGTTCCCCACACTGTTTTTTCCGACAGTTGTGAAAGATAGATGGCAAAACCGGCGATGATGAGGAAGGCCAAAACCAATATCTTGAATTGTTTTCGAATCAGGGCAATGATCATGGTTCCCAAAAGGGTCGCATACAGGCTTTGACGGGAATAGCTTTTGAGAAGGACGGGGGCGATAAAAAGGAGGAGATAAAGGTAGAATCGTTTCATTGGTTTTACCGCAACCAGCTCAAGCCCCAGCAGGAGGCAGAAGCCGGTCGCCAAAAAAAGTCCGTAGGTATTGGGGTTCAGCAATGTTCCAAACAGGGCATGGCCTTTGAGATATTCGGCTTGTCCCCCGATAATGGGGATGCCTTCAAGATTGACGGTGTTGCCTGTAACAAGAAAAGTACTGAAACCGGAATTGATGCCAAAAAGGAGTTGCAGATAACCGATCCCCGCCTGGATCAATATCAGGGCAAGGATGACTTGCGCCAGATTTTTCAAGTCGGTTTCGGTCCATTCCGCTTCCGCTGTCAGGATGATGGAGTAGAAGAGAACCACATAGCGCAATATCTGTCTCAAAGTTATAAAGAAGACGAATGCCGGAGACTGGTTGATGATGGCGGAAAAAGTGGCGGCGACCAAAAAAAGAAGGATGGGGATATGCATCTTGTTTTCCTTGAGTGCCTCAAATTGATACCGGCGGATCGCCAGTTTTGCAAAGACGGCGAAAAAAATGGCCAGAATCAGAATGTCGCCCAGATATTTCATGAGAACCAGCGACGCTTCCGGGGCATGTAACAGAATGGTGCCCTCAAAGACAAAGTAGATGGAATAGGCGATGATGGCATCGCGGCTGCGAAAAAAAAAGAGGATGAATGCGGCCATACCGATCAAAATCATGGCCACCGCCGGATTTTCACCGACAAAATAAAAGGCAACGGCGATCAGAATAAAGTTGAAAAGATATTTTCCCATGGTGGTTAATCCTTTGCCCTCTGATAGTGCCGGATGAAACGTTCTGCGATGTTTTTAAAATCCATTTTCAGTGCAAGGTGCCGCGCCTCTTCCCCCATTTTTTTGCGTTGGGCCGGATTTTCCAGAAGGTGGAGAATCCGATCTTTCATTGTTTCCACCGTGTCGGCCAGATAGCCGGTTTCTCCTTCATGGATGAGATCTTTGAGGGCTCTTCCAAATCGCGAAATCACCGGTTTGCCACAGGCCATGCTTTCGGAAGCGGTATACGGAAAAAGTCCACCGAGAGTTGTAATGAGGGTCATAGTGCTTTCATTGTATACATGATTCAGTTCCCGATGGGAAAGGGAGAGAGAAATCAGTTCGATATTTTGGGAAAGATTTCTTTTGAGGATTTCCGCCCTGAATTTATCCTCTTCACTTCCACTGCCGACCACGACCAGTTTCAGTTGGGGGCGCACGGCGACCAGCTTTTCCATCAGTTCCAGCAAAAAAGAGAGCCCGCGATCGGGGGCAAGCCGCGTGACCGTCAGAAGATGTTTTTCAACAGCGTCCTCCAAAGGTTTGAACACTTCGGTGTCCACGGGTGTGGGAAGGGGTGAATGGATATGTTCCCAACCCCTTTTTTTCAGGAAGTCGGCGGCCGCCTGACTGCGGGGGATGACCGACACTTTTTTTTTGAGACCCTCTTCCATCGTTTTGTGCCATAGTTTTTGCACCATGCGTGGCAACCGCCGCGAGAAATATTGATCGAGTTCTTCCCAGACAAAAACAGGTTTTCCCGTGAGGCTGGCTATCCATGTGCAGGGCTGGGTCAGCTCTGAACTCTGAATGACATCAAAATTCCCTTTTTTGAGTTCTTTGTATAACGAGGGGAGAAGAGGGGCGTAGGCGGGGGAAAATAGAGCCTGTATGCGTGTCGGCAGGTAACAGATTTTGAGAGAACCGTTGCCCATTCCTCCCGGGACATGGGATTCTTTCGGACGAAAACAGTCTGAAATAAACAGGGTCACCTCGTGTCCCAATTCGGCCATGGCCGTGGCCAGTTTGACAAAATTGATTTGCGTATCGGTTTGCAGTTGTTTTTTGGGACGCCGCGAGAAGAGGCCAAAAAAACTTTTTGGCCTGTCGATGGTCTGTATGATCGGATTAATGAGGGCAATGCGCATCAAATCTCCTTGTGGGCAACCACAAACAGGGAACCCCCAAAAAATGTCGGGATGCCAAATTCCCAGTCGACGCACCGATCAAAAATCTTTCGGATGCTTTTCCCCATGGGACCTTGAAAACCTCCGGTGAAAAAATAATCGGTCAGATCAAACGGGAGATAAAACCAGCGCATGCAGGCGGCAATCAACATGCCCCTCTCCAGGCAGGCATCCACCCGAAATCCTTTTTCTTCGAGCATTTTTTGTAATTTTTTCTTTCGGTAGTGTCGGTGCACGGCCCTTTTTGTGATCAGTGGAACAAACCAGTGTTCCAGATCGATGATGTTGTAGATCAGGCGATGGTGGGGGACGCTCAAAACAAAACGCCCCCCTTTTTTTAAAACACGGGCCATCTCCTCCAGCACGACCTCCTCATTGTCTACATGTTCCAGTGTTTCCAGCAGAATGATCGCGTCAAAAAGCTGGTCGGGAAACGGGATATTCTCAAGGTTGCTGGCCACAAGGCGGTCTTGAAACGATTCTCCCAAACTGGCGAGACCCCTCTGAAGGTTGGTCCAGTGACGATCGACACCCATGGCGTCGGGAAGATGGGGTTGGAGCGTTCCAAAACCACAGCCGGCATCCAACACCTTCTGGTTTTCGATGGAGCCCAGCAGTTCCAACCCGACCCGATACCGTTCCACTGGTTTTGGATATCCCGTTGCCATAATGCAGACCCTGTATTATTTATTGCGCATGTTTCAGCGTCGCCATCATATTTATCGTCGTCTCAATAATCTTCTGGATGCGTTTCTCACAGCGTGTGTTTTCAGTTTTGTCTATTTGTTACGCAATAATCTGGCACAAGTCAATTTTTTGGAGGATCTGGGACATCTGCCCCCATTTCGTGACTATCTTCCACTGATGGTGCTGGCCTCCCTTTTTTGGCCGATCAGTTTGAACTACCATGGTCTCTATAACCCCAATCGTCTTCAAAAAGCTTTTGTGAATGTGGAAATCATCTTCAGAAGTTCGCTCGTCTGCATTTTCCTGCTGATCGGGATTATCTTTTTGTTTCAGATGGAGACGGTCAGCCGTCTTTTTCTGGTCAGTTTCGGCTTCACCAACGCCTTTGCTCTCGTTCTCAAGAATTTGCTGATGCGCCAATATGGTCTTCACCGTCGTTTGCGTGGAAAAGATATCCGGTCTGTATTGATTGTCGGAACTTTGGAAACAGCGCGCGAGGCGGTTCAAAAAATTCGCAGGGAGAGCCATCTGGGTTTAAAACCGGTCGGCATTGTTTTGCCCGAGGGCCAAGTTTCGGAAGATATTGAGGGGGTGCCCGTCATGGGAACTCTGGCAGAGTGGCGCCAGATTCTTCATGATTGTCCGGTGGCCCATGTGCTTTTTACCATTCATCATGAATGTCCGCGGGAGGTGGAGACGGCCCTTGGCATTTGTCAGGAGGAGGGGGTGGAGGGCTGGCTGTTTGCCCATTCGTTTGGCTGGAATCTGTCGCCCATGGAGATCGATTATTTTTCCAACATCCCCGTTTTCGTTTTCAGGAGCAGTCCTGTTTTAAATTGGGCCTATGTTTTTAAAATTTTATTGGACCGTCTTCTGGCTTTTCTGTTTATCGTCATTCTGTCGCCCCTTTTTCTGGGTGTGGCGGCGCTTATCTTTGTCACTTCGGGCGGGCCGATTTTATACAAACAAAAAAGGGTGGGACGGTTTGGTCAGCGGTTTGATCTTTATAAATTCCGTTCCATTGAGAAGGGTGGAAAATCGGTGACACGTTTTGGAAAATGGCTTCGGCATACCGGGCTGGATGAGCTCCCGCAACTGGTCAATATTTTAAAGGGAGAGATGAGTTTTGTGGGACCAAGACCCCACATTCCGGAGGAGGTTTCCCAATACAGGGAGCCGTGGCAAAGGCGGCGCTTCAGAATGCTTCCGGGTCTCACCTGTTACCGGCAGATTTTAAGGTCGGGAAAAGTTTCATTTGATGAATCGATGGCGCTTGATCTGGAATACATCAACAAATGGTCTCTATGGGTCGATTTTTTTCTCATCTTCAAAACAATGGTCGTGTTGTGCCGGCGGTTGGGAAACCAGAAGGAAGGGGGATAATAAAAATGAGAAAACAATTTGGAACTGTGCTGGTGATTCTTTTTCTTTTTTCCTCGACCGCTTTTGCAGAGGAGATTCCAAAAATGTTTAACATGGATCTGCGCGAGGCCGGTTCATCGCATATCCAGCTCTCTCCCTACGGAGGAGTTTTTATCGGTGACACCATATCCACCTCCTACATCACCGGCTTGCAGGCGGCGTATCGTTGGAGCCATCATTTTGCCACGGCAATTGATTTTGGATATTCACCCATGCAGGTGGATGCGGCCAGTGCTTACGGGAGCACGGTAACGGATCCCCATTTCTATAACGTCAGCGGAAGTCTCATGGCTATTTTGCCTGCCGCGGTGAAGGTCGGGCATCACAAGATTCTGGAGATGGACCTTTATGGCCAGGTGGGCGGCGGATGGCTTCGCATCAATAAAAGCAATCTCCCCAATGGCCTGTTGGGACTGGGCGCTCTGCTCTATTTGAAACCGCCCTGGTTTGCGCTTCGGATGGAAGCGAGGAGCTACATCTATAAACTTCCCATTGCCAGAGGGGGTTTAAGCGTTGACGGAACTTTTCTCATCGGCCCCACCTTCCTCTTTGATCCGGCGGTATTCTAATGAAACAGTCGATCCAACAAAAGAATGAGGAACTGATCGCCTCCAAACAGGCGCTGGAGAAACTGCAGAGAGTGACATTTTCCCTTTTGGAAGATTCGAGTGAAACCAATCATAAGCTCCAACAGGCGGAAAAAGAATTGAAAGAGTTCAATGAAACACTGAAAATAAAATTGGAAGAGCGAACGAGGGAGTTGAACGAGGCCCATGAAAAATTGCTCCGGACAGAAAAACTGGCGGCTTTGGGAAAGCTGGCTGGTTCCCTGGCCCATGAGATCAGAAATCCTCTCTCCGTTTTGACAAACGCCACCTATTTTTTGACACTGTGTGAACCACAGATGGAGGATCAGACAGTAAAAAAACATATCCATATTATCAACAAAGAGGTGGAGCGGATCAGTCAGATTGTTTCCAACATGCTTGAATTTGCCCGGCCCAAGGCGTCGGAAAAACAACCGGTGGATATCCCCGGATTGATCCGCGACGTCGCCGACAGATTTCCCCCTTTTGATGTCATCCGTTTGGTGATTGAAGCTTCGCCCCATTTGCCGCCTGTCATGGGGGATCCTCTGCAACTCTCACAGGTTTTTTCCAATTTGATGGTGAATGCCTATCAAGCCATGCCCGACGGAGGAGAGCTTGTGGTCAGAACAACGGAGGAAAAGGGATCGATTCAGATTGTTTTTGAAGATACAGGATGTGGCATCCTTGACGAAAACAAAGAAAAAATCTTTGAATCTCTCTTTTCAACAAAACCTGCAGGGACTGGTCTGGGACTCTCCATCTGCCGCCAACAGGTCGAAAAACATGGAGGCACTCTCAAAGTGGAAAGTTCATATGGTAAAGGTTCAAAATTCATAGTAAAACTGCCAGCGATTAACCATTGAGGAGGAACGATGTCTGAAGATTCTGAACTGACAAAAGTTTTGGTGGTGGATGATGATACTGCTGTTCGCGAGACGTTGAAAGATGTGTTCAAAAAGAAGGGGTTTTTTGTTGCAACCGCCGGCACCGGGGCAGAGGCCCTGGAGCAAATCAAAAAAACTCCATTTCATTTTGCAGTGATAGATATTCGCCTGCCCGATATGTCGGGAAACGACCTTTTGAAAGAAATCCACAAAACCAACTTCAAAATCAATTGCATTATGATCACAGGCTATTCCGAGGAACTTGCTCAAACCAATCTTCAAGGTGACGAGGCCACCGCCCGTTTTATGAAACCACTGAAATTGGACGAATTGATCGCCATTTTCGAAAAAAAGTAGTTTTCGGGTTAAATGAGGCTTGCGGAGCGTGGTTCAATCGGTTAGCATTCCCCCGCTGGCGCAAAGAGTTAGGTCATAAACTATAAAGGAGATGTTTTAAGATGTACGAAACTTACTGGCGACTCGATATCAAGCCGTTCGAAAATACGCCGGACCCGCGTTTCCTTTATTATTCTTCCAAACATGAAGAAGCCTTGATGCGACTTTTATATGCCGCCAGAGAACACAAGCAGGGGGCTCTTCTCACCGGTGAATACGGCGGCGGCAAAACGGTTCTTTCCCGTGTCTTGCTTAAAGATCTGGGGGGAGATGATCGTTTTCAGGTCGTGCTCATTGTGAATCCCAAGCTTTCCAAAAAAGAGTTTTTGAAAGAAATTTTATTCCAGATGGGCGAGCAAAACGCCGCATCCGTTTCAGAAGAAGTCGATCTGTTGCGTCTTCTGGAGGGTCTGCTCCGGAATAACCTGGCACAAAAAAGAAAAACCGTTCTTATCATCGATGAAGCGCAGATTCTGGAAGAGAAAGAGTTGGAAGAGATCCGTCTTCTTCTTAATTTTCCGACGCAAGAGGAGTTTTTGCTGACACTGATCCTGATCGGACAAAATGACCTGAAAAGAAAAGTGCAGGCTATTGAACCTCTCAAACAAAGGTTGGCCCTGCGCTTTCATCTGGAACCGCTTGACCAGTTGGAGGTGCAGAATTATGTAATGCACCGCCTGGCCGTCGCGGGGAAAAAAGAGCCGATTTTTTCGCCCGGGGCAATGGGTCTCGTTTTTGAGGGCTCCGGAGGTATTCCGCGCCAGATCAATACCATTTGTGATTATGCTTTGCTGATCGGGTTCAGCCGGAAGGCGACCCAGATCGGAGTTGAAATTGTCGAAGATTGTTTGAGAGATCTTGATTTGTTAAAGACCAACCCGGTGGTTATTCCAGTGGTTATTCCGGTGGTTATTGAAGAGGAAAAAGATAATGGTGCGCATAGCCGACATTTTGAAGAGGGAGAAGTTGCTTCCCAAGGACGAGGGGGTCAAGTCGTCACCTCCATTCAGCGTCCCAAAATCTCCTAGTTTTCCAACAACTGTGGAGGTTTCTGCAACGGAAAAATTGCCCCCCGCAAGGGAGGAGCAGTCCTTTGTTCCCAATGTTCCCCAAGTTTCCAATGTTCCCCAAAAGGAGCCTGTGGCAACTCCGCGGGGGTTTAGTTTTTCCAATCTGGGGGGTGGGGGGGCAAGAACTCCTGCTCCAACCCCGTCTTTTGTTACGGCACCCTCCATCACAACACCCACTCCTTCTTATCCCTCTGCTTCTCCTGAAAGAATGGGGAGCATCAGCTATGTGGCTCAAGCCATCAAGGGGAGCGAGAGCAATCATCATCAGACCGCGGTGGATGTTTACAATCGTGCCCTGGAACTGGCCGGAAAAATTTTGGAAAAAGCGCGGACAGGGGAAGAGATTGCCGGTTCCGAGGTTGGACATACCATTGACGATATCATTCGTGAGCTGACTTTTGAAAACAACGAACTTTTGACCATGGCCTGCAGTCAGGTGTTGGACGAAAAATCCCCCGATTTTTTAAGCGCCAAGTTGGTCAACAAAACAATTCTGGCTGTTGAAATCGGGATTGGCAAAAGAATGAACAAGTCGAAGCTGTTTCAACTCGGTATGGCTTCGTTCTTGAGTGATTTGGGCATTACCCACGTCCTGGATATTGTCACCAAGAAAGAGGTTTTGAACGAGGAAGATTGGAGCAGGCTTCGTACGATTTCCTACAAGACGGTGGAGATACTCAAAAAAATTCCCGATTTGAACAAGGTTGTTTTGACTGTGGCGGAGGAATCGCATGAGAGGTTGGATGGGTCCGGCCCCATGGGTATCAAAGACATCAAACAGTTGGATGAATTTTCCAGAATTGTCGCGGTGATTGATGTGTTCGAATCTCTCACCCACGACCGCCCCCATCGCCCCAGAAACCTGCCGCATGAAGCGATGAAAATTATTCTGGAAGATGGAGGCAAGTTTGAGGCCGATGTTTTGCGTCTTCTGGTCGACCGGATCGGCATTTACCCTGTGGGGAGTTGGGTTCGTCTGACCAACAAAGAGGTGGCCAAGGTTGTTGGGAGCAATCCGGGTCAGCCCCTTCGCCCCAGAATCAAGGTTCTCTTTGACGAACGCGGTGAGACGCTGGAAGATCCTCAACTGGTCGACTTGTCCAAAAATCTTTCCATACAGGTGTCGCAACCTGTCTCCGATGACGAACTTAAAAAATTTGTCAAACCGGTTGATTGAAATTTATGGCCCAGATTATGATGTTCGTCTTCTGGCCTTTGCGGCCAAACATTATTTTGCGTGGTAGGGAAAGGGGCAACAACATGCGACATTCTCTGAAAGAAAAACAGTTTTCGTGGTTCAGCCTTCTCTTTGTATTGCCCAACGGGCGGCGCATTCCTCCTCTTCTGGTATTGGTTCCTGTTTTTTTGATCGTCGGCGGCTTTGCCCGGCATCTGTATCGGGAAAGTCGGATTCGGCCGGTGCTGGTGAAGCCTTTGCTGGAGCCAATTCCAGTTTCCATACCCGTTGTTGTCTCTGCGCCTGTTTCAACTCCAACTCCAACTCCAACTTTAATTCCGACTCCTGCTCCTGCTGTTTATTCTATACGGTTGGGGAAGGGGAAGCAGATGAAATTTGTGGATCACGCCATAAAAAAATTGCAGGGGGATAGTCTGGAACCTTTTTATCAAAAGATGGGGGATCATTATTGGGTGTTGGTAGGGCGTTTTTCGGATATAAACGATGCAAAAGAAGAATTAAATCAGATTGCGGCTTCGGGAAAATACAAGGGGGATGTGGTGACATTGACAAATGCCGATCCCGTTTCTGCTCATGGCCAGTAATATATTTCGCGTAGGGTCTGCAAAAGATAAGCCATTCCCCAACGAAAAGGGAGCAGTTTTCGTTCTCCACCTATCCTAGGGGGTTCATCCCCGGCAATGTCGCATGTCTTTAAGCCCATTTTTGCGGCTCTGACAGACAATAAGGGCTCTATACTTATCACAGTTCGTAAAAGACGTTCGGGATGGTAGGCCGCTTCCTGATCCAAATCCAGTCGGTAGAATATTTTTTTGCGATAGGCGCGAAATATGACCATCGCATCGGTATATTTTCCGCCATGAAGGCCATTGATGAGCCGCGTAAACATCCAGTTTCCAAAAGCGGTCAGCGTTGTGTCATCTTCACTATGGGCATTTTTAAAATAGCGCGAGGCGATCACCATGTCGTATCCTTCGCGCATTTTGGCGACGAGGGATGGAATCAGTTCGGGGATCGAGTTGCCGTCGGGACTGAAAGAAATAACAATATCCCCCTTTACGTGCGGGAGCCCCTCAATATAGGCATGCCGGATGCCCCTTTTTTTTTGCAGGATGACTTCATAGCCTTGGGCCAAGGCATATTCCACTGTTCCATCGGTGGACCCTCCATCCACGATTAAAATCTGGTCACACCACTCTTGGCGGATGCGCGGCATGATTTTCTGCATACCGTCAATTTCATTCAGCGTGGGGATAAAGACCGTGACGGTTTTGGACATGGTATTTTAGAATTGTTTTTCATAATTTTTTCGAGTGGGTTTGCTCCATTTCTTTTCCAACAGGTCTTGTCCGAAAAGCTTTGCAATAAAGTGCATCGGGGTCAACACCAGAAAAAAAAGGTGATTTCCAAGGACAAGGGTGTCCATGTGGATTCGCATGAAGCATCGAAAAGAGTCCTCCGGCGTGCAGACCATCGGTTCCCCACGGACGTTGAAGGTGATGTTCGATGAACATGGCGGAACACTGCCATCTTGCTTTTTAAATCTGCACATAATAGAAAAACCGCATGCCGACTGGATACCGCGTTGGGATCGACCCGATACCCCAAGTGGTCCTGATGGAAAATCATGATCAGGCCTATCACATCTGGAAAGAGTTCAATTTTCAGAATCGTATTTTAGTTCATATCGATCCTCATCTTGATTTTAAATGGATTGTGGAACAGAAACCGGAGAGTATTTTAAATGTTGCGACGCGACAGCAAGTGGATCACCTTTTAAGATGCCAAACTGTGTGGAATTTTACCTCCCAGTCGGTGATGGAAAAAATCCATATCGGCAATTTTCTCTATCCGGCTTTCAAAGAGAAGAGAGTCCGTGAATTTTATTGGGTCCTTCCCGACGGCATGATGGCCACCTCCAAGGATAAAAAAAGGGTTTTCCGGTGGTTTGCCCGTCTTCGTGACGGCTTTCCCCAAAGGGTTCTGAACCTCTCCATTCACAAAGAGGGGGTGTTTTGCCGTCTGGACGGGGTTCCCACATGGGCTTGCAGTTTGTCGAACCTCCCCCGTTTTTCGGAGCCGGTTTTACTCGATATCGATACCGATTTTTTTGTTTTCCGGGAGTGGAATAGTGCTTATCCCTTTTTTAATCCCGATGACATTCGGGTCTGGATGCAACCTGCCGAGTTGGTGCGTCGTTTGAAAGAGAAGGGGATCACCACCGATTGTGTTACGATTGCCTACTCTGTGGAAGGGGGATATACACCGCCGGCATGTCATGACTTGGGAAATACGCTGGCTTCTCTTTTTGGAGGGGGGACCAGACGAGAGATGGAAAACAAATCTTCTCATCCGGCCTTTAACAATCACGGACGGGTCTATCAATGGATTGGAGAATGGAAAAAGAGCCGACAGGTTCTGGAAGATTCCTTGAAAAAGGATCCGGACAACCCCCACACGTTGTGCGATCTGGGTCATTGTTTTGCCAAAGACAAATTGTGGAAAAAAGCGGCCAGCTATTATCAAGAGGCTTTGATCCGGATGCCCACTTTGGAAGCGGCCCTCTATCATCTGGCCCTGATGCAAGTCCGCCAAGGATGTTACAAAGAGGCTATCGCCTCGATGGAAAAAGAGGATCAAAAACCGACTGATTTTAAAGTGGATATGGAATTATTAAAAGCCAAATTGTATCGCAAAACCGGGCAATGGGAGAGAGCCGTGCGTTGTTATGAAAATCTTCTTCGCGAAGGCTACAGCGATTGGGAAATCCAGTTTTATCTGGGTTGCCTCTACGCCCGGCAGAGGCGTTTTTACAAGATGGGCCGCCGGTTTCGGGATGCTTTTCGTGAGGGGTTGGGGCTTCTTCAAGTCGTGACTTTGAAACGGGTTCAAAGAGGTTGGGAAGACTGGAGAGACCATGTTTTTTCGTGAAACACGGCTCGTGCGCAACCCGCGCGTGGTCTGGAATGTGATCGAGGATGAAACGATATTGCTGGATAGAGAAGAGGGAGAGGCGATTCGGCTTAATTCGGTGGCCGGGGCCATCTGGACCTCTCTTGAAAAGGCAAGAACGATGGAAGAGGTTGTCCAGGATATTATAATCTTGTTTGATGCCGATCCCCAACAGGTGGGTCGCGATGTCCGCCGGTTTTTGAAGAAAATGCTTCGGCAGGAAATCCTTTTGAAAGAGGGGCGGACATGACGACCACGCTTCCCGCGGCTTCTTTTTTCAAACGGGTTCTGGATCAGCGCCCATTTCCGCTGTATGGCCAATGGGAACTGACCTGTCGTTGCAACCTTCATTGCGTGATGTGCTACACCGATCCATTCAACACGCCTGAAAAAATTCGGCAGGAACTTTCCACGACGGAGATTTTGCGGATTCTGAATGAAATGGCCGATGAAGGTTGTCTGAAACTGATTTTGACCGGCGGGGAACCGCTCTTGCGTCACGATTTTTTCGACATTTATGAAGCCGCCCACCGCCGGGGCCTTTTGCTGACCCTGTTCACTAATGGCACGCTCCTCACGGAACACGTGGCCGACCATCTGGCTCAATTTCTTCCCGAAAGGGTTGAAATAAGTCTGCATGGTATGAGCCCTTCTGTTTTTGAAAGGGTGAGTGACAAAAAGGGTTCTCTCGAACCCTGCCTGCGGGCCATCCTCTTTTTGATCGATCGGAAAATTCCGGTCACACTGAAGAGTACTGCAATGACCTTGAATGAAGAGGAGGTGCTGGCGGTCAAAAAATGGGCCAACGACTTGTCAGCCGAGGGGCACGATGTGCGTTTTCGTCTTTCCGAGGAGATGCGGCCCCGCTTGGATGGCCGTGAGGATGTTTTTCGCTTTGCCCTCTCCCCGGAGCGTTTGCAAAATATGGAATCGCAAGATTTGGAACTGGCCGCGGCGAAAAAAAGAGAGGCCGAATCTTTGGATGCTTTCGCCT
This sequence comes from Deltaproteobacteria bacterium, assembly GCA_030648035.1. GTDB lineage: Bacteria > UBA10199 > UBA10199 > SPLOWO2-01-44-7 > SPLOWO2-01-44-7 > JAUSII01. The sequence continues at coordinate 1,273 of JAUSII010000059.1, read as the reverse complement.
GTCCATCGGGTCTTCACAGTTTCCACATCGATGCCTACGGTCAATTGCAACTCTGTTCGGGCAACCGTCGTGCCGGTTACGATTTAAGAAAGGGTTCTTTTCGGGAGGGATTTTACAAGGCCATCCCCACATTCCCATGCCGGTTTAAGATTGCAACAGCTTCGGAAACTTGATAGCGCTGAATTTCCGCGGAGGGGGATGAGTCACATGGAGACAATGCCGTATTCGGTTTTTAGTGAGCATCTTTTTTCCAAGGCGGCTGAACAGAAAAAACCGCTTCGCGGTCAGATTGAGCTAACCTATCGTTGCAATGTCCGTTGTGTCCATTGTTATACCGACTGTTTCAATAATCCCGAAGATATTCAAAAAGAGATGGATACCGGCAGTATCTTGAGGCTTGTTGATGAAATGCAGGGAGCCGGTTGCCTTTGGCTCTGTCTGACCGGCGGCGAAATTTTCATGCGGCGGGATTTTTTTCAAATCTATGATTATTGTCTTGCCAAGGGTTTTATTCTGACTCTTTTCACGAATGCAACCATGATTACTGAAGAGATTGCCGATCGGCTTGCGGCCCATCCCCCTTTTTCCATTGAAACCAGTTGCCATGGCGTGGGGGAGGTTTTCGACCGGGTTGTACAGGTTCCCGGATCTTTTCGGAAATTTGACGAGGGCATCCGAAGACTTCTGAAACGGGAACTGCCTGTTCAAATCAAGACCAAGGCGATGACACTCAACCGCAATCACTTAAACGAGATTGAAGACTATGTGACCCGGCTGGGACTTGAATTTTCTTTTAGTACTGCCATTCACCCCGACTTGAAGGGTTCGGAAAAAACCACGCATTACCGGTTGACGCCTCAAGAGATTGCCGAACTTGAAATGGAGGGTGGGGTCGATGAAGAGGAGGGGTGCCGCGGGAGTGACGATTCTTTTCAGAAACCTTCGGAAACACTCTACCGTTGCGGCTGTGGGACCAACACTTTTTTGATGGGGGCGCATGGATGGATGGCCAGTTGTGTTTTTGGGCGCCAGATTGAAAAAAAATGGGATCCCGGTCAGTTTCAGGAAAGGGTTCAAGCTCTTTTTGAAGAGACGCGGTCGTTGAAATTTAAAGGTGTCTCTCCGTGTCGTCGCTGTATGATCACCCTCTTTTGCGATAAAAAGCCGGGTGTTTTGGCCCTGCAAGGTAAAAATCCGGAAGATCCCGATAGATATTTTTGTGAAACCGCCCATGCCAAAGCGGCCAAGGTGGGATTTAAAATTAAATCGCCAT
>JAUSII010000049.1 GCA_030648035.1 Deltaproteobacteria bacterium | reverse complement strand
CCGATGCCCCCTCTCCCCCCAAGGCAGAGTGGATTCGCCTCCATTGGGAGCAGACCCGACGACAAGGCGACGGCGCCCTTCTTATTATTGATGAGATTCAAAAAGTTCCGGGTTGGAGCGAGCAGGTCAAAATTCTTTTTGATGAGGATCGGGGCACAAGAGACATCAAAATTGTTTTGCTCGGTTCTTCCGCCCTCTATCTTCAAAGGGGATTGAGTGAAAGTCTGGCCGGACGTTTTGAACTTCTGGAGGCCCATCACTGGTCTTTGAAAGAATTTGAGGAAGCCTTTGGATGGGATTTTGAAAAATATTTCCATTTTGGAGCCTATCCCGGCACCGTCGGATTTGCAGATGATGAAGACCGATGGCGGCATTATGTTCTCAACAGCATTATTGAACCGGTGTTGGGAAAGGATATTCTGGCCCTGCATCCCATCAACAATCCCGCTCTTTTCCGCCAGACTTTCGAGCTGGCCGTTCAATACCCGGCCCAGATTATCAGCCTGCAAAAAATGCTGGGACAACTTCAAGACCGCGGCAACGCGGCTACCATCAAAAATTATCTTACACTTTTGGAAAAAAGTTTTCTCATCAAAGTGCTTCAAAAATTCAGCGGTGCCGTCATTCAAACACGGGCTTCCAGCCCCAAAATTATTGTATTGAACCCGGCTTTGACCCACGCCTATCAAACCACACGCAGACTCGATACCGATTCTTCCTGGCGCGGGTTCATGATGGAATCTCTTGTAGGTGCCCATCTTTTGAGACAACCGAATACCGAAATATTTTATTGGAGAGATGGGCAGGCAGAAGTCGATTATATTTTAAAATCGCCGGAGGGTTTGCTGGCCCTGGAGATTCAATCTGGAACGCGCAGAAAAACAAACGGGCTCGCCGCTTTTTCAAAACAACATCCACAAGCCCGCTGTGAAAGCTGGAATTTTCAACGCTGTCTGGAATTTATGAAAACCGGAAACCTTTAATGTCGGCAGGGTGGGACTCGAACCCACAAGCCTTGCGGCGCTAGCTCCTAAGGCTAGTACGTTTGCCAATTTCGTCACCTGCCCAGACTATTCTCCCAACGCCTCATATGCCAATGCGGCGCCTTTGATGCCGCCGAAAAAATTGGCGAGGGCGATTTTTTCGTTGGGGGAGTGGAGACGGTCGTCGGGCAAACCGAGGCCAATCAAAATCACTGGCACTTTCAGGACCGATTGAAATGTCGCCACCACCGGAATCGATGCCCCCTGCCCCATGAAAATAACTTTCTTTCCAAAACCCTGTTCATAAGCCTTTGCGGTTTTCTTTAAAAAAGGATGATCGCGATCGACAAACACCGGCCACGCCTCTGAATGAACGTGCACCTCGCACGACACTCCCGTGGGGCAAATCGATTTCACATAATCGACAAAAAGTTTTGTAATTTTTTTGGGTTCCTGATTGGCAACCAGTCGGATGCTCACCTTTGCACTCGCCTCCGCCGGGATAATCGTCTTGGCCCCCACTCCCTGATAGCCGCCCCAGATGCCGCACACATCCAGCGTTGGCCGGGTCCAGTTATGTTCGATCGGCGTGTAACCCTCTTCGCTGACCAACTCACTCACACCAATTTCTTTTGCAAAAGTTTTTGCATCAAACGGGGCCGACTGCACCTCTTTGCACGCGGCGGCATTCAGCTCTTTCACGTCGTCATAAAAATGCGGGATCAATATTTTCTCACTCTCATCTTTGAGCCGGCTCAAAATCCAGCTCAAACTCTGCAGGGGGTTTCGCACCATGCCGCCATACAATCCCGAATGAAGATCTTGCGCGGAACCTTTCACTTTGATTTCAAAATAATCCAACCCTTTCAGTGAATAAGCAATCGCCGGATGATCTTTGTCGAGCCACGGCATGTCGCTGATCATCACCGCATCGCACGTAAATAATTCGGGATGCTCTCGCAGATATTTATCAAGCCCGCCAGAGCCGACCTCTTCTTCTCCTTCCAAAACCACTTTGATATTGATGGGGAGTTTTTGCGTCGTCTTCAGCCACGCCTCGATCGCACAGAGATGACTGAAGTGCTGGGCCTTGTTGTCGGAGGAACCGCGCGCATAGAGATTTCCATCTTTGACGGTCGGTTCAAACGGCGGGGTCGTCCACTGGTCGAGAGGGTCGGGGGGCTGAACATCATAATGACCATATATAAGGAGTGTCGGTTTGCCGGGGGCATGAAGCCAGTCGCCATACACCAGAGGATAACCGATAGTCTCCACCCGCGCCGCATTTTCCAAACCGATCTCACGAAACTTTTTCACCTCCAGATCGGCGCAACGGAGCACCTCCGATTTTTTCGCCGGTTGACTGGAGATGCTCTCCACCCGGATCAAATCATTGAGGCTCTCCAAAAATTGATCTCTGTTTTTTTCGATGTAGGTCAGCACGGTGTCGTTCATAAAACCCTCCGATATTTTGTCATTGCGAACCCCTTTAGGGGTGAAGCAATCCCGATGATCAACGGGATTGCTTCGCTTCGCTCGCAATGACACAGCGGGACTTAGTAGTAACTAGCCGTTTTTACAAGGGAAAAAATATTTCTCTTTTAAGCAACTTTGGGGTCCGCCAAAACCGATAACTATACTGTATGGCTAAAGATCCCATATCCAAAGACGCTATTTTCAAGCCGAGATACCTCGACCCTCTTGATCCGAAAAGGAAAGAGAATCTCCCCTATACCACCATAGAGAGTGTGCCGGTGTGCGATATCGGCAATGGCACAGAAAAATTTTTGGAAGATGGCCACAGACTTCTGGTGGTGCCGGCAGACAAACCCCAAAACCTTGGAAAAAAAGATTATCTTTCTCTTCCCAGCGCTGATGAACTTGAAAACAATCCAAACCAATATCCATCCACTGTCTATGTGAATCCCTCTTCTGATGAAATGCTTATGCGCATCGAAGCTCAAACGGGCAACTTCACCTTCGTGGAGGTAAAACAGAGAATCGAAGCTGGCCTTAAAGATGGCGAGGCCGGCGATGCCAAGGTGGTAGTCGATCAAACAACAGAAAGTTACAAACTCTGCCGATCCGATCAAAAAGAGGCCGGAGGATATCGGTTCTGGACGTATAAAAAGAGCACCGTGCTGGATCAGCTTTGTAGCCATCCACCTTATAACACGCTACGCATTCCATTAACGGACCCGGAAATTATTGCATTAGCCAGCATTTTTAATCTGGTACCAAGTGGTGCCTGCACTGAAAGTGGAAACGGGCAAACAAATTGGGCTATTGCAAGTAATTTGTCTCTTGTAGATATTGACGAGAAATACATCCCGGCTATTTTGAAATCCGACCAGTTTTCAAAGGAGCGTGCCACGGAGATTGTCGCTACTTTGAACAAGGCTTTTGAGGCACAAATAATACAAAAAGAATTGCAGGCCAACGCAAGAAAAGCGCCAGCCCAAGCAGAAAAAGCACAAAGAGAGATGGCCTACAAAATGCTGTTCTCGACCCTGGCCGGAGTTGTTCCTTCTGTATTGCTGGGTCTTCAGCAATTAAAACTCATGAAAGCGCAGTTTGAAATGATGAAGAGGCAGATGGGGGAAGGCCCTAAAAAATCTATTTTGGATACACTTGTCAATTTGACAGAGAAACAACGAAAAAATCCTTCCATTATTTCAAGGCTTGCCGATAAACCCGTGGATGACTTGTTTGCTGAATTGATGAAACCAACAATGCCAAATGCTTGTTATACGGCTGAAAACGGGGTCGGAAAATCAACATCAGTGGACGCCTTTGCTCAAGCGTGCATCAAGCATGTCACTGCCACGGGCAAACCGGTTCCAGTTAGATTCCATGATGCCATTATATTTGCCGTTGATGTCCAAAATGATTGGCTCGCCGGAGCAAAATTTCGGGGTGACTCGGAAGAAAGAGTTAAACAAACCTATACAGAAGCAGAAGAGTTGGCCAAAAAAACAGGAAAACGGGTCGTCCTTTTTATAGATGAAATGCACGCTATCGTCGGTGCAGGAAAAACAGAAGGAAGCGCAGGCGCGGAGCAACAGATAAAAGCACGAACGGCTCGTCCGTCCGACGTTTTAACCATTGGAGCCACAACCCCTTCAGAATACAATGAAAGTATTGCCACAGATCCTGCTTTCAGTTCGCGGTTCCCGAAAGTTCCAATTACAACCCCTAATGCTCAAGAAATGCTGGAAGCTTTTCTTGAAATTCGGCCGGCTCTGGAAAACAAATATGGAAGAAAGTTG
>JAUSII010000046.1 GCA_030648035.1 Deltaproteobacteria bacterium | reverse complement strand
GGTTTTTCCAGCAGCTATCTATTGCTGATCGCCCTCATCGGAGCCGCCTTTTACTACGAACACCGGCTCGTCAAACCCGACGACCTCTCCAAAATCAATGCCGCTTTTTTCACCACCAACGGACTGGTCAGTTTGGGCTTTTTACTGGGGGTTTTGATTCTCTCTTTTTATTAGCCCTGGCTTCCCATAGGGCAAGCAACTTTTTTTGAAGTCAGCCGATACAGAGCAGGAGATGAACGACACCACTTTAAATGCTATTTTAGCCAGCCCGGTCTGGGCCTCTGAAACTCTTTTGGCCCAAGCCTGGCAAAATGGCGATTTGTCTCCGACCGAAACAGCCATGGCAGAAGCACTCGCCACTTCGACCAGCCCTTTGCCGGCGTGGGCACAGGTTCCGACAGGATTTTTGGCTGGCACCAGACGGTTTGCACAGCCGATGGATTTTATTTTTCAAGCCGCACCTGTGAAACCCTTCAAACCATTATTTGTTACTGCATCTCCTGCTTCCCTCCCTAGAACGGAGCCGGCAGGGGGCACTGATTTTGGTTCTCCCGCCGCCATTCAAAACTTCAATAAAGAGGTTCTTGCCCATTTAAGAAAAGTTGAGGGACAGCTTAGACAAGATCCAAATAATTTTTTTCTCGCTTTTGCCTGGATTGCACTCTGGAGACATCTAAACACCAATGCTCCTGTGAAAAACGATCCTTTCCTTAAATGGGTTGTCACGTTTTTGTTCAAAAAAAGATATGAGCAGATGAAAATTCCAGGTGCCTCATTGGGATTAGAAGTGGCCAATAAGATTTATGTCCCTCTTCTCGCGGATAGCCGGTGGAAAGAGATGTATTCGGCGTTTGAATCGTTTTTCTCATCACAGGGTGTCGATGGATTCACTGCGACAGAAAAAACATTGATTGGAAGAATCGGCGCCTATGCGGTTGGCGATCTCCAGACAAAGATCACCGTTATAGAAGAAAGTTTGGCAACCGAGACACTACCCGCTTATTCCAAAGAAATGGCCGAGTTATTTCACTTCGTGGCAAGCCTTTATATGAAAGCTGCTTTACATCAAAGAGGGATCGATTTCTTCGAGAGAATGAGCAGAGTTCCATCCGAGGACAATGGTACAAAAACCATGATTCAAAATCTGATCGGATTTTTAAGTCTTCAAATGAAAGATTTTGTCAGGAGTGAAGCGGCTTACAGGCAAGCGTTGCAGTTGGGTGAAAATATGGAGAGTCGCATCCATCTGGCTGTATGCCTGGTACGTCAAGCCAAAAACATTACAGGCGATCAAAATAAAAGAGAGAGCCTCTACCGTGAAGCAGGAGATCTGTTTGAAAAAAGTCTGGCAGATCCTACTTACATACAGTTTATTCACCATGAAGATGACTATCGCGAACCCTTCATTGCCGTGATGATATGGAAAGAGCGATTCGACCTGGCATTGCCGGCTCTCAAGGAACAACACAGACGCAAGCTGAAGGATCCCAAACCTGTTTTTCTCATGGCCTACTGTTATCAGAAACTGGGCAATTACCAAAAAGCCCTGAATCTCATTGAGGAGTTGGTGCAAAAACGGAGTGAACAAATCATTGCCGATGACCATTTATGGCGAGCGACTCTCGAACTTCTTGAAAAAATTAAAAAACAGATCGGCGGAACCGGACAAGGAGAGATGCGCCTGCAGATTCTGGCCCTGCGCTATGAGTTGGAATCGAGCCCTATCGCCAACCTGATGAATTATGCCGCCGCACTTTGGGAAACCAGACAGAGAGAGAAAGCCATTGCTCTTGTCGAGGCAAGAATCAGAAGAGAGGCAAAAGATTTTAATGCCTTGAAACCTCTACTTGAAACATGGATTCAAGCCGCCCTGTCAAACCAGGACAAGCCTTCTATCAGGATGCTTCTGCAACTGATTCTGGAACAAGATCCGCAAAATACTGTCGCCTTAGACGCACAGCGAGAATTAAACCCCGATGCATCAGGGCATGGCACAAAAAATGGCACCCGCCCCAGAACCCCTCCCCGTCCCGTGATCAAGGCAGATAGACATGATGTTTTTGATGGGGTCACAAAAGCCTTAAAAACAGCTCGGGAAAATAAAGCTGGTGCCATACAAATACTGAAAGCTCTGCTCACCCTTCCAGGTTTATCCGATCAACAAAAGGGCTACATTTCAGCAACGCTAGACAAATTATCAAAATAGTCTTTACCTCGGCAACCCAACCAACACTGACTCTCCCGGTGTTGGGACATCCAGAACGATCCAGTCTTGTGAATTGTCGGGAAAGTCGGAGACGATTTGACTGCGAGTGATGCTTTTGCCGTTGGGGGCATCGGGCCCGGGAAGACCGAGATAGCAGAAGAGATTATTTTCCCCGCGCAACACCAGCGGCGATCCATAGCCCACGGCATCGAGCAGTTTTCCTTCCGGGTCGACCAGTTGAACACAATCGGGACCGTTGGGAGGATCGAGATTCGTCACCCAATCGGCCTTCAACACTTTTGTGATCCCCAGCTGGTTCGTCACCGCATCGGCAATTACAAACAACCCGTTCGCATTTGTGCGCAGACCCTTTTCTATTTTGATATTGTCGACAATTTTTCCGTCGCCGCCATTCACAAACAGAATTTGATAACCGGCAAGATCACTGTCGGGATCGCCAAAGAGTTCGACAAAAAGATTTCCCTCGGTGTCACTGCCCACCGCATCATAAAAAATTTCGCTCAACTTCAGAAATTTGGGAGGAAGCGGAACAGAAACCGCCGTCACCACTTCCGTTTTCACAATACCCCCTGCATAAAACGAGCTAAAGAAGGGCGTGGGAGAATTGCCTGGCGTCTGGTTCAACGGCAAATGCTCTTTGGATTGCACCGCGGGCGTGATCAGTACGCCGCATCGAACCATCGGCGGAAAATCGTTCAAAGCGGTGAAACGAATCGTCCTGCCATCGTCCAAAGCAGAGATATCTCCCGCAGTCGCGGTCACTTTTCCCTCTTCAACTTGCCCCCACAAATTTTGCGGATCGACATCGCCTTCCTTCACCGCCATCACCACCACCGATTTTGCGGTGAGAGTTTGAGGATCGATGGGCTGGGAGAAAACAATGTCGATTGTCCGGCCGTTGTAATCGGCGGCGCCATTTTGCGGCGTCACCGACATCACAATCGGCTGTTTTTCTGTCAGCGAGGGAAATGAAGTCTCCATCTCAACCCCGCCACAACCGACAAAAAAAACTCCCGCCAACATCAGACAAATATATTTCATTTTAAATTGGCTCCAAACCATCCACCGGTCAGACTATCCAGCGCCGAAACCGATTCGGCGACATCCAGCGCTTTCAGTTCGCGATCGAACGCCGGTGCCCCCGACTTGGCAAGGAGCTCCAGCTCCTTCAAACCCCGCTCGCGTTTGAAATAAAACTGGCGCACCTGTCCCAGAATTCTTTCCCGCTCGCGCGCGAGCTCGCGTGATTCTTGGCTGATGTCGAGATGATCTTTTGAAAACAAAAGTTGATCGAGATACCAGACCGCCTTGACCTCCAGACTATAGTCATCGTTGAAATTCTGCGCCTGATTCTGCTGGGGCGGCCCCACAGCCACACCGGTGGTGGTGACCGAAACAGAATCCTGCACACCAATATTGACAAAATTTTTCATCTGCCGATCAAACCCCAACTGCAACCGTGGCAATAGCGGCGCCTTGCGGACATTTCTCTGCCAGTTCTGAATATTGTGCGCCTCGAGATGGGCATACGAGAGGGCCTGCCGGGAGGTCTCCTCAAAGGAGGGAGATTTTGATTCGACCGCCAGGCAGGTTCCCGCTTTCAGCAACAACATCAGCACCATGACATGAATTCCAAAACGCATGGACACATGACAAAGCAAAAGCTGTGCCAAAAATTTTTCGCTTTAATTTTGTGGGGTTAAAAAAAGAGGTCGCTCAAAACGACCGATTTGAATCTGTTAAACGCCGATTTTCATCCTATTTTGTGTTGCATACTCCAACAATTGCACTGCAATGAGTCCCAATTTTTTTTCAATGGCATCGCTTTTGCCACCCAGCAGGTCGATGATCTGCTGATAGATTTTTCCCCTTCCGGTAATCATGGCCACAACAATCTCCTTCCTTTCTCTTTCCAGAATATCTGAAAGGAGTTGGATAAATTGATCCAGTGCCTCTTCGTCCAATCTGGAGGCCCGATGGCAAAGATCCACCAGTTCCATATCAGCCACCATTTGACCTTTTTCGGAGAGCCTCCGGTCAAGTTTTTCTTTCGATGAAGGTTGGACATTACTCGCATAAATTCCGGCTCTGGAGGCGCAATCATGGGCAAACGTCACATTGAGGGGACTCTTCGCCCGCTCAAAAGCAACAGCCCCTTTTAGAAACAAATCGGCGGCTGACTGAAACCAATAACGAGCCGCGTTGTGATCCCCATCATCTGTATCTTTGAATCCAAAATGGAAGGCTTCAAAACCGCCTCTCAATAGGGACATCCCCTCTTCACGATAATAAAAAGGAACGCGTCTGGAATCCGGTTCAACAAAGGCAAACCGATCGGCAATTTTGGCGGAATAACGTCCTTCATTGAGATCATCAAAAAGAGACTGCTGTATTCTCCAGAGGAAAGGAACGGGGTTTTGTTGAACACGACGAATCACCGCCTTATACTCTTCCGGCGCGCGCAATCTTTCTATCTGATCATTTGAAATAATATTATTCACAGACGAACGATATTCGGCATCTGGAATATAACGAAGCTCGCTGGCCACCTTTTGAAAATCTTTTCTGGAAATGGGAATGCCAATCGACCTTCCGGTGATGGCATAGACAGAAGCGGCCAATGTTTGAACATTCGCACGAGTCCCGATAAGACCTCCCAATAGTGCCTCAAAAAGCCCCAGCGTCAGATCCACATCATTCTCTGTCAACGGAACACCCGCATCCAAGACAACGCCCAACTGCGTGGGACCGGCAAGAGTGGCATACGTCAGCGCCCCAAACTCGACCGAGGCAATAAGAGGACCTATTGCAGAAATATCTGTCATGCAGATGTTATCGTCAGTCGTAAAAAAAAGTTGCCTACTTTTTCGGCCTGGTCGGTAATCAATATAGCAATGGCATATGCCAAGGCGCAAACGTGAAGGTTTCCGGGGTACGCCCTTAAATTTGGGTCGGACCCAAATTTAGGGCTCGACTCTCGGGCATTTTGGTTTTTTATCCCGGTCGAAAAAATGCCCTCCGAGACGCCCCCGGAAACCTTCACGTTTGCGCCTCGGCAATAAAGTGTTGATACATGCGATTACCGGTCAGACTACTTCAAACTCCGATGAACTGCCAAAATCAAGTTAGTTTATATGAATTTTGAAGTAGTCTGACCGGTGAATCGCGTGAGTGGGGTGAGTGTGAGAGACGACTGCGCAGGCCCGCCAATCCCCTCGGGGGATTTTATACTTGGCGGGCCGAGGAACTAACGGAGCTTGGGGGCCTCCCCAAGCGGAGTGGGGAGTTTCTCATACTCACCCCACTCACGCGATTCTACGACCAGGCCGGAGAATTGGCATAACGCTTGCATTGATCACATGCATGCGATCTCTTTTTTTTCTCCTATTCATTCTCATAACCGCCTGCGGATCTCCATTGGATACGGGCTACCCCAATTCTGCTTCAGCGACAAACGCTACAGTCGCAACAAAAAATTCTGCTTCAAAACCGTCGCCCGGGTGGTTCAAAATCGTCGTTTTGGATGTGGGACAGGGAGATGCGGCGTTGCTGATTGCCCCCGATAAAACGACGGTCTTGATCGACACCGGCCCCCCCGACACTGGTCCCGGACCTGTTTTAAATGTCATGAAGGAAATGGTGCTGAAATCGATCGACACTATTTTCATTTCACACAATCATGCCGACCATATCGGGGGTTTGAAAAAAATTATGGAGAGTCCGGAGGGACATTCGGCCCATCTTATTTATCGAACCGATGCCATCATCGGCAATGCGCTCTATTTTGACAATGTAAAAATAGACATTGAGGGGACCAACGGCCGCATCGGGAGCAAGACCCTTCTCTCTCCCAAATTTGGCACCGATGAAAACAGTTTGAGCATCGCCCTGCTCGTTACCTATGGAGAGTTTAGCTATTTCACCGCCGGCGACCTGACCGGTGGTGGCGGCGACCCTCCTTATGAAACGCTCGATATGGAAACAACACTGGCGCCGCTCATTGGAGACATCGATGTGATGCACGTTTCTCATCATGGCAGTCACACCAGCAGTAACCAGACTCTGCTCGACACATTAAAACCGGAGGTGGCTATTCTGTCGCTGGGGGATAAAAATGAGTTTTTTCATCCCCACCCCTCTGTCATAAAACGCCTTCAAAAGATCGGGGCAGAAATTTATTCCACCGAGCAGGGTTCACTTAAAGCTGACAGCGACGTAAATGTTCTGCATGACCACATCTGCATCGTGTCGGATGGAAAAACGTATCTCGTCAAGCCTTACACCGTTGACAAATGCGCCGATCCCTCCTAGTTTTCGGCCATGACACGCGTCAAACTCTACACCACCACCTATTGCCACTATTGCAAAAGTGCCAAAGCACTTCTCAACTCCAAGGGGATTGCTTTCGAAGAGATCGATGTCACCGAAGACGACAAAACCAGGGAATGGCTGGTGAACGAAACCGGTTTAAAAACCGTGCCGCAGATTTTTATTGATGGAAAATCGATCGGCGGCTTCGACAACCTCTCCAAGTTAAACGAAGAGGGTAAAATCGATCACTTGAAAGCGCCTATATAAGGAAGAGACCGATAGACCCCTTCAGAATCGAGTCCATAACCGATCACATAACGGCTGGGGACGGTAAATCCCAGATAATCGATCTTGTCGCGAATGCCGCTCCCCATCTCTTTATATAATAGAGAGCAGACCCTCAAAGAGGAGGGATTTTTGGTTCCCATATGTTTCAGCAGATAGGTGAGAGTGCTTCCGGTATCAACGATGTCTTCGATCAACAAAACATCTTTGCCGGTAATGGGCTGGGTCAAATCAAAATCCATTCGAACGACACCCAGCGATTTGTCTTTTTCATAACTGGACACCCTCAAGAAGTCACAAGTCATGGGAGTCTGGATATGGCGCACCAGATCGGCCATAAAAATAAAAGCCCCCTTTAAAACACCGACCACCGTCAACTCTTTGCCGTGATAATCTTTCTCGATCTGGGCGGCAAGAGTCTCCACCCGTTTCTGGATCTCGGCAGAACTGATGAGGATATCAATCTTTTTTTGCATCGGGGGCGGGTTTATCTTTAATTGACGGACAATGTCAATCATGTTGAAAGAAGTGCCTATGAAATGGCTGTTTCTGCTTCTCTTCCCTTTTTCCGCACACGCATGGACCGGCGCAACGCATCACCTGTTGGTCGACAAAAGCCTCGCGTCTGTTGCCACAAAATGGAATCTCAACGCCCCTGTGGTGATTGTCCCTTTTGAGAATTTTCTGGTCAAACTCGCAAAAGAAAATCCAAAAATACAGACCCGTGCCGATTTTGCAGAATGGCTCCAGATCAACTCTGCAGCTCCCTTTGATGCACTTCACAAAAGTGAAATACCAGACCATGTAACTACCCCTCTCCAAATATTGAGCATCACGTCGCCCAGACCCGATGATGGCCGAGACAGAAGGCTTGCCATTGATCACCTCGAACAATTCTGGTTTGGCAGAGGGACCAAAACGGTGAGCCAGGCTTTTCGCCATATGGAAAAAGTGCCATTCGATCTTCTGCATCCTTTAAACACTTTCGGTTTTCCGCCGGGACCGGTGGGACAAGCCACCCAAAGAGCGCAAATTTATTTTGATCTCGCCCTTCTGGCCCATCGTTTGGAGGAACCCTATTGGGCTTGGAACTTTCTGGGATGTGCTCTGCACTACATCGAAGACCTTCAACAGCCCTTTCACTCTTCGCAACTGATTCCACCGCTGGCATGGAAGGGTCTTCAGAGTTATTTCAGGTGGGGTTTTCAGGAGAAAAATGGATTCCTGAAGACACTGACCCATATTGCCTCCAACACACACCATTACTTTGAAGGGTATGTCGAAATGATGCTGGGGGGGGAACATGACGCCCCCCTCTCGACAGGCGCTTTGTGGAACGACGCTCTCAAGGGCAAAGATATTTTTGAAAAGCCCCTCTCCGCCCGGGAACTGGCCAAAAATATCCGCGATTTTTCGAATCGGTATGTCTATGACACCGTTGAGGCTGTTCTGAAACTCACCGACGGAAATCTTCTGGGCCCCAAAATATACACCACCGATTTTGAAGACGGACCACCGGAGAATCCGACCCTCTTTTTCAATCCAGACGTCTTCCATAGAACTGACGCCGCGGCGCAAATTTCCAGGATTGTTCTGACCAACTTTAAATATCAGGGAACGGCCATCCGGACGATAGTCCGGTCGTTTCTAAATCAAACAGAGTCCAAACAAGGGGGATAAAATGTACAAGAAGAGAAAAGTGGCAAAGAAAATTCACCGCAAAAAAAAGAAAAAGGGCAAAAAGAAAGCCAAAACCATCGCCTCCCTCCGATACAGAGGCTAACTCTCTCGCAAACGTACACCGACAAAAGCTGGGAGCGGAAAAAAAGGGTATTCGGGGACGTACCTCATGTGCGGGTCGGCCCGCACATGGGTACTCCGGTCTCGGCAATTTTGTTTTTGGATCCCGTTTGTAAAATTGCCTCCGACAGGCCACCTCATACCACTTTTTTTCCGCTCCCAGCTTTTGAACACGTATTTTTTAAACTATAATTTTTTTTCAATTCTTAGTTGCGGTGCGATTTTTGAGTGGGAAGTGTGGTGCGAAACGACTGCGCAGGCCCGCCAATCCCCTCGGGGGATTTTATACTTGGCGGGCCGAGGAACTAACGGAGCTTGGGGGCCTCCCCAAGCGGAGTGGGGAGTTGCGCACCACACTTCCCACTCAAAAGTCGGAAGTTGAAACTAAAAAACCCCCGCCACTTGCGTGACGGGGGTTTTTCATTTACTGAAACTTATTTCTTTTTCTTCTTGGCCTTCTTCTTTTTCTTCGTGGCCTTTTTCTTCACGGCCTTTTTTTTCTTCTTCGGCATTTTTTTCCTCCTTGAAGGAAACGGTTAAAATTTACTTCACTGAAACGAATTATAAAGAAACATATTGACAGTGTCAAACTTATTTTCGCAAAATTCTCAACGCGGCACACGCCGCACCGAAACCGTTGTCGATGTTGACGACAGAAATTCCTTCTGCACAACTATTTAACATTGCGGCCAACGGTGTGAGTCCACCCAAATGCAAACCGTAACCGACACTCGTGGGACAAGCGATGATGGGCATCGACACCAAACCTCCGAGCACAGTCGGTAGAGCTCCTTCCATTCCGGCAACAACAATCGCGACATCACACACTTCAATTTCCGGCAAACGTTTGAGCAGACGATGAATACCGGCGACACCGACATCATAAAAACATTTCACATCCACACCATAAAACTTTGCCAACTGGTGTGCTTCTTCGGCGACAGGTGTATCCGAAGTCCCCGCCGCCAAAATGGCGAGTGTTCCCTTCAACAGTGGCGGCGGTTTTTGCATCAGGCTGAATGTGCGGCTCAAGGAATGATATTCAAACCCTTGAAATTGCTTAACTAATTCAATGGCTTTTTCTTTTTCCAGGCGGGTTCCAAAAACGTTTTCACCTTTCTCCATCATCATTTGAATGATCTGACTTATCTGCTCCAGATTTTTTCCCTCGCAGAAAATGGCTTCGACAAAGCGGTTGCGCTCTGATCGTTCCACATCGAGAACAAATTGTTGTGTGGGATTATCCTTCTCGTTCATAAGCTTTTAAATCCAATGTCACAAACTTGAAACCGAGCGTTTGCAATTCTTTACGGATGATTTCTCTTTTTGAAAAACAATTTTCCCACTCTTCCGGTTTCAACTCCAACCGGGCCAGATCACCATGAAAACGGACGCGCGGATTCAAAATACCCAGATCGCGCAACAAATTTTCTGCACGGTCGACTTTTTGCAAAGCTTCCAGATCGATTGGAGTGCCGGTAGGGATTCTTGAAGCAAGACATGCCGACTGTGCTTTATCCGCCACTTCGAGATTAAAATGCTTTGCAATGTTGCGCACCCTATTTTTGTCGATGCCCAGTTCCACATACGGAGCAATCACTCCCGCCTTTTTCAACGCTTCAAAACCGGGACGGTGCCCCGACAAATCGCTGACATTGGTCCCGTCCAAAACATTTTTCCACCCGCGCGCGTGGGCTATCTCGTTCAAGCGCTGGTAGAGTTCTTCTTTGCAGAAGAAACAGCGGTTGGAAGGATTCGACTGATAATTGGGGTTATTGTGTTCGTAAGTCAGCATGAACTGGTGCGGGATGTCGTGCTCCTCGCAGAATTTCACAACAAACTCACGGTCACGCGAGGGAACGGAGGCAGAGTCTCCCGTGACGGCCAGCACGTTGTCTCTCCCCACCATTTTTCTGGCGACAAAAGCCAGAAGACACGAATCGACACCGCCGGAGAGACCGACAACAACTTGTCCCAATCCCAAAATGAATTGTTCCAGATTTTGAAGCGATTCCATCCCCGCGATCTAACCGAAGCAGACCTGATTGACAACTAGAAACCCTTCGCGGTGCCGGTTCCGCGCGGGTCGGAAACACCGACCCAGTTGTTGCGAACTTTGGAGATCAGCATCACCAACCAAGGGGGATTCAGCTCCTTGAGAGCATGGCCCATTGCACCAAGTTTTTGCGAAACTTCCGCATTCAACATTCCCGCTTCATACTGCAACTCGTCGGGAAAGGCCTGATGATGTATTCGTTTCGCCGCCACCGCATCGAGCGGAGAGGCTTCAAAATCGATTCGATTGAGAAGTGTCTGCAAGACAGCGGTGATAATTCTGGGGCCGCCGGGAGAACCGAGCGCCATCACCAGTTCGCCTTTTTTATTAAACACCAGCGTCGGCGCCATTGAACTCAACGGTTTTTTTCCGGGCTCGATCGCATTCGCATCGCTCCCCACCATGGAAAAATCATCCATTTCATCGTTCAATACAATGCCGGTCCCCTCCACCACCATGCCGGAACCGAAATATTGGTTGATCGTCTGCGTGGAGACCACCGCATTGCCCTGTACATCGATAATGGAAAAGTGGGTGGTCGATTCAGATTCTTTGGGCGTGAGTTCCTTCGGCGACAACGACTCGGTCGGCGTGGCGCGATGGATGTCGATCGACTCGGCCAGTGTCTTGGCATAATTTTTGGCGATCAGACCTTTGAGCGGAATTTTCACAAAATGGGGATCGCCCAGATAACGGGCGCGGTCGATAAATGAACGCCGTAGAGCCTCGGTCATCACATGAATTGTTTTCGGATGGTAGGGCCCCCATCGCGAAATGGGAAATTCTTCGAGCATGT
Source organism: Deltaproteobacteria bacterium (assembly GCA_030648035.1). Lineage (GTDB taxonomy): Bacteria > UBA10199 > UBA10199 > SPLOWO2-01-44-7 > SPLOWO2-01-44-7 > JAUSII01. The sequence continues at coordinate 27,162 of JAUSII010000046.1, read as the reverse complement.
TGAGTGTTTCAATCAGAGTGACCCCTCCCGAAGAAGGGGGAGGCATGGTGACCACGATGTATCCCTGATACGTCTGTTCCAACGGTTCCGTCTCGATCGGTTCCACAGCCATGAGATCATCGATGGTGATGAGACCGCCGGCCAATTGGACACTTCGCACGATGGCGGTGGCGACATCGCCCGCATAAAAACCGCCCCACCCTTTGGCGGCAATTTTTTCCAGTGTTCCAGCCAGATCGCTCTGCACCAGTATATCTCCCTCTTTGAGAGGTTTGGAATTGGGGAGAAAAAGTTTTTTCGATGCATTAAAACGGGAAAGAACATCCTTCCGTTCCAGAATGGAATGGGCGAGGTGGGGATAGACGCTGAATCCGGCCCGGGCCAAATCAATGGAGGGTTTCACGAGATCTGGCCACGGGATTTTTTTGTCGGAATAGTGATCGTAGGTATCACCCAATCCCGCCACCAGACGGGGAACCGCGACAGACAAAGCGCCATCTTTGGCCAGTTTTGAATCGGCCTTTCCCTCTTTTATATACATGGTGCGGCTGGCCTTGAAGGGGGCGAACTCGCGAAAATCAAGCGCGACCGTTTTGTTTTTCTTTTTGTCGAAATAGAGCATGAAGCCGCCGCCACCGATGCCCGACGATTGCGGGCGAAGGACAGAGAGGGCGAATGAGACAGCAATCGCGGCATCAACGGCACTCCCCCCCTTTCGCAAAACGGAGACACCGATATCGGTCGCCTCTTTATTGGCGGTCACCACCATCGCCTGTTTGGCCTTCGCCTGAAAACTCCCAAGCGTGCGACCTGAAGGCGGATCGACGAGTTTGAGATTGGGGGAGCAGGAAACTAAAAAGAGAAGAAGGAAAATGAAACAAGATTTGAATTTAGAAATCATGATTGTGATTTGTCATTGCGAGGCCCCAAAGGGGCCGTGGCAATCCCGATGATCAACGGGATTGCTTCGCTACGCTCGCAATGACACCGTACTTACATCTCCGTATATTCAGGCCCACTACCCCCTTCGGGCGGTGTGAGGCGGCCCCCTTTGGCGGTGATGGCGCCGCAGTGGATGCAGTTGGAAGGGTTGATTTGCAACCGCTTGCTCCCATCGGCATCGGCGTGCCATTCATAAACGGCGGCGGGGCACATGTGAATCCAGGTCTCCCCGATAATCGGCGGCACATCCATCGCCACACGAATATGATTGGGTTGGTTGTCTTTGCTCCGATTGCCCGAAGCATAAGCGCTGGAGAGTTTATCGAAAATATATTTATTGTCGGCTTTCGGATAGGTATCCTCCCCCTCAAACATTTTCTGGTCGCTGTCTTTTTTGGCCTTGAATCGCCAGCCGGGGAACAACCCTTTTGTCAGTGTCATCAAGCTCGCCAGAAAACCGCCGACAAAAAAACCGTATTGAAACGCCTGGCGCATGTTGCGAACCGCCTTCAGATCTTTCCAGATAAAACTTTTCTGCACAGCAATATCATATCGCTTGAGCGCCCCTTCCGATTTGAGATTATGCTTGGCCTTCAGCGCTTCAAAAATAGATTCCGCCGCCAGAAAACCCGACTCCATCGCATAATGAATTCCTTTCAACGCCGGCACATTCACAAAACCGGCGGCATCTCCCAACAGAACAGCGCCGGGCAGATTCAGCGAACGCGGCAGAGAATAAAATCCCCCTTCGGGAATTGTCTTCGCCCCCCAACCCTGCTCCAACCTCTTTCCCCCTTCGAGAATTTTTTTGAAAAGCGGATGGAGTTTCATTTTTTGCAGAAGATCATGCACAGAGAGATTCGCATCGTGATAATCCAGGCCGACCACCAGGCCGACACAGACTTTATTCTCGCCATAGGGATAGACAAAACTGCCGCCGAACTCGCCATATTTTTTGCCAAGCCGGAGCGGCCACCCCATCGTGTGAATCACACGGTCGAGCGGTTGTTTGATTTCCCAAACTTCTTTGACTCCCAGCGCATAAATTTGCGGATTCTCTCCCCTGATTTTGAAATGTTCGATGGCGGTCTGGGTGAGATGGCCTTGCGTCCCCTCTGCCAACACCGTCACCTGCCCCAGCATGTCAACGCCCTCTTCAAAATTGGAAAGAGGCGCTCCGGTGCGATCGCGCCCTTTGTCGCCCGTGCGCACCCCCTGCACGGCCCCATTTTCCACCAGCAATTTCACCGCCGAGGTCTCGGGGAGAATCGTCACGCCCAATTCTTCCGCCTTTTTGCCGAGCCACATGCCGACTTTGGAAAGAGAGGCGGTAAAGTTGCCGTGATTTTTCATCGTGGGCGGCACAGGAATGGGCATGGCCGCCGTTTCGGTCAAAAAATAGACCGATTCTTTTTTAACCGGGCCATAAAAAGGGAAATCGCTCTCTTTAAGATTGGGAAAAAGTTTTTTGAAGACAATCGGGTTGATCACCGCACCCGAAAGCAGATGCGCCCCCGGATATTTCCCCTTTTCCAACACCGCCACGGGAAAATCGCCCAGAGATTGTCTGATTTCAGGCGCCGTCTCCAACAACTGACCAAGACGAATGGCACAGGCAAGCCCTGCCGGCCCCGCACCCACAATCAAAACACCCACAGGCAACTGTTTGTCCGCCGCACTCGTCACTTTGGCGATAAAATCGTCGGTACGAAACGGTGGGGGATATTGGGAAGGTGTATTCATAAAGTTAATGTCATTGCGAGGAGCCCATTTGGGGCGACGAAGCAATCCAGTTGATCATCGGGATTGCTTCGCTTCGCTCGCAATGACAAACGTTAATCATCTTGGTCGAATTTTATATAAAGAAAGCACAGGAGAGTCGAGCGGAAAAAATTACAAATGCTTCGCGATCTTTGCCAGCAGGTCTTGCTGGTCGATGAAGTCTTCGAGATAGTCGAGGCGGTCGGTCGGGTAGACCATGACAGGCGAGAGTTTGTAGCGTCTGCTCCATTGATTATACATGGTGTTCAAGCGGCGGATGTAGTCGTCGGGGACGGCTTTCTCCGAGCTTCTTCCCCGTTTGGCGATGCGCTTCTTGATCGCGGGGAGAGAACACTTGAGATAGATCAAAAGATCGGGTGGGCGGATCGATTTGACGATTGACTGATAGAAATTTTTGTAAATTTTAAAATCACGACTGGTCATCAGCCCCTGTTTATAGAGATTGGTCGCAAAAATTTCGGCATCTTCAAAAACGGTTCTGTCCTGCACCACAATTTTTTCGCATTTGGCCAACTGGTGGTGCATTTTGAATTTTTGCGACAAAAAATACATTTGGGAATGAAACGCCCACCCCTTCATGTCTTTGTAGAAATCTTCCAGATACGGATTGGTATCGTTCGGTTCAAAAAAAGGTTTGAGTTTGAAATGTTTGCAGAGAAACTCGACCAGACTTGATTTGCCGACACCCATGTTGCCGGCAATGGCGATGTAACGACCTGACATGTGAGTTGACTACAACGCGAAAGATTCTTTTTCAAGGATTCTTGTTGCGACAGTCTCTTTTATCGATTCGGTCGAGGCCATCAACGGCTGGACCAGACGCGTGAGCGCCTTGTCATACGAGGCAAACTCCGTTTCATTCCCATCGGCAACATTAAACAGACCCTGCCTCACTCGCGCAAGAAGCTCGGGCGTTTTTTCGGAAATATAGGCGATCGTCATCTGTTCCGGCAGTTTGGACCGGGCCTCGCCCAGCGTTCTGCGAATTTTTAAAGCCCGCTCCAGTCCGCACCCCATGGCATAGACCTCTATCACCAGATCGGCCAGCAACATCACCAACGTCTCTTTTTCTTTGAGCTTCTCCATATATTTCTGCGCGGTCACTCCGGCAAAATAGATGGTCAAGCGTTTTAGAGAATCGAGCTGATCAATCCAGACAGCCAGCGGTTTGGTCGCATCGGTTTTGGGATATCCCCCTTTAAGGCCGGCCAGAACATTTTGAATGGCCCCCATCAAGTCGATACTCCCCTTCATGGCCCGGCGCATCAGCGTGTCGGGAATGAGGAGGCGATTGATTTCGTTGGTCCCCTCGTAAATGCGATTGATCCGGCTGTCGCGATAGAACTGCTCGGGAGGATAATCGGCGATGAAACCATAGCCCCCATACATCTGGACCGCATCATCAGAGATATAAGACAAAACCTCGGAGCCAAAAACCTTGGCAATCGAGGCCTCGATATTCAAACCTTTTATTTTTTTGACCAGCAATTTGTAATAATCGGGATTTGTTTTGTCGATCGTGGCAACGGCGGTGTCGAGCGAGCTGGCGTAGGAATAGATGACCGACTCGAGAAGATAGGTGCGAATGGCGTCGTTCGCCAGTTTTTCACGCAACGCTTGAAATGCGGCCAGCGGTTTTCCAAACTGCTGACGCTCCTTTATATACTTGGAGGAATATTCAAGAAGCCGTTTGGCACTCCCCATGCAGGCGGCGCCCAACTTCCAGCGCCCCACATTCAAAACGTTGAAGGCGATATGATGGCCCTTGCCCACCTCACCCAAAACATTTTCAACCGGCACTTTGCAGTCCTGCAAAATCAACGGCACCGTGGAGGAGCCGTGAATCCCCATCTTCTTTTCTTCCTTGCCGATGGAGAGGCCCGGGAAATTTCTCTCTATGAGAAACGCGGTGAACTTGTCGCCATCGACTTTTGCAAAGACGGTAAAGAGATCGGCAAAACCGCCGTTGGTGATGAATTGTTTTTCACCGTTCAAGATGTAGAATTTTTTGTCGGGCGAGAGCACCGCGCGCGTCTTGGCGGCCAGTGCATCACTGCCGGAGTTGGCCTCTGTCAACGCATAAGCTCCGATGAATTCGCCGGTGGCCAATTTGGGAAGATATTTTTGTTTCTGTGCTTCAGTGCCGTAATAAAGGATGGGAAGCGTGCCAATGCCGGTGTGACACATAAGCGGAACGATAAACGAAGACCATCCGGTGGCGTTTTCAGCAATGACGGTGGCGGTGATTTTATCCAAACCCAATCCACCGTAGGCCTCTGGCACTTCTGCCATCAACAAACCCAATTCGCCCGCTTTTTTCAAAAGTTTGGGGACTAATGTCGGATCTTCTTTCGACTCAATTTTTTCGCGCACCGGCTCCACCTCGTTTTTCAAAAAATTGCGGGCGAGTGTTGCCAGTTCTTTCTGTTCGTTGGTTAGTTCTTCAGGAATGAAAAGATCCCAGGTGCCGACCGTTTCCCACAAAAAAGAGGCGCTGAATGGACCATCACGTTTGATCATTATTCCCCCATGGTGACACAAAAAGAATTATTTTCCAAAAAGCGCCTTCAACTTCTGCGTGAGAATCGGAAGAAGCACGAAGAGATCTCCCACCAGACCATAATCGGCCTTGGCAAAAATGGGAGCGTCTGCATCTTTGTTGATGGCGACAATCACGCGCGCTGTGCGCATGCCCGCAAGATGCTGGATGGCGCCCGAAATGCCGCAGGCAATATAGAGTTTGGGGTTCACGGTCTTGCCGGTCTGCCCCACCTGATGATCGTGCGAAATATATCCGGCATCGACCGCCGCCCGCGACGCACCCACGGTGGCGCCCAACACCTCCGCCAGATCACGAATGATTTTGAAATTTTCTCCGCTCCCCAAAGCTCTTCCACCCGCTACAATTATTTCTGCTTCGGTCAAATCTTTCATCCCTTTTTCAGACTGCTTCACCTCTTTGACTGTCACTCCGATATTTTCAACCGTCGCCGCGATCTTGTTCACCTTTGCTTTTTTGGAAGCATCGGCCGCCTTGAGAGGAAAAGAGTTGGGACGCGCACTGGCCAGCTGTGCCTCGCTTGAAAAAGTGACATCAATCAAAGCCTTGCCAGAAAAAATGGGTCGACGCGCTTTGAGTTTGCCGCCAGCGATAGTCAACTCGACGCAATCGGTAGCGAGACCCGCTTTGAGTTTTGTGGCGAGTCGGGGGAGAATATCTTTTCCGTTATTCGAAGCAGTGGCGAGAATAATCTGCGGCTTGAAGTCCTGGACAAAATCCCACAACACTTTTGCATAAGCATCACCGCGATACGGTTCCAGATCGGGGCCATCAATGGCGGTCACGTTGGCAACACCGTATTGCCCCAGCTCTTCAGCGGCGGCAGTTCCATTTTTGCCGACGACAACACCATGAGCCTCGCCACCAATTTGAGACGCCAGTTCGACTGCTTTGCACGCGAGTTCCTTGGAATAGGTTTTGAGCTTCCCCTCTTCTGTCTCGGCGATGAATAAAATATTTCCCATTTTCTTATTGTCATTGCGAGGCCCCGTAGGGGCCGTGGCAATCCCGTTGATCATCGGGATTGCTTCGCTACGCTCGCAATGACATCTCTAGATAACTTTCGCTTCTTCTCGCAATAACTTCACCAGTTCTGCGCAGACCTCTTCGGGCTCGCCCTTCAAAATTTTTCCCGCTTTTCTCTCGGGCGGCAGTGAAAAACCGGACCAGACCACTTTGGGAGTCTCTCCCCCCAGCAGATCGGCCCCCTTCAACTCGGCGATCGGTTTTGACTTGGCCTTCATGATTCCCGGCAGGGAGGCATAGCGGGGATCATTCTTCCCTTTGTCACAGCAGATGACGCCGGGGAGAGTCACTTCCAAAATCTCTTTGACGCCGCCGGCCACCGGCCTTGTGACGGTGACCGATTTTTTGTCTTCATTTAATGTGATCTGTTCAATGGGCCAGAGGCAGGGCCAACCGAGCAGAGTCGCCACACCATGCGCCACCTGCACCGAATCGTCATCGACCGCCTGCTTGCCGGCAAAAAGAATATCAAAATTTTCCGCTTTCAACGCATTCGCGAGTGCAACAGAGACGGTGTAGTCGTCGAGAGAGAGCCCTTCGGTATCAATGCGGATGCCACGATCGGCCCCCATGGCCAACGCCTGGCGCATCGACTCAACCGCGCGCTTCACACCCGCGGTGATGATGACAACTTCGCCCCCGCCCGCCGCATCTTTAAGACGCAGGGCCTCTTCCACGCCGTATTCATCATAAGGATTGATGACCCACTTGATATCGGCCTCTTCAATGCCCGAAGCATCAGGCTTGATCTTGATTTTGGTTTCCGTGTCCGGAGTCTGTTTGAGTAATACGCCGATTTTCATAAAGATTTGGCTGGAACGTATACAAAATGGCTGGAAGTTTGCAACGCTAAAAGAGAAAGCGGCTATAAATTTTAGGCCGCCTTTTTAAATTGCCATTTGAATTCGTAATTCAGCATGGCTGCAAGTTCTATAAGACGTGAAAGTTCTTTTTTGTAGTTCGTAGTATCCAGCAATCTTGATAATTGAGACAGAGAAGTCCCCAGGCGCCTTGCAAGCTCGCGTTTGGGTGTTTTTGCACGCTTGATCAATTCATTCAGCTGTTTGGTGACTTCATAAAGAGTCTGCTGTTTCACATATTCGGGATTTTGCGCGATGTGCAGAGGCTGATCAAATGGAACAAACTCTTTTTTGCCATTCTCAAGCATAAAGTAGAAGGAATGATGACCGGCTTCGCTATCCGATGCGGCTTCAATAACCCTGCCTTTAATCCCCAAAGCCGAGTAGGGGCACTCCATTTTCAACCCGGAAGTGTATTGAAGATGAAAAACTCTCTTTTTGTTATCAAAGGCCACTTTTTTAAATTTTTTGTGTTTCATTTTAACTTGCCCTCCTTTTTTAGTGCCCTGATGGTTCTTTTAAGTTGCTTGCTCATTTTCCCCCAATCCAAAATTCAAAGATATAACCGCCACGCCGGATTCGCCCCATAAGATATATAAACGATACCTTGAAAGGTATCACTTTGCAATAGAAGCTTTGTGAGTCGTCGACCTTGCCCATGATATTGTGGATGACTAAGCAATCCGCATGCCAACGGTTAAAGTGGATTATATTTGGTGCTGGAAGGATTTTGAAAAATGAAGCGACCGATTTAATGCAGGTGGGTGTAGCAAAACGGTCGAATTTCCCTCTCCCATGTCCCGAAGGGATCCCTTTGGGACTTGTCGAAGGGTCGGATGACAGCAGACATGACAAGTAGCTATTTATCTTCTAAAACCGATCGGATTTTTGGATTTGGTTGCAGGCGGTTCCATCAGCTGCCGAATGGCATCGAAAACATATTTGAACCGCTGATCGTATTTCTTTTCCAACTGTTCCAATTTCTGTGCGAGGCCTTTGTGAGTGGCAATCATTGTTCTCAATCTGACAAAAGCCCTCATAATCTCAATATTGACGTGAACGGCACGCGGACTCTTCAAAATACTGGCGAGCATTGCAACACCTTGTTCCGTAAAAATGAATGGTAAATACTTGATATTTTTACCTTTTTTCAAGGTCACAATCTGTGACCTTGATTCAAGCCTTTCAACTTCTTCCCAAGTCAGCTCGAACATGAAATCCGCCGGGAAACGATCCCGATTTCTACGAACAGCTTGATTCAATGTTTTGGTTTGCACTTCATAAAGCACCGCCAAATCGCGATCCAAGATAACCTTATGACCACGTAAAAATAGAATACAATTTTCGATTCGGTCTTCAGCCATTAGTTCTGTCATCATCCACCTCCCGCCATTTCATAAGCAATCCGCATGCCAACGGTTAAAGTGGATTATATTCGGGGCTGGAGGGATTTTGAAAAATGAAGCGACCGATTTTGGACAGTGAAGTGTAGTAAATAGGTCGGTTCGATGTTACTCGTTCTCCCTCTTCACCGCAGAGGGACATGGGGTGGAGTGGGATTCGTTCATTGCACAAACATCCACCTGCATTTTTCCTTGTCGCAGGCACAGACCCCACGGCTAGCGGACACACCTGGTGGTGGGGCTGGCTTAATGCCGCACTTGGCTTGGAAGGGCTTAACCCACGTCCAGCGGCTTTTGCCATTTTCAGTAATACAAGTGGCATCTGAAGATCGAAAGCCTGCGGGAGGCGCCGGCTTGATACCACAAAGTCGCCACCTTTGGCCTTCATTGGCCAAAGCGACAGATGCGAATAAAGTCAGCAGAAGGCATAGGATTATTTTGTTGGCCATGGAGAGGGATTCGTTCATTTAGTTACAAGAGTGAAAAGTCAAGACTTGGCCCCTTTATTCAATGGCGGCGGAGAAAGTTTGATTAATTAATTCTTTTCTTAGGAAAAATCCAAATGGCACTGAACCATCAAATTCTTTCACATCAATTATAGACCCGCTCCATTCAGTACGAGCTCGTTTTAAGACTGCCCTCTTATCGCCAGTTAAAACAATCGCAATCAATGAGCGAGCCCCAAGTGAAACATCAGCTTCATGCTTGAACAAGCCCGTCTTCATTTTTTTTATTGAAATAGATGAGGACTCCTTTTGGAGAAAGTCGCGTTCGGAGGGAGTAGCAAATCGACCACCAATTTGTGGATTAAGCTCTGATCCAAAGCCACCGTTACGTTGTTCACCTTCGGGAAGAGAAGAATTATAAAATCCAAAATAATCATCGATTCTTATCTTTCGTGCATTCATAAATTGTTGGGCGTATTCTTTGATCTCAATTGGCATTCCAGCAAATTCAAATTTAGCTTCCCCTGTAATAAAAATTTCGAATTCATCATGCGGAAGCTCCACATTTAAATTCACGTTGAATTTCCACAAAAGATCCCACACATTATTATCGATATAAATCTTGATCTTTTCTTGTAACATTTGGCATTCTGATTTGTGTTGCTTCTTACTTTCGGCTTTGTTCATGCGTCTCTACCGTTGCCCAGTTGAAGTTCAAGTGATTGACGGACGAGTCCAATCACATACGGCAGGTCTTCCAGTTTTGAGAGGCCAATTTGTACATCGCCGCTTCCCCAACGGCCACGGCCCGTGACGTCTTCACAAAGTCCCTTCGGATCATTCACATCGGCAAAGCGCAAGTTCAATGTTAGGCGTAGCCGTTTAGCTTGGGGAACTATGTCCACAAAGTTGCTCTCGGCCTTGTAGGCAACCCAGAGTTTTAAAAACTCCTCTCTCACGCAGGGGTCGAGCGCGAGCACCTCCTTGCGAAAAGCTTCGAACACCGGGCGCAGACTCTCCGCAAGAAGGTGCGGATGATCATCGATGGTATATTCCGTAACGGCATCGGCTTTCGGGCGGTAGACATCCAAAATATCGCGGGGCAGAACGGGGGCTAACCACACACTGACGGCAAGGTCAGCGAGTTTGCCGGCGCGAGTTTTGATCGCCGTCTCATCCCAAGTCTGCAACATGCCAAGACCCAGATTAAGATTGAGCGGACTTTGCTTCAGTCCCTTTTCAGGTGTATCCGGCATATCGCGTTTCTCGTCAAAGGCACGGTCACTATAGTCGCTGTTGTAGGCGGTGAGTGTCAGATTACCAAGTGTGTGCAACCAAGTTTTCTGAACACGCTGCCAGTCCAAACCAAGAGCTTCGCGCCATTTGGATGAAAGGTTTTCATTCTGCGGCAAAATGTGTTCGATGGTGTATTCATCCACCATCGCGCGCTCTTGGCGACCATGGTTCTCCAAACGGCGCAACCAATAACTGCGACTGCGAAAGTTGTAGAGATCGCGGATTTGAAGATCACGGTGGAACTCATCGTCTGTGGGGAATCGGCGGTAGGACGGCAGTCCCAGCAAGTGAGCCTGAATACTCTCGAAATAGCGGTCCTTCTTCAGCGCCTTGGTGAATGTCGCAAATGTTTTGTTCATCGAGTTGGTCGGAATAGCGCAGATGGCACGGCGAAACACATACGCTTCAACCAGTCGCACACTCGCCAGAAGATCGGTCTTGGTCAGGGAATCGGTTTTGTAGTCGTGATACAGTTCCAATAGAAACGGATAGGCGACATCAACCTTCAGCTCGCGCAGATCATGGAATGCGAGTTTGAGATCAGCGTCGGGTTCGCTTCCCAACGCCATCGCGCAAAAATGCCGAGCGTAGTCACGAATCTCACGAACCAAACTTTCTATATGGCTTTTATCATCAGAGGCATTTGTCCGTGAGCTTTGCGAATGTTCCTTGAAGGCATCGTAAACGGCATTAATGTTGGGAAGCTCTCCCGTCTTGACAGTCAGGTAGTACCGCATGAAACCGTCAAAGTGTGTGCCATAGGCTTCCTGTCCGAACTCCAATTCCATCGGACGCCAAAACTGCTCGTAAAGTCGTGTTTGGAAATCTGGCTCAAGGCCCATCAGAATGAAATTGCGAATGAGATCTGCCTGACTCAACTCTTTGCCAGTCGAGTTCATACTCTCAAAAATAAGCTGTGGATTGTCTTGGTCACGGGTCAGCGCTATGTCCACCACAACCAATTTCGCAAGCCCCTTGCACAACGTGGAAAGTTCGACATTGTCTTCCGCAATCCATTTTTCAAACCACTCGTAATTCTCCGCTATGCGAAGAGAATGATGTTGGGGCAGATCTCCCTCATTAACGATGGCCGTAAGCGAGGCCTTGTCGGTTTGTGACAGCAGCAGCTTAAAGTGACGCTCGCCAGACTCTTCCGGATTCAGCAGGTAGTAATTCTTGATCTTCCGCTGTGAAAAACCGTCGAAGGGTTCGTCCTCGGCTACTGCTTTAGCGAGGGCCGCAAGCAACAGCGACACTGTAGTCAGGCGCTGTTGGCCGTCGATGACGAGAAGCGGCGACTGATGCGTAACTTGGGAGAGGCCGCTCTCGACATAAACGATGGAGCCGACGAAATGGACGGTGATCTTGTCGCTACTGCCACAACGCACAATATCCTCCCAAAGCTGGCGACATTCCTTCTTGGTCCACGAATAGGTGCGCTGGTAGATAGGGATAACAAACTGTGGTGACTTCTTCAGAAAATCGAGCAACTTGGCTTCAGTGGCTTTCATATAGTGGATCCTTCGGTGTCGTTAATAAAGATCAATAAGAAGCGGATACGTTTTGCACATCTCTTTGATAACTACCAGCTTATTCAATACGTATCCCCGCCGGAGGCGGGCACGGCGATTCTTGCTGATCGTTCCCCTTTGTTTTCATTTTGACAGATACTTCACACATTTATGAATTTTCTGTCGTTATGATATAAAATTACACTGTATACTTATGATCATTTTATGATAGTATCTATACAGTATGAAAAAAGAGCTCATCATAACTGTGATAGAGGGCATAAACCGGTTTAAAGCCGGAATGGGTGGGGTTTTTGGTTATTCGGATCTCTCCAACATTATGGGGACCTATTCGACTGTAACCAATAGCCGTGCCATTCAAAAACTGGTGAAGGCCAAAATTTTGACCAGGATACAACGGGGGTTTTATGTCACACGTCCGTTTGATCTTTTCACACTCTCTCAACGTCTGGCTCCCGACAGTTATATTTCGATGGATTCGGCTCTCGCGCAGAGAGGATTCATAGGCACAATTCCAAAAGAGAGACTCTCTGTTGTATGGATGAAACCCCGCGCAAAAAAAATCAAAACTCCGAATGGAGACATTATTTATTGCTCGCTGTCTGCCGATCTTTTTTTTGGTTTTGAAATGCAGGGGGCTATTGCCATGGCCACGCCGGAAAAAGCTTTTATCGATATGCTCTACTTCTACACCAAAGGAAGACGATTTGTGATCGACCCGTTAACTGAAGTCGATGTCTCAAGACTCAACAAAAAAAGTGTAAATGCATATCTTAAAAAATATAAAAATCCAAAATTCGTGAAATTCGCAAGGAGGATTCTCAATGCCTGATGCCCAACAAAAACTGCTATTGCAAACGATTCATTTCCTCTCTGAAAAATTCAAGGAAAAATTTGTCCTGGCCGGGGGCATGTTGCTCTGCCTGCTCAACAGCCCCCGCTCCACGCAGGATATCGACTGTTTTTTTCTGTCGAAAGTCTCCAAAAAGGTATTGGGAGAAGAGATACGCAAAGCTCTGAAACAATTCGCTTTGGCCAAAGTGACTTCGTTTGAAATAAATTCCCGCGGCATTTTTGTGGGGCTTCAGGGAGAAACAGCGGATGAAAAAATCCGGCTGGAAATGAGCGTGGTGGCATCGCTGAATCTTCCCACCGAATCGTTTGCAACAACGACTCTCGCCTCTTCCTATGCGATGGGGGCCCGTGTGATTCAGGTCATCGCACTGCCCGAGGCCTTCGCCAACAAGATCGCCGCCTGCATCGAGAGGGAGAACATGCGCGATCTCTACGACATCACACTCTTTGAACCTCTTTGCACATTTGATCCCAAAACCATGCAAGAGCGTCTCAAAAAATCCTCCATTCGGAGACAAAAACCGGTTGCTTTGGATTTTAAAAAAGCGGCGTCTCTTTTAAAAAAACGGGTGGAGAGTTTAACTGAAAAAAAACTGGAGGAAGAACTCTATCCCCTTCTGCCCGCAACACAACAGACCAGTATGCTCCGCATTATTCAATCTTCTTTGGCGAAGGTGATTCAAAGATTGGAACAGATGGATTAAACCAGCGACTCGCCATCAATCGCGGATGGATTATTCAATATGTATCCCCGCCGGAGGCGGGCACGGCGCTTCTTGCTGATCGATGTTACTCGTTCTCCCTCTTCACCGCAGTAGGGACATTGAATGGAGTGGGATTTGTTCATGGGAGTTTCACCCAAAGATTTATTCCAGCGGCGGATAACCAAGACGGATGCAGAAATTATGATAAGCGTCGCGCAATTTGTCCACAGAGTCATTGCAACGGGTACAAGTGGCATAGATCAATATGCCATTGAGAAAAGTGGAACAGGCTTGGTCGGTTTCATCCAGATTCATCGACAAAATACCGGAGTAATAATAAAAATGAGAAGCATCTTCCGGGCGGCTGTGATGATCCAATGCCAACGACCGATTAAAACTATCCCTGAACTCGGTTAAAATAGGGCGCCAAGTTTCATCCACAAAAACAGGCCTTTGGGTGAGATAAAAATCGAGAAACTTTCTTGCCTGCTCGGTTAGGGAATAGGTGATCTCGAAGGGATAAATTTGATCCGGTCTGCCTTCCCGATTGGATGCATAGAAAGTATAATAGGCCTCATGGGCCTTGATATAAGATCGCAGTCCATCAATCTGAATTTGACGTTCGGTATGCGATTCCAACAAGTCAAAGTCTTGCAGGGCACCTTTTGCCATGAGTTCACCGGCAAAATAGTAGGGAAGATAGGTGTCCCATGGCTGAAGCGGCGTGGTGCGAACGTCCCCCAAGGCATTAAAGTAGGCCAGCAAAATATTAAGCATGCTCTCTTTGGAATACTTCACGCAGTCGTTCGGCAATATTAAGTAGTCCCGCAAATTTGTTTTTGCCTGAAAACGGGAAAAATATTCTTGCACTTTGGATGACGCAGGGCCTTCCACTTCTGAGTGTAGCAACGAAGCGGCCAACAGCAAGCGTGGGTGGCCGCAAGCATTGGTGGCATCATCCACCTTGGCCAAATAGCTATCGAGTGCTGTCAACAAATCGGCTTCGGGTAAAATCCCGGTGTGTTGAAATTGCCAAATCAAAAGATCGGAAAAAGAGAGGAGAGGATCTGTTAAGGAATCAGAGTTAAATATTTGAAAATGATCAGCCGCAATTTTCAGATATTTTGCTGTCTTGATGGTATTTTTAGCCGCAATTTCTTCAGTTGCCGCCCCGGAGGCCAAAAAATAAATGGCCATTTGCAGATCTGCAGCATCATCTGATGAAGCATCCAGCCCTGCCAGAACCGTCAGCATATCGGCGAGAAAAATATCGGCAAAAGGTTCCTTAAAGGCCAGACCTACAAACAGATGACCTCTATTGCTAATGAGGTAGTTCTTTTTGCTCTCTTCATCAAAATTGTTCCAGAGTCTGGCAACCTGTTCAGCAATTCGATTGGTATCTCCGGGCCAAAGTCCGGTATTACTGACATAGAAGAGGACAGTACCCAAAACCTTTTCTTTTATTTCTTCCCATCCCAGCCATGGGAGATCGGAATCTTTTCTCTCCAGCCGATCGACAAAATTTTTCACAAAAATCGCCACCGACCCGGCAATGCGGTCATTCTGGATCTGTTCTTTCAACAGGCCCAGAAAATCTTTTGTCGGTTCGAAGATGCGGCTGTAAAGGCCGTGATCGCTGGCATGGATATAATCCTGATCTGGCAGAGTCTGAAAGGCGGAAGCCCCCTCTGTGGCCTTGGCCATCTGCTCCATTACCATTTCAACCCTCATAAAATATTTTTCAGAATTTTTGGCCATTTCATAAAAGATGTCTGCCTTGAGGTGCGCGTAAGCCGGATCGTCAGTAACTCCAGGCGACGGTATCACTGCTGAAGAAGTCAGAAACTTAAAAAATTCAAGACCCTTTGGAATGGGCTCTTCATTGCAGAAAACGTTGGCTATAAAAAAATCATATTTTTTGCGTAGTGTTTCATTCTGAACCGCCCCTTGCAGAATGAGATCGGGTTCCACGATCATTTTGGCGAAAAATTCGGCAAAATCTTCCACGGCACCAGTGCCGCTGTAGGTGGAAATAACACTCTCCGCATTCACATCCGATTGATGGATCTGTTTCCATTCGTGTCGTTTTTCCACAGAAAGTCGCTCGGCTACAATGTGTCCAATTTCATGAATGACAGCTTCACGCAGCCAATAGATCTGCTCTGGCTGGGTGGCTTCCAAATCGCCACGCCTCACATCCAAAACACCGCCCCACTTTTTCTTTGCCCCGGCATGCTCCTCTCTGGTGCCGTACCCTTGCACTCCGGGGGTTGTTTCAAAATTGTCGACCACTGTAATTGTTTTAACACCTGCCAAAAATCGGGCCGGAAGGGTGGATAAGATTTTTCTAAAACGTTGTGCGGCCTCTGGTGAGACACTTTCCAAAGATGACAGATCGATTGTTTCCGTCGGATTGGCAGGATTAAAAGAGTCGGTGCAAAGATCGTCGCCATAATAGGGAGAACAACCGACCAAAAGATTAAAACCGGAGCCGCGTTGAATAACTCTGCGAGGCGCACTCACAAATTCGGCATCGGAAACAAAATGATCGGACGAGAACAATGTCCCACGTTTTTTTGGTTCTTCCTCAACACACATCAATGCCGCTGGATCGGGCCTGCAGACAGCAACAACCGGTTTTACCATAACACCCCCAAACCGGTGGAGAGGATGCCTGCGGCAGTTCTTTCCGGAGCGGCATAAATACTGCCCCCCACCAGAAGATAAAGAGGTTCCGCGGGATAAAGATGCAAAGCCAGCGACGTCCGCTGATAGGCAAAAAATGGATTGGGTCTTTCCATCGCCAACTCGACAGACATTTTTTTAGGAATGGCATAGCCCAATTTTGCACCCAGAGTATTGGTGGTCACCGTGTGGGCCGTGGTAAAGGGAGTGTCGGGATCTTTCAGTTGAGAAAAAGATCTCCCCTTTTCAAAACCGATATCCAGACCTCCATAAAAAAGACCGTTGGCGACGGCTTGTGAAAAATCGATCCCCACAAAATAAGCCGGGTTCCAGACAGCGTCGTTCATGGCATATTGCATGCCGGTTGGAATCTCGCGCACATCCCAGATTTCAGTCATTTCAGAATCGGCATTGAACGCCAGACCCATTCGTACCTTCATCTGTGGGGCAGATCCAAATTTAATTTCTTCAGAAATTTCTGGACGGGTACGTACAACCACCGGCCCCGCTTCGTAACGATCATTCACATCGGTCTGCTGAAAGTGAAAAATGGCCAGCGCATAATCCAGCGAGGTGCGTAAAGTGCCAAAATCGAGTTCTATCTGATGCGTTGCGCTGGCGCTTATTTTACCGCCGGTTGCCTCTTCAATATGGTTGGTTCCCGTTTCAAACGAATATTGACGTCCGCTTCCTTCCAAATTGGTGGCTATTTCAAGATGCTGATAGGGAGAATTCAAACTGATCTGCCAAGAGGGATTGAACTTTAAAAAAGTGGCGCGCCGGTCCAAAGAAAAATGGGTGTCCAGATTAAAAACAGGGCCATTTCTCTTTGCTGAAAAATTACCCACAAAAAAATCTGGCCCCGGATATAGGACGGAACTTTCAGCCGAACGGCCATGATAGGCCGCCTCTGCCCCAAAATTCCATTTTGGTGTGATTTCATTTCCCGGTAAAAGGGGTTCCATATTGGAGTTATCGGCAATTATTGGAAAAAGTTGCTCACAACGAAGCAAAAAAGCAGCAAGAAGCGGATACGTATTGAATAAGCTGATAGTTATCGGGCGGATGTGCAATACGTATCCGCTTCCTATTGATCATCCCCCTTACTTTACAGTTTATTTTATTTCTTGATAATTGCTTGTAAGGCAATTATTATGAAATAGTATGAAACGTGTAAATCCACAATTGGGGCAGTTGGAAATGCGGTTTTTCACCTGGGTGCAATTTAAAAACAAAACCCAGGTCCGGCAAGGGGACATTGGCGATGCTTTGGGGATCACTCCCAAACAGGAAAGGGAACTCTTGAGCCGATTGTCCAGACGCGGACTTATTCTTCGCATCCAAAGGGGGTTTTATATTGTTCCTCCCAAACTTCCGCCCGGAGGCCAGTGGCAAACCAACGAACTGATCGTTGCAGACATTCTCATGCAAGAAAAGAAGGCCCTTTATCAGATAGGCGGACCATGGGCCTTTCATTTTTATCGGTGGGATGACCAGACACCTAACGCGGTGTATGTGTATAACGATAAAATTTCTGGTGAAAGAAAGATAGGTGGGCTCGTCTATTATTTTCTGAAGATTCCGAGAAAGAGATTGGGGGGGACGCAAATGATCACCATTGCGAATACCATAAAAATTCCCGTGGCCAGCCCGGCGCGAACTCTCATGGATGCTGTTTACGATTGGGATCGTTACAACACACTGCCTCGCGCTTATGATTGGATTAGAAATAAAAGTGGGGATAAAAAATTCATTACGCAATTGGCCGACATGGCAATTCGATATGGCAACATCGGCACCCGACGCCGTATCGGCTACTGTCTCGAAACATGTGGCTCATCGACAAAAACGGTTCAAAAGCTGAAGAAAAACATTTCATCTTCTTCTTCTTTTATACCCTGGATTCCAGGACGGCCGATGAAAGGCACTATCAATAGAAAATGGGGGTTAATCATCAATGCAGAAAACCATGACGAATGAAGAACTGGTAGCGGCACTTGAATTCACCGGCAGACAAACCGGCTTTTTGCAAACCCTTATTGAAAAAGATTATTATTGTTCCCTCGTGCTCGGCTATTTGTATCAGACAAAAACACCGCTGATTTTCAAAGGAGGCACCTGTTTAAACAAAATACATTTCGGATTTTACCGATTGAGCGAAGATCTGGATTTTAGCATCCCCATAGAATCCAAGGCCACGCGAAAAACAAGACAGACTCTCATAAAACCATTGAAAACCATTTTTGAAAAAATAGAAAAAGATGTCCCTTCCATTTCCATCATGGGACCCTTGCAGGGGCAAAACGAATGTCGTCAGTATAATGGAGTTTTGCAATACCAATCGGTCATCACCGGAGAGTTATCTCAAATCAAAGTAGAGATAGGACTCCGTGAACCTTTGTTGCAAGCACCGGCGCAATCTGGCGCCAAAACGATTCTTCAGAATCCTTTTAAAATGACTGCGGCCTTGCCTGATATTTCCGTTCTATGCCTGAATCTTGAAGAGGCCTTGGCGGAAAAGGTGCGAGCCGCGATTTCAAGAAAAGAACCGGCCATTCGTGACTATTTTGATGTCCATTTTGCCAACAAACAGGGTCTATTGAATACTGAAAGTGAAACACTTAAAAAATTGATTCAAGCGAAACTGACCGTGGTCGATTTACCCCTGCAGATTCCAGACAATTTGGAAAACATCTTGGCGGAACAGATTGAAACAAGATTAAAACCGGTTTTACGGCAAAAAGACTTTGAGGCCTTTCAGCTCGACAAGGCCATTGCCTTGGTCAAAAAACTGGCCTCAATTATTCGGTTGCCAGACTGATTAAACCAGCGACTCCCCATCAATCGCGGATGGAATTTCTTTGCCCATCAGTTTGAGCGTGGTCGGGAAAACGTCGGCGGTGCGGAAAACTTTTTGTGTAAGGGGCACATTCACCGCAATGGGGGTGGCGAGATGCTCGCGGTGAAGGGAGCCGTGGGAACCACGATGTTCGGGAACCTCATATTGCAGACGAAAGTCAAAACCGGGGGTGGCTGACAAAACCACGTCGCCTGTGCGCGCCGCCTGAAAAAGACTCGCAATCTGCCAGGGGGCGTCAGGATAATCGGAGTCTTTTGTTTTTTCCAAAATTTCAGAGCCGCTCCACTTGCCGGAGAGATTTGTGTAACCAAAGGGGTCATTGGTCCTGACG
This sequence comes from Deltaproteobacteria bacterium, assembly GCA_030648035.1. GTDB lineage: Bacteria > UBA10199 > UBA10199 > SPLOWO2-01-44-7 > SPLOWO2-01-44-7 > JAUSII01. The sequence goes on along the minus strand of JAUSII010000046.1, from coordinate 7,880 downwards.
CGATACTCCAGTTTGTCTCCGACCTTTTTTAAACTGGCCTCGCCGCGTTTGGAAAAAATGCCGACGCCGCCATCACTCTGCCGCACCATGAGAATATCGACCGCCTTCTCCTTCACCAGATCGGTCAACACTTTGGAATCGATCTTTTCAATCTCCTTTTGTGTTGCATGCCCTCCCCAGCCATCCTGATTTTTAAAATAAAGATGGGTCATCCCGTTGCCGGAGACCATGTTGGCCACCTTTTTTCCACGCCGATGAAACACCTTGGGATAATAAAAAGGGGGAAGTCCGCGTTTTTCCATAAAGGTATTGACGCAAAAATGGGTGTCGGTCTTGCTCAAGCCGTGATCGCTGATGATCCACACAAGTGTCCCCTCCCACTTGTTTTGATTTTTGAGTTTGGCCGCAATTTGCCCCACGGCGGTGTCGAGATAACGATATTGCTCAAAAGTTTTTTCGTGATGCGGGTGGGCCAGATGCGAATATTCATCAATGCCGGGGAGAACGACAAACAGAAATTCAAAATCTTTCTCAACCGCCTTAAGCACTTTTGTCAGCGCCTCTTTGTCGACAAATTCCCAACGATCGGTCAGGTGGGCATAATACCAATACCAGATGCGCATGAGGGTGGTGAGGTTCCCTTTTTTTGTGACACCCTTGGTGACCGAGTTGAAAATATTAAAAGATTTGGGGAGAAGTTCAAAGAGAGTCGGCACCGGCTTCATGTCGCTGTTGATCAGAAAAGTTTCAATGCCAACGTAACTGCGAAACTTGACCATCTTTTTTGCCGCGCTGGCGTAGGCCTCTTTGTCAAACCAGCGAATGCCGGGAACGTTGAGCGTGCCGGGAAAACAACCGGTCAAAAAAGGAAAATAGGCGGGACCGGTGGTGGAGGGAAACGTGGTGATGCCATTGGCAAGCGTGCCCGGCCCCACAATCTCTTTTTCAATATGCGGCAGTTCCCCCTTCGCCAGCAGATCGCGAAAGACATCTTCCCTGGCCCCGTCGGCCAGAATCATGATGACACGTTCATAAAACATAATCAGGTATTCTTGGCTTTAAATTCGGCCAGTTTGGTTTCCATGCGGTGCACCAGTTCGGGGTATCCCTGTTTTTTGATAATACTGCCGAAAGAGAAGCGATAATTGTCGACAAGGCTTGCCCCATCCATGATGACATCATAAATTTTCCAACCCTCGGCTGTTTTTCTGAGTCTGTAATCGATCGCCACCTGGGCCTTTCTTTTTTTCAACCGGATGATCGATTTGGAATAGGCCTCTGTTTTTCCCTTGTTCTGATAAACATCGCCCAGATAGCTGATGACGTAGGGCTGGTTCTGTCCCTTGTCGGCGGCCTTCTCCTTGGAAAAAATGGAACGTTCTTCCAGAAGATTGGTGAGGAGCTCGACAAAATGGGTCTGTTCTTTGAGCGTTCTCTGATTCCAGTATTTGTCGAGTGAGAGTCTGGCCAGTTCCCGCAAATCAAAAGTGCCGCGGAGAATTTTTTCTTTCAATTGTTTGTTGAAAGCCCGATCTGCAGAAGTCATGTTTTTGCCAACACGATATTGGTTCGCCATTTTGTCGAGTTCTTTGATTGCCTCGGTCGGTGTTTGGGTGGCGGGAGGACATATCGCCGTGGCCGGTGTTGCAGAAGGGCTGGCGGCCCCGATAAAAAAGGAACAGAACAAAATCCCCAAGACATGGACTACCACTTTATTGAATCGTTGTTGCATGATTTCTCCTCCCTAGCTTTTCTTCCAACTTGGCAATGGACACATTATATTCAAACACAGATTTCAAATATTCACCCTCGGTCAGCAGAACCAACTGCAGAGAATCGGTATATTCCTGTTCCTGGCCAACGCCTATATCCAGATTGCTTTTGGAAAGAAACATCATCTGCCGGGCCAATTTCTGTTTTTCCTCCGCATGCATCATGTTTCCCTTGAGACGCAGAACTTCACCATAGGCCTCTTCCACTTCCAGCTCCATCCCCTGCTTGGCGAGCGAACGTTCAATGGACGCTTTCTGATATTCGCTGTCGAGGCGACGAATTCTGGAACGGGCGGCGTGAAAATCGATTGTCCCTTTCAGCTCCATCCCGACTCCTGCACGCGTATAGTTGAACGGATTCAAAAATTCATCGGACGTGTTGACGTTGCTCACATCGGTAGCGGTTCTGGCTATCTCAAAGAACCCTCCCACCCCCAACCGCGGCAGTAACTTCTTTTTTTCGAGTTCATATTCCAGCCGTTTGGCTTCGACACCGATATCGACCAGACGGGATTCAGGTCTGAAATCGACCGCATCTGATTTGTAGGTATCGAGAGCTTTCAAATCATATGTTACGGGCTCCAGGTTGGTGAGGGCCATCTCGAAAGATTCAGAATCACCGAGACCCATTTGCAGAGTCAATGCCCGCCTGGCCAAAGCGCCCCGGGTCTTTGCTTCCTCCAGACGTTTCTCCAGATCGGATTTAAAAACCCTTATCCTCAATACTTCATAGGGAGAATGGACATGATCTTTTTCTTCGGTTCTCAACTGTGTATCGATTTTATGAACGGCCTCTTGTGTGAGACCGGCCAAATCACCGCTCAACAAAATGGCATAATAGAGTTGCTTGATATCCGAAACCAGTTTGACTTCGTCTTTAGCCTTCTCCATTTTGGCCCCTTCGATCCCCTTGATGGCAATCTCTTGCACCTTGTCGAGCTGGCCAAAACCATAAACCGGAAAACCGACCCCCACTTTTGTCGCGTTCATATAGGTCACATCCCCGGAGAAAAAAGATTCGGCGGCATTTGCGGCATCTCTGGGAACGGGAGCACTCCGATTGGTATATTCAAGAATCGGCATGAATCGCATCTGGCTCTCTTTATAACGCCACTCCGATGCCTCGATGTTGTAATCTTTTGCGGCCAACTTTGCATTGTTGGCCAGGGCCATTTGCAGACAATCTTTGAGAGTCAGGCGAAGAGAGGCCTTCTTGCCGGGACCCTCCACATCGACAATTTGAATGGAAGAATCCTGGGCCAACCCTAACGGGCCCATAAAAGAGACTACACCCAAAAAAACGATGAATATTAATGCGTTGCGTTTCATTTAAGTTGTGTTTAGCTAACAGAACAACCTCCATCTGGCAAGCAATCTCTCTGTTTTTGGAACGAACTCAGGCGGCGAGTTCGCGATACTTGATGACGATCGGTTTAAGAGGCAGGGTGAAATAAAAACGACTCCCTTTGCCGGGCGCGCTCTTCACCCACAAACGCCCGCCATGCAACTCCACCAGTTTTTTGGAAAGGACCAGGCCGATGCCCGCGCCCTGAAATTCACGGGTCAAGCCCCCATCCACCTGATAGAAGCCGTCAAAAATCTGGGAAAGTTTTTCTTCGGCAATGCCTATGCCGGTGTCGGCAATGCAGACTTCCAGCATCTCCCCTTTTTTGACGGCGGTCACTTCTACCTCGCCACGGGGTGTATATTTTGCGGCATTATCGAGAAGATGTTTAAAAACCTGCCTTACAAGAGTGAGATCGCCGTAAATTCTGGGCGTGGTGGTATCGAGCAGAATTTTGAATGCCGTCTCGCCTCCCAGCGGAATTTCATCCCCCAGGCTCGCCACCAGCGGAGCCAGGGAAAACTGTTGCACATGCATTGACAGATTGCCCGCCTCCAACTTGGCCATATCGACAAGGGCCGCAAGAATTTTCATCAGACGATTTGCATTTCCCAAAACCTGACCGACATGTCTTTTCTGTTCGTCGTTGAGCTGGCCATCAATCTCTTCGGCCAGCAATTCCGAAAAACCGATCACACCCGTGAGAGGCGTTCGGAGTTCATGGGAAAGATTGGCGACAATCTGGCTCTTCAGATTTTTTACACTCCCCAGTTCAAGATTCTGGGCGCGGATCTGTTCTTTAAGCAGGGCATTTTGAAGACCGAGAGAAAATTGCGTTCCCATCCAGTCGAGCACCGTCCTTGAAGAGGCAGAATAAGCCTCACTTTTTTTTCTGGCACCCAACATCACAAAACCCAAAAGATCATCCCCTGCAAAAAGAGGAAGACAGGCCTCTGCATGGAATTGGGTGAAAAAATTGAGGCCCGCTGTCCGAATGGGGGTGAAGTGGGACTCTTCGAGAAGCTGTTGGCGGGTCAATGTGCCACGATTTTTCTTCAACCAATGGATGATATTCACACAATCTTCTGCCCGAAATGAAAAACTTCTTCCATCCAGACTCTGGCGAACGGCATAAACATCTTTCTCTCTCAAAACAAAGGTGCCACTCTCGGTATGCATCGCTTCGGTAAGACATTTCAACAGACCGAGATATAATTCATCGGGAGAAATATTTTTGGTAAGCAGAGAGGAAAATTTTTTGGATAACTGTTCGTAATCGTAGGATTTCTTTCCGAAAAAGAGCACTCCCCCTCCTATTTTCTGTTTAGACGAGTTGAATTATATTGATATTCAAGGAGGTTGGCAACCATTGTCTATGCAAGAAATGAATTTTTATTTCATTTCACTCGATCCATATAGAGTTTTGGCAACGAGAAGAGAAATTTCATACAAAAGCCAGAGCGGGACCAAAAGCATTATCTGACTCATCACATCGGGTGGCGTCAAAATGGCGGCGATGACAGCCAGAGCGATAACGACATGCGCTCGTTTTTGAGAAAGCCATTGTACCGAAACAATATTAAAGCGAACCATAAGCACCAATACCAATGGAAGTTCAAAAGCGAGACCGAAGCTCAAAAGAAACATCAAAACAAAATTGAGATAGTGCTCAATTGTCCAACTGGGAAGTATTCCCAACCCCCGACTATAATCCCAGAAAAAAACAAGCGCCTTGGGGATCACCAGAAAATAAGCGAATCCCACGCCGATCAGAAAAAGAAATGTGCCGGCATAAAGACTGATGAGAAATGCTTTTGCTTCAAACGATTTCAAACCGGGGGAGACAAACGACCAGACCTGATACAAAATGAGAGGGAGCGTCAGAACAAAACCACTGATCAACGCCAGGCGCATGCTCTCCATAAAAACGCCCGCAGGCTGAAGAGATATAAGCCCCTGCGACGCATCTGGAAATGGCTTCAGCAGACACTGGAGCATCCAGTCCGAACAAAAAAAGGAGAGGCCGGTCAGAACACCCACCGCAATAAAAACTTTGAACATTCTTTTTCTCAACTCACCCAGATGATCCCAGAGAGGCATTTGCATGTTGGGCTCTTTACTCTTCAAGTGGAGGTAAATCAATCCCTTTTCAACCTTCATACATTGTGATAGAAAAAGACGATGTTTAAGAATTTTTCCATTTCCAAATTTGCTTTTGCCTCCCTTCTTTTTTTCTTCTCGGTTCTTTTATTTGCACAAGACAATGCCACCAACAAAATTCAGGTGAACTCTGCCCCTCTGGAACTCAAAAACCAGAATCAGGAAAAAATTGCGGTCACGACATCGCCGCTCGAAATAACCATCACTCCACAAGCGGGGACGGTCAAAGTCGAGACAACCACCACGACAACAACCCCACCGCCCCAGCCGATTCCGTTTCAACCAACCCTGATCCAGTCTGGCATGGCGGTCGAGCTGATTCTGGATGCCTCGGGGAGCATGAACGGTCTTCTGGGATCCGACACAAAAATAAACGCGGCAAAAACCATCGTGGAAGATCTTGCCTCGCAATGGGCCTCATTGAAAGAACCTCCTGTCCATCTTGCCTTGCGGGTTTTCGGTTCGCAATATCCCCTGGAGTCCAACGAGTGCAGTGACAGTGTTCTGCTGGTGCCGCTGACCTTCATCGACAGCGCAGAGATTAAAAAAAGTTTGTCGGATATCGAGGCCAGGGGCGCAAGTTGCATCGCCTATGCTTTGAAAAAAGCCGCCGAAGATTTGTCGGCGCAGAATGAAGATCGCGTGATTGTTCTGCTGGCCGACGGAAGGGACACCTGCAATCAGGATCCGTGTGCGGTGGCCAAAGAACTTCATGAAGGGGCTTTCAAAATCATCACGCATGTTGTGGCTTATGATGTTCCACAATCCGATGAAGCCGGACTCAAATGTATCGCGGAAAGTTCCAAGGGGGTTTTTCTGCTGGCGCGCACCCGCGAAGAACTTGCGAGCGCGCTGGATGAAGCCCTTCGTTCCACCGTTCCCTACAATCTGCGGCTCAAAGTTTTGGTGGGTGCATCCCCTCTTCCGACCACCATCACCATCTATAAGGCCGGCACACAAGAAGTGGTGCAGAAGGCATCGAGTTACGGCATCGAACTTTTCCGTCTTCCCCCCGGCAATTACGATGTGATGGTGGAATACAGCGATTCAATCGAAGAAAACAGACCCTCCAAAATTTTGAAAGGGGTTGAACTGACCGGACAGGGAAAAGTGGAACAGGGCGTTCATTTTGATCTCGCCTCCATCACTCTCTCCGCCCACGATGCCAAAGGTGAACCGGCCGAAACCGAATATATTTTTTATAAAGCCGGATCCGAGGAGACGGTGGCCAAATTCAAATCCGACGGAACAGAATCGACCCTTTTCATTCAGCCCGGCAATTATGATCTCATCGCCAACCGCACAGCACCGGTGGGTCAGGAGATGACCCTCTCCGAACCGGGAATCAAAATCAGTCTGGAACAGGGCTTCGTCAAAAATTTCTCTTTTCAAACCGGAACACTTTCCCTGAAGGGACAGACCTCCCAACAACAACCGGTCGCCATGCTTTATCGTGTCACACGAACCGGAGAGCCCGATGCTGAAATTTCCAAGGGACAAGTCGACAGCGCCGGCGGCAGTATCGAATTGCCCCCGGGAACCTACGATATTTTTGTGGAAGGAATCGATCCGGCGGTGCAGGTGCAACCGACAGGAGAATTGAAAGGGATCAAAATCGAGGGGGGAGCGATTGTTGAACAGACGATCACTTTGAAAGTGGGACTCCTCAACCTCATCGCCCTTAAGGGAGAAAAAGATCCGGCTCCGGCAACTTTCACAGTACTCGACCCGGAAGACGGACACGAAATTGCCAAAATCACCTCACAGGAGGGAAAGGCCTCTTTCGCCCTGCCTCCCGGCAAATACAACATACAGGCCGCTTTCCTCTCAACGATTTATGCAAAACCACCCGTGGCAGAAATGGATGATGTTTCCGTGGATGAAGGAAAAACCAGCGAACAAAAATTGGTATTCCAATTGGGAACGGTAAAACTGCTGGCCCGCAATGTGAAAGAGGCCAGAATCAAGGCCACGTTTTACATTTACAACTGGGCAACGGAAGATGTGGTAGCCACCGCCGGCCCGATTAAAGATTGGCTGCAACTCGATCTGATGCCGGGCGAATATGACATTAAAGTGATCGACGCAGAATCATCCGTCGATCCCAAACCCAACGTCTGGATGCGCGACATCAAGGTGGAAGCCGGAACCCTCTATGTGCGCGAAGCGGTTTTCACCAACGCCAAACTGCGGATGATCGGCCGCGGCACCAACAACGAAATCATTCCGGTTGGATTCAAGATTTACGAATACAACCACGACTTCCCCATTTTGAGCGGCATGACAGGACAGGATTGGCAGACGTTTGATATCTCTCCGGGCCGCTACTACATCGAAGCCAGCTACCACGACAGATCAACCTCGCAGATCCTCAAAAAATGGATCAATCTCAAAGTAGAAGAGAACGGATTAATCGAGCAGGAATTGAGATATTAAAAAAAATCATCGAAGACAACCGTAGCGGAAAGCGAAAGAAAGTGATTGGGAGGGTCGCTGTTCGGTTTGGGTCGGACCCAAACCGACAGCTTGCCCTCGGTGATTTTTATTGATGGACCCCGGAGGATAAAAATCACCTGCGCACATCCCACCCAATCACTTTCTTT